>JBCKKA010000005.1:0-49426 GCA_038904515.1 Acidimicrobiia bacterium | reverse complement strand
TATCGTCGAGAGGCACTGTCAAACGCCCGCATTCACCACCGCGACATTTTTCCCATTTAATGTTTTCGTTTGTCTGCGCGGAGACGGTGTCTATAAAGACCAATGAACTGGCAAAAATAATTGCGACTAGGCCGATACCAACCCCACGAAAGTTTTTAAATTTCATTACGAATAGTCCATTACGAATAACCCATTACGAATAGTTTAGGTTCCTAAACGGGCTAATTGAACGCGGGTAATCAATTAAACGCCGCGCCTAAATCCCGCAGAAACGGATTGATGTCAGTACGATTTTTCAAAAAACGACCAAGCGCTAATGAAACCGTAGTAACACCAACATCGGCCAAAGCCGGTACAGGCGCCAGCGTGGCGGTTAGATCAAACATTCCGCTATCGGTAGTTACTGCCGGCAAGCCTGCTCGCACTCCCAGCGTGGTCGGATCGCGTCCTTCGACTACGAATGCTTCTCGCAGCAGTTCTATGCCCTTGACTAGTTCACCAATTTGCATCACCCCAACCGGAAGCCAACCGGTACCCAACTCGGCAACGCGGCGCGCGGTAGCGAGAGTCGGACCGCCACCAAACCAAAGCGGGATGCCTCCGGCTTGAACCGGCCGAGGTTCGCACCACAAATTTTCGAAGTTCACTGACGGTGAAGTGAACGAAACCGGAGGGGCTTCTGACCACAGTTTTAGTAACGCTCGTATCATGTCATCGGTACGCGCGGTTCGACCGACGAACGGAGCGCGCGGCTCGATGAATTCTTCCGGTTGCCAACCCGTACCTAAACCGAGATCAAGTCGACCGCGCGACAACACGTCGAGAGTGGCAACGGTTTTTGCCACGACCAATACCGGTCGCAACGGCGCAATATAGATCCCCGTTCCTAGGCGAATATTTTCGGTAACTGCGGCAAAGGCGGCCAAAGTCGTCAGCGGCTCAAGCCAAGGCTCTTCCGGTGGATACGGAAACTTCCCGAAAGGATATCGGTCGGTGCGATTTCCGATCGCGAGATGATCGGGCAATACCAACTGATGGATGCCCGCCTCGTCGGCCGCTCGAGCCACATCAAGAACGCCGGCGAGGTCGTCGCCAAAAAGTCGGGCGAGTCCAGAAATCGTCAGTGAAACCTTTACTCCCATCAACATGTCCTCGACTCGCAACACCGACGGACTCTTGTCCTGATATGCGCGGTATACGCGGTATACGCGAAGTGACTAGACGACCTCATTCGGGGCAGCATAGGTGGATGGATCGACTCCAAGGAAAGGTTGCTCTCATTACGGGAGCCGGCACCGGCATGGGTCGCGTCGCGGCTCAAATATTCGCAGCCGAAGGGGCCCGTATCGCGGTCGTCGATATAAACGCTCAAGCCGCTAACGCTACCGTTTTGGCCATCACCGACGCCGGCGGTGAAGCCGAATTCATATCCGCCGATGTCGCCGATGAAACCCAAGTAGAAGCCATGGTGAAAAGCACCGTTGATCGTTTCGGAGCTCTCCATATTGTTTACAATAATGCCGGCATATTTCCCGCCGACGATGGCGGTCTAACCGAAACTTCGAGCGCGACTTGGGACCAAGTTTTAGCGATAAACCTAAAAGGAGTCTGGCTCGGTTGTAAGTATGCAGTACCGGCATTACTCGCATCGGGCGGAGGATCAATAATAAATGTTGCTTCATTCGTTGCTCTAATGGGTTCCGCCACCCCCCAAATCGCTTACACCGCAAGCAAGGGTGGAGTGTTAGCTATGACGCGCGAGATTGCCGTTGAATACGCTCGTCAAGGTATTCGGGCTAATGCGTTATGCCCGGGTCCCATCGACACCCCTTTACTTGCCGAACTTATGGCCAACCCCGAATGGGCGCGGCGGCGACTGGTACATATTCCTATGGGCCGTCCCGGTCGGGCGGAAGAGGTTGCTAAAGCTGCGCTGTTCCTTGCCTCCGACGATTCTTCATTTATTACGGGGACTGCTTTAGTGGTAGACGGTGGAATTACCGCCGCGTACGTAACCCCCGAAGACTAATTAGGAGCATTAACCGTGTCGGCGACTTCAGGACTTCTTACCGCTAAGGCCATAACTAAAATGGTGGCCGACGACTCGGTCGATACCGTAATCGTGTGCTTCACCGATCTACAGGGTCGGCTTATGGGTAAGCGAGTTACTGGCCACTACTTCATCGACCACGTTCTGGGTGATGGCATCGAAGCTTGCAACTATCTGCTGGCGCTCGATGTAGACATGAACCCACTCGATGGCTATGAGTACGCTAACTGGGAACTTGGGTACGGCGATCTTTCGGGACAACCCGACTTAAGTACTCTGCGAATTATTCCGTGGCTAGAAAAAACCGCGCTAGTTCTGTGTGATTTATTCGACACTCTCACCGGTGAACCAGTTGAAGTGTCGCCTCGGCGCATTCTGCAGCGCCAGATTGAACGAGCTAAGGATGCCGGTTTTCTTATCAAGTGCGCATCCGAACTCGAGTTCTATCTTTTCCATGAGTCGTACCGAGAGGCTCGCGACCAGAACTATCAAAATCTTGAATTCCACTCTGGCTACAACGAGGACTACCACGTTCTACAAACCACTCGCGACGAGTACGTAATTAGGGCTATTCGTAACGGCATAGATGGAGCCGGAATACCGGTGGAATTCTCTAAGGGCGAAGCCGGACCCGGACAGCACGAAATCAATATCCGCTACGCCGACGCCCTGACCATGGCCGACAACCACGCCATCTATAAAAATGGAGCTAAAGAAATTGCCGGTCAGTTAGATCGATCAATAACATTTATGGCTAAGTACGACATCAACAACAGCGGTTCATCGTGTCATATTCACTCGAGCATCTGGACTACCGACGGTAAAACTCCATTGATGCACGACGAATCGCGACCACAAGCGATGTCGGTCGCTTTCGAAGGGTGGCTCGGTGGCCAACTCGCCCATGCTCGAGAATTGACTTGGATGTACGCGCCCACGGTTAATTCTTACAAGCGTTACCAAGCCGAGTCGTGGGCTCCAACCGCCATTGCTTGGGGAACCGATAACCGCACTTGCGGTTTTCGAGTAGTTGGCCATGACGACGTAAGCCATCGAGTCGAAAATCGTTTACCGGGCGCGGACTGCAATCCTTATTTAGCTTTTGCCGCCACCATCGCGGCCGGATTGGCAGGAATCGCCGAAGGAGCCGACCCTGGCCCCCCTTTCGCGGGAAATGCTTATGCCGCTAATGAAAAACTCCGCATTCCGGGCACCATCGTTGAAGCAATAGAAAGTTTTGCTACCAGCGCTATGGCACGAGAATCGTTTGGTGCGCATGTTCACGATCATCTCGTCAATACCGCGCGGCAAGAGTGGGCGGCGTTTGGTGATGTAGTCACCGACTGGGAACGACGGCGCTGTTTCGAACAATTTTAAAATGGGTAAAAATCTGCTTCCTTTAATTGCCGTACCTTCGTACCCCCGTCTAAAAAAAGGCGCGGTTCGTCGCTGGCTCAGCGATGCCGTGGGAGTTCCCATTCGTTACGTCGAATCATTACGACGAGCGGGCTCGCAAGAGATAATAATTCTTACCGAAGATCTCGACCGCGAAAATATCGATTCCATCCTTGGTCGGGTTGACGGATTGCTACTGCTCGGTGGCGGCGATATCGATCCGGAAAGTTATGGCCAAAGTGCGAGCGCAGAAATTCTGGGCGCAAATCGCGAACGCGATCAGGCCGAACTGGCCCTCTTGCACGGAGCAATTGCTCGGCAGATGCCTATTCTCGGAATTTGCCGCGGTCATCAACTTCTAAACGTTGCTTTAGGGGGCTCGCTCGACCAAGACATATCCACCCGTACCGATCTCATTGCTCACGGTCAACCGGGAATTGATGATGGTGAAGTAATGCACGAAGTAGAAATCGCGGCGCACACTCGACTTGTCGCCGCCACCAAAGTGGCGCGGGTAATGTGCTCCAGCCATCACCATCAAGTGGTAACTGAAACTGGCGCCGGTTTGGTGGCAACTGCGCATTCGTCCGACGGAATAATCGAAGCCACCGAATATTCTGCTCCCGACGCGCCGTGGGTGGTTAGCGTGCAGTGGCATCCCGAAGACACCACCGCCACTGACGCTAATCAGCAGGCTATTTTTGACACTTTTGTTGATCAGGCTCGCTTACGCCGCACGACCTAATCGCTATATTGCGCGCGCAACTCGTGCTTTAACACTTTTCCGGAAGGGTTACGAGGGATCGCTTCGACAACCTCTAACTGTTCAGGAACTTTTTGTTTTGCGAGACCCGCTTCGGTAAGAAATTTAAATAAGTCTTGCGAACTCGGAGCATCGGCTCCTTCGGCCAAGGTCATTACCGCGCAGGCTCGTTCGCCGGTCTTGGGATCGGGTAATCCAATTACTGCAACATCAGCAATATCTGGATGAGTAAACAATAAGTCTTCTACTTCTTTGGCGGAAATATTTTCACCGTGACGAATAATGATGTCTTTCACGCGGCCAGTAATTCGTAAATGACCGTCAGGATCAATAAGACCAATATCGCCGGTACGAAACCAGCCTTCATCGTCAAATGCATCAGCATCAAGTGAAGCGTCTAAATAGCCCTTAAACATCTGGGGCCCCTTAGCCCGCACTTCGCCTTCTTCGTCGGCTTTTGCGAGTTCGCCGTTAAGTTTTACCAACCGCAGTACAACTCCAGGGGTTGGCGTACCTTCGGTTTCGGCCAACTGCACATCGTTGTCTCGCACTGAATTCATGGTGAGAATGGGCGCTTCCGTCAATCCGTAGCCCGAGACGATCCCAACACCACCTAACTCATCCTTAACATCGAAATGCAACTGCGGCGGCTTGGGCGCGCCGCCGCCCGGAAAAGCTCGGGCGTCCGGAAATAACGGCGACTCGGGCGCTTCGCGTTGGCAGGCAAGATACGCCATGTGAAACGGTGTGCCGGCTCCCGCCAGAGTTACCTGTTCGCGCACTAACACCGGGATCGTAGTGGCCGGTACAAATGCTTCAACAAAAATACAGCAGCAACCCGTCAGCAGCATTGTGTAAAGCCAACCAATGCCACCAATATGAGTAAACGGGAACACCATGGCGGCTCGATCGGTTTCATCGATCTCCAAGGCCGCAATCATTCCAATGGCCGACGCCTTGACCGTTAAGTCGGTGTGGCGAGCACCTTTCGGATCGGCAGTCGTCCCCGATGTATAAAAAATCCATCGCACCGGAGCGTTATCAAGAGTCACCGATTTTGGTGGGGGTGGCAATGTAGCCGGGTCCCCCTCGGGCAGCTTGCGGTCTACCAACAAGACTTGCAATCCCGGAAGATCGGCCGGAAGATCAACGGGAAGATCGGCCGCAATGTCGGTGGCTTCTTGGCCAAACTCTCGGCCCCGCCACTCGGACGGAACAATTATAAACTTTGCCTCGGTTTGTTCAGTAATAAAGCGCATTTCGCGCGGACCAAGGATTGGCAACATCGGGTTTTGCACTGCCCCCAAACGCGCGAGGGCCGCGACCAGTACTGCTGATTCCAGCCAAGTCGGCAGCATCCACGAAACCGCAACATCAGGGCCGATACCTAGCGCAGCCAATCCCGCGGCAGCTCGCTCGGCGTCGTTAAGAAAACTTTGGGCCGTTAGCGTGCGGCCGTCTTCATCAATCGCGATTACTGCACTGGGGGTTGCCGCGGCGCGCGCAACAATGATTTCCCAGAGCCCAGAGTTATCAGAAAAATCCACAATCAATCTCCCTTAGCCACAAGTGACACCGCCGTCCATGCCAACAATTTGTCCAATCATGTAACGGCCATCGTTAGAAGCAACGAAAGCAATCAGACCGGCGATTTCAGCCGGTTCCGAATAGCCGATTGGTGAAGTAATGCCGGCGAAATCTTTTAGAGTTGCTCCTTCCGGAAATCCCCAAGTGTCAATCATCGGCGTGTTCATGCCGCCCGGAGCAATTGCGTTGACGCGAATGTTGCGACTCCGATACTCCACCGCCAAAGCACGAGTTAGATTTACCACTCCACCTTTCGAAGCGCAGTAGGCAGCTGAATACGGTTGTCCCATTAGTCCAGCATTAGAAGCCACGTTGACTATTGAGCCACGATCGGCGGCAAGCATTCCGGGCAGAACGCTACGACACATTAAAAATGTTCCGGTGAGATTGACGCCAATAATTTTTGACCAGTTTTCTTGGGTTTCTAATTCGCTGCGGACAAACTTGCCGATACCGGCACAATTGACCAACACGCTCGGGGCGCCTACATCCGAAGTAATGGCCGCTACTACTGGTTCTATCGACTCCCAGTCACTTACATCTGTCGCGTAAGCGCTCGCGGTGCCTCCCGATGATTGGATCGACGACGCGGCGGCTTCGGCCGTGTCAATGTTTAGATCTAAAAGAGCAACTGTTGCCCCCTCTTGGGCCAAACGCTCGGCCGTGGCGCGACCTAATCCCGATCCCGCTCCAGTGATTACCGCAACTTCGTTATCAAAGCGAGCCATTTTTACCCCTCTCTAAATATTCAGATAAGCAATTACCTTGCCACTTTCTGAATACATTACGAAACTTCTCCAGTGGAGCGGTAAATATACCTGTCCGCACCAGTGGGTTGCTTACCCAATGTCCATTGCGCCGGTACGCTTCGTCTTCATGAGCGATCCCTTGCTAATAGGCGACTTGCTGCGTGCGGCCGCTAAGCGCGATCCCGATCGTGAGGCTTATGTCCACGGCGAACAGCGCGCAACCTACGAATGGCTCGATCGCGCGGCCGACGGATTCGCAGCTACTTTGCTCCAACGGAAAATTGTTCCCGGCGACGTAATCGGTCTCCTCTTGCCCTCCTCAATCGATTTTGCCGCCTGCTACCTCGGCGCTTTACGCGTCGGGGCAATTACTTCCGCTCTCAACCTCCGCCTCGGATCACGCGAACAATCCAGCATTTTTAGCCGAACTCGCCCCACGCTAACGGTGCTGGGAAATGAATCTGATCGGCCCGAAAATATCGATATTGGTCAAGTGCTGACCGCTAGCGATCTTTCCGACGTATTCGCCACACCGCTCACCACGAATTTACCGAGACTTACCGCTGATCACCCCACTTGCATCGTTTGGACTAGCGGTACCACCGGTGAACCCAAGGGCGCGGTTTACGACCATCAAACCCAAGCCGCGATTTCTCGCAACATTGGCGAACTGACTCGACCGGGCGATCGGCGATTAGTGGTTCTACCGTTTGCTCATGTTGGTTACATGACTCGAATGTGGGACGAGCTAGCCAATACGACGACTGTCGTTTTGGGGGCCGAGCCGTGGTCGCCGGCCGAAACGTTACGAATTGTTCGAGAAGAATCTATAACTATGGCTACCGGTGTACCTACCCAGTGGCAACTGTTGCTCGAACATCCCGATTTGGCTATTACTGATTTCTCCGGCGTACGCGTCGCCGGAATTGGTGCCGCCGCTATCCCTCCCGAACTCATTGACCGCTTACGCACAACGCTGGGCTGTCCGTTTGTAACTCGATACACCAGCACCGAAGCCGGACTGACCACCAGCACTCATACCGCCGATCCAGCAGAAGTAATCGCGAATACCGTAGGTAAGCCAGCCGCCGAAGTAGAACTAAAACTTATAAATTCTGAATCGGGTTCGGAGTGTAAACAAGGCGATGTAGGAGAAGTGATCTGTCGATCTCCCGCCATGATGCGGGGCTACTGGCAAAACCCCGAACTTACCGCCACGGTTATCGACACCGAGGGGTGGCTGCATACTGGCGACTTAGGTTATTTTCGCGCTGATGGCAACCTCGTGCTGGTAGGGCGATCTAAAGAAATGTACATACGCGGTGGCTATAACATTTATCCGGTAGAAATCGAAGCAGTACTGGATACTCATCCCGCGATAAGCCGTGCCGCGGTAGTCGGGATTCCTGATCTAATACTCGGCGAAATAGGTGTGGCCTATCTGGTTCTCGAACCATCGGCAACTATCACCCTCGATGAAGTTCGTCAGTGGTGCTCGGCGCAATTAGCTAATTACAAGGCGCCCGACCGTATTGTGATAATCAACGAGTTGCCCCTAACGCCTATGTTGAAAGTAGACAAGCAAGCCTTAATCCAAAATCAGTAACCTCAAAGAGTTCTTGCGCTTTATCCGACCAAGGAGAACCAACCATGACTATGAGTCCAAGTGAATCTCGTTACCAAGTAACCGACCTGCCCCATTCGGAACGACCCATAAGAGTGGGGTCGCTACTTTTCACGATGGTTGAACCCCATAAAGGTCACGAGGTGGCCTACAACCGTTGGTACGAGAGAGATCATTTTTACGCCGGCTGCATGATCGGACGGTGGCAATTTGCGGGCAACCGTTACATCGCCACTCGTGACTGTAAAAAGCGTCGCTATCCGACTGACTCAAACATCGTTCCCGACGCCATGACCGGTTCGTACCTCGCGCTTTACTGGGTGCTGGATGAACACCACGATGAATGGAATGAATGGGGAGTTGAGCAGGTCACCTGGCTGCACGCCAACGACCGTATGTTCAATGAACGCGATCACATTCACACCGCGCTTTACGAATGGGCGGGTGAAGTAAACGCACCGGGCAGTACCATGCCGCTCGAACTTGCGCTCGACCGGCACTATCCCGGCATTGGCGTTTTAATCGGCGAACTCGCCGATGGAGTAAAACCGGACGCAGTATCAGACTGGCTTAATTCTCAACCCTGCCCCGCCGACGTGGCTTTGATAGGCACCCCGTTACCGTTACGCGGCGATCGACCCGCCGATGTTCCCGATACTCAGGCTGCTAATCGAATTCTTATAGTCGGATTTCTTACCGGCGACCTCCTCGCCGCCTGGGATTCTGGGTTTGCGGATCTGGGCGATGCCTTCGCTAACGCCGACCTCGGAAAAATTGTGTTTGCCTCACCGTTCTTGACCACAGTTCCGGGAACCGATACTTATACCGACCAACTCTGGTAGCCAGCAGCGCTTCAACTAATTACTAAACACCAGCGCGAAATATCGGCAGCACTAATCCGGCTTCACCTTCACTAACCAGTTGAGTTTCAAACTCAACTGTTACTGGTAAACCGAGCCGCAGCGATTGCGCGCCAATCAAGTTAGTAACGATGCGCACACCCTCTTCGGTCTCCACCACTATTACCGCGTAAGGAGTTGCTTCTGCGAACGCCGGATGCAGAGCTTGGTGCACCACCGTCCAGGTGTATACCGTGCCGTGACCACTCGATTTTTCCCATGTCCATTTATCGGATCCACACTCCGCGCACCGCACTCGTGGTGGGTGACGCCATCGATCGCATTCCGAGCACCGCTGAAATCGAAGTTCACCACGCGCGCACCAGTCGTAGAACTCACCAGTCAATCCGTCACGATGGGGTTGCGGACGAGCGAACGCGGTCATCGGCCCCGACCTAATACAGCAATACTTCCGTCGCCGAAGTCACCCCACCCCGTGACAACACCAACCTCGGCATCTTCCACCTGATTAGCACCCGCGTCGTGGCGCAACTGGCGCACCGCCTCGACCACGTGGTTCATTCCCCACGCGTGACCTTGTGATAACAAGCCGCCGTGAGTGTTCAACGGATAGCGACCGCCGCGACCGATGTTTTCTTCAGTAACAAAATATTGCGCTTCACCTGGCCCACATAGTCCGAGCGCTTCGATTTCGAGTAGTACTACATCGGTAAAACAGTCGTACACCTGCAAGAAATCAAGTTCGTGGGGTGCAATCCCCGCCATCGCGAAAGCGGCCGGTGCGGCATCGCTTAGTCCGATACGAAAGAGATCAGTGCGATTAGGAATATCGTCAGCGGGATAGGGATGCCCCTCGGCTACTCCTAAAATTTCTACTGGTCGATGGGCTAGATCCTGTGCTCGTTTGGTCGATGTGACTACGACCGCGGCCGCGGCATCGGTCTCGAGACAGCAATCAAAAAGCCGGAACGGCTCGGAAATTAATCGGGAGTCGAGATAATCATCCATCGTCATTGGTCGATCCCGCATAACCGCTTTCGCGTTATTTTGCGCGTTAGCTCGACAAGTAAGCGCGATCTGACCGGTAGCTTCCGGTGGAACCGAAAAAGTTTGGCGGTAACGCATCGCTATCCATGCGTACATTTGAGCGGCCGCCAAAGCTCCGTACGGACGGTAATAATCGATGGCCGTATCGGCCACCGAAGTATTAAGAAATGTATGGCGCGGTGCTGCTACTCCCGGCCGAGGTCGAAAGATGGAATAACCGTTCCATCCCACGGGCACCAATACCGCAGTTGCTAATCCTTCCGCTACCGCCATCGCCGCAGTTGATAGCGCCGCCGTTGGACTGGCGCCGCCCATCATTACGGTGGCGGCGTAACGCAAGTTTTCAATTCCTAGATTGACGGCCAACTCTTCCGCGGTAGTAAAGCCCGCGGGTGCCATTATTCCGTCAATAGCAATATCGCCGGCATCGCCGATAGCGGCACGCGCCGCGTCAAGAATTAGTTCGAGGGGAAGACGGTCGGAACCGCGAAGATAATCAGTTTCTGCTACTCCAACGATTGCTGATTGACCACTTAATGCCACGACACGGCAGACTATCGTTCGATTAATGCTCAGGGCGACAAGACAGAAAAAACGTAATGGAACTTGATCATTATTTGCGCAGCGATCTTCCCAATGTGATCAAGATCGCTACCGACTTAGAAGCGATTGGTTTTGATGGTCTCTATACCGCCGAAGGCCCGCACGAGCCGTTCTTTCCGTTGACTCTTGCCGCCGAACACACGACGAAACCAAAATTATTCAGCAACATTGCGGTAGCTTTCGCTCGCAACCCGATGGACTTGGCCCAAACCGCCGACACGCTGCAACGCTTGGCCACCGGTCGCTTTGTACTGGGAGTGGGTTCGCAAATCCGTCCCCACATCGAAAACAGATTTTCCATGACTTGGGACCGGCCCGTGTTACGAATGCGCGAAATGGTAGGAGCTATTAAAGCCATTCAAGATTCATGGGCCAATCAAACCCGGCTCAACTATCGGGGCGAAATCTACCGGCACACGCTAATGACTCCATTTTTTGACCCCGGTCCTAACCCTTACGGCGCGCCACCAGTCTGGGTTGCCGCCCTCGGTCCTCGTATGACAAAAATGGCGAGTGAAGTAGGCGACGGATTGCTTATTCATCCGTTTCATTCCGGTTTATTTGTTAACGATCATGTGATGCCGATGGTTGCGGCCGGGCTAGCTGAATCGCAACGAGACCGATCGGTGTTTACTATCTCAGCCACTTCGATTGTCGGTACCGGCAGCACCGATGAAGAAAGAGCTACGGCCGCTACTGCCGTACGGGGGATGTTGGGTTTCTACGGATCGACTCCGGCCTATCGAGTAACTCTTGACGCGCACGGATGGGGCGACTTGCAATCCGATCTCCACGCCCTTACTAAAGCGGGCCGATGGTCGGAGATTGGATCGATAATCCCCGATGAAGTAGTCGACGCGTTGGTGGTTACGGGTGAGCCTCACGAAATAAGAGATTTGCTCCAAGACCGCTACGGCACCAATGTTGATCGGGTCGGTCTATCAATGCCCTACGATGTATCGGCCGCCACATTGGCGGCAATCGTGGCCGGATCCTAAGTTGTACTCCGTATAACTCAATACCAAAGGAGAACTGATGCCCAAGGGAGTGTTTCTGGCATTTTCTAATGCCACTAATGACGATGTCCACGCGGAATTCAATGAGTGGTACGACAACGTGCACATGCGTGAAGTACTGGCGCTGCCGGGGGTTATCTCTGCTCGTCGATTCAAACTTGCCAATGCTCAAGTCATGCCGGGCGACGATGCCGGCGGCCGCAGCTACTTAGCTCTGTATGAAGTCGAAGTTGCCAACTGGCAAGATTTGGCCGACGTACAACAAGCCGCATTTGCCGAAGGAAATATCACTATCAACACCGATTTGTTGCAACTCGATCCGATGGTTCAGACCATGATGTTTGAGGAAATAACTCCCGAAACCCGTAGCTAATTAGAGTTCGGAAATAGCGGGAAAGATTTCGTCACGGAATACTTCGAGGTTGCGTAACAGTTCGGCGCGGGTATCGCCGGGAACACTGGTAGTGACATAAGTAACACCCACTTCGACCAAGCTGCGGATACTTGCGATTACGGCGTCGGCTACTACCGGTGCGTTGGTGAACATATCTAGACCCAACGGCATAAACACGATTTCGAGAGGATCGTCTCGGCCATGGTCAACAGCCATGGTCGTAATTTTTTCGATCCGTGCGTGCAAGTCGTCAAGTGTCTCCAAGACGGGAGTGCGCACGCGCGCAGCCGTACGGGCTGAATTGGGCATCGGCACCCACCCATCCGCCAACTCGACTGCTCGCCGCATCGCCCGAGTTGCATTGCCGCCTATCCAAATCGGCGGTCCGTTAGGCGTCGCCGGTTTGGGCAACATCGTATTTCCGGTGGCGGTGAAATGCCGACCCGACAGCACCACGCTCTCGCCGCTCCACGCGGCGCGCAAAGCAAGGATCGCTTCATCGGTGAGTTCATTGCGTTCACTAAAATCCACACCCAGCGCGGCAAACTCATTTTCTAAATAGCCCGCACCTAGTCCCAAGATTGTACGGCCGCCCGAAAGGGCATCAAGAGTCGCTACTGCTTTAGCAAGTAGAAACGGATTGCGGTACGCCGCGATACAAAGATTGGTCTCTAAGCGCAATGTGGTCGTGGCCGCGGCCGCGAAGGCTAACGCTACGAAAGGGTCAAGGGTATGATGTCCACCCTTGGCTAACCACTCGTCGGCCGGAAAGGGGTGTTCGGTTACAAATACGGCATCAAATCCTGCTTCTTGTGCGGCGATTGAGATTTCGCTAATGGCCGACGCGTTCGCGAGTTCATCGAATTGATCAATTCGATGCGTTGGCAAACCCACCGAAACTTTCATCACTGATCTCCTGTTCATATCGACATTCTGTCGGGCCCTAGACGAATGGGAATGGGAATGCTAGAACACTTCTACGAGAAGAAGTAATTCTGGGTGCCGGCCTGAAATGTCAGCCTGAAGATTAGGAGAAAAGAAGATGGGGAAATACGCGCGTCAAGAGATGGAAGAAGCTTTCGCTAAGTTTCAGGCGACTGCCGCGGCGGCCGGAGTTTCGGGTGATTGGAGCGAGTGGGTTGAGTGTTTCACTGAAGATGTGGAGTACTACGAGCACCACTACGGTCGGATGAAAGGCCGCGCGGAAGTATTGGAATGGATAAATCGCACTATGGCCGAACCGCTAAATCAAGACATGAGTTCATTTCCCATCGCGTGGACGATGTTCGACGAAGAACGGGGCTGGATCATGTGCCAAGTCGACAATGTCATGGACGATCCGGGTGACGGATCCGACCATCGTGATTACAACTGGACTTTGCTGCACTACGCCGGTAACGGACAGTTTTCTTACGAGGAAGACATGTACAACCCCGCCGAATTTGGCCAAATGATCAAAGGCTGGCTACGGGCTAAACGGGCGCTTAATCAGGCCTGATCAGGCCTGATTAAGGGGCAGTAATTCCCCGCGAACTAGAACACGTTGCATTTTTGCCCGCCATCCGGTATGGTGATTTTCAACTAGACCGGCCGACTATCCGACGTCAACAACAGGGGTGACATGGAATTTTCTCTCTTCAACAGTCTCTACACACCACACCAGGCTTACGAATCAGTTGACGACCAGTGGTCGGTTGAAGCGCAACGACTTAAGAATGAAATTGCTTGGACCATAGCGGGCGATCGTTCAGGATTTAAGTACACTTGGGCTACTGAGCACCACTTCCTTACTGAGTACTCCCACCTTTCTGCTAGCGAAGTCTTTTTGGGCTATCTCGCCGGCGTTACCGAACGCATCCACTTAGGTAGCGGTATTTTCAATATCACTCCTCCAGTTTCACACCCCGCCAGAGTGGCAGAAAAAGTCGCCATGCTTGATCATCTATCTAACGGGCGTTTTGAATTTGGTATGGGACGCGGCTCGTCTACCACCGAACAACGAGGATTTGGTATTACCGATCCCGACGAGACCAAAAGAATGTTCGATGAAGTCGTGCCTGAGTTTAAGAAAATGTGGGCTGAAAATGATTACGAGTTTGATGGTGAATTCTTTTCTATGCCGCCCCGCAATGTTTTACCTAAGCCCTACTCCGATCCGCACCCACCAATGTGGGTCGCGGCGGGCAATCCCGGAACATTTGAAAAAGCGGCCCGCATGGGTCTCGGCGTACTGTGCTTTACCACTGGGTCACCAGAAACGCTCAAGCCGCTAATCGAGATTTACAAGAAAACTATTGAGAAAGCGGAGCCGGTTGGTGATTATATAAATGACAACGTCATGGTCACTTCGCAAATGCTTTGTCTCGAAGATGGCCAGAAGGCGCGCGACATCGCTTGCAACATGACTTCGGGATATCAAAACACTTTGGTATTTCATTACCTTGATACATTTCCGAAGCCCGAAGGATTGCCGGATTGGCCGGTCATGATCCCCGATCCCACTCCTGAGTCAATGGAGGCCAACATTGCGGCCAAGTTGGTAATGGTGGGTACACCCGACGAGGTATCAAAAGCCGTCGAGAAGTACCAAGGCACTGGCGCCGATCAGATTTGCTTCGGGATGCTATCGAGCACCATGCCGATCGATATCGCCATAGAAGCGGTGGAAACTTTTGGCAAATATATAATCCCTGAGTTCGATAAGGACCCCGTACACCGTACGACTCGCTTACGCGAAGAATACGTAGCTAAACGGGGTCCGATGCCTAAGCGTTCACTCGGACGAGTGGCGGACAAGTTGCCGGTTCTCTAGACCAGTTGTTCTAAATTGGGCGTTCTAGATTGAGCGTTCTAGGATCCAAGAATCGTTCGCGAGCCAGAGCCGATGGCGAGGACCCGGCGCGTCGATGGAGCCATCTTCGTAGCCAGAATCCCCCGCCCACATCGCGGCCACGCCTTTATCACCTTTAGCAATGCGAGTCTCGTAATAGATAGGCGTACGGGCCTCGGCGTCGCTCATCAAGTCCGCGACATTATTGAATTCTGCTAAATAGTGCAGCGTCATCCAAGTCGGTGGCGCTAACTCAATTGTTTGAGCATCACGCTGCGCTAATGCCGCGTCTGGGCCCATCCACTTCGACTCGTGAATTTCGCCATCATCAATTTGCACAATGCCTTCGGGCGCGGGCGCGACAAAGAACCAAGTTGCAAAACGCTTGGGTGTCACTGTCGGAGGGAGCCAATGAGAAATCCACTGCAGAGACCCCGCATCTACCTTTAGCCCCGCTTCTTCGTAGGCTTCGCGCACCGCGGCCCGACGGGCGGCGTCTTCTACGCGGTCGGCCCCTTCACGATCGACGTCGTCGATGCGTCCACCAGGGAATACCCACATTCCGCCGAACGCCAACTTAGAGTTCTTGCGCAACATGAGTGTCTCTAGCCGGTTTTCATAAGCACCACCATCTCGCTCCCGCACCAAAATTACTGTGGCCGCCGGTATAGGTTCGCCCTCTGATCGTTTTCCTTCCTGAAGCCAACGCTCAAAACGGTTCTCCGGCGGCGAATTAGTCATAAAACTTATTTCTAGCCTATACCAACTATTTGACGACCGAAGGCGAGCGTGGTTCAAGTCCGGCGGCCCGATAAACCGCATCGATCACTTCCATATTGGCAACCGAATCACTGGGCGGCGTCAGTACCGGACCGGCATCGCGTACCGCGGCCAAAAAAGCCTGCAGTTGATACCAGTAAGTTGCCTCGCCAGTAATTTTTTCTTTGCGGCGGGAACTATTTCCGGTAATCGGATCATGAGCACGCACAGTAAGCCGGTTAAACATTTGGGGAGCAGTTAGGTTTATGGCTCGCAATTCGCCGTATTCACCAATCACCTTGGAACTTAAATTTAGAATTTTCCCTGACCACAAAGCGCACTCGATCGAACCGGTTAGCCCATCGGCCCACCGCAATTGAGCACGCGTCCAGCGGTCAATTCCGGGACGAATACATTTAGCCTCGGCCGTCACCACTTCCGGTTCGGCACCCGCCAGCGTGCGAGCTTGGTGTATCGCGTAACAGCCGACATCCATCAGTGCTCCGCCGGCCAAATTGATGTCGTAACGAATATCGCTGCGCTTAGGCAGCGGGATGCACATCTGAGTTTCTATGCGGCGAATTTTTCCTAACTCACCCGAAGCGATGATTTCTAGTACCCGCGTTATGTACGGGTGATACCGATAATGAAATGCCTCCATTACGACCAACGAAGATGAAGCGGCCGCACGGGCGGCGACCGCTTTGGCCTCGTCGGCATTAGCCGCAAACGGCTTCTCGCTTAAAACGTGTTTACCGGCGGAGATTGCCGCTTGGTTCCAGTATCCGTGCAAGCCATTGGGAAGCGGGTTGTAAATGGCATCAATCTGTGAATCGTCGATTAGCGCTTGATACGAATCATGAACCGTGGCAATACCGTGCTTCTTGGCAAATGCCTCCGCTCGAGAACGATTGCGGGCGGCCACTGCCACCACTTCAACGCCCGAAACTCTTTGGGCGGGTTTTATTAAGGCCGCGGGGGCGATGCGAGCCGCACCCAAAATCCCAATGCGTAGTGGTTTGGTCATGACCGCCGAGCCTATCGCTCGGCGCCGGTAAGGTACGGGGGCTTGTCTCGCCACCGCGAGTGTGAGCGCTAAAAAATCTGCTAACGACAGAAAGGCTATAGATGCTCAACGGTCTACGAGTAGTTAATCTGACTTCGAAAATCGCCGGGCCCTACTGTGCCAAGTTGCTCGCGGACGCCGGCGCCGAAGTAATAACTCTTGAACCAGTTAAGGGCGATCCTCTTGCTCACGAAGGATCGGGTGCCCTATTCGAATTTTTAACTACTTCTCAAACTCGGCTCGTTCGTACTGAAAAATTAGTGGCCGACCTGTGCGCTACCGCCGACATCGTGCTTGACGATTCTCAACCGCCATCTATAGATATTGATTCGCTCAAAGAAAAGAACCCACGCCTAATTTTTGCGAGCATTACTCCTTTTGGCCTCACGGGGCCGTGGGCCAATTGGGCAGCTAATGAGTTCACCCTGCAGGCATGGTGCGGGTCGACTGGATCGCGAGGAATCCCCGAACGACCACCAGTAGCCGCCGGCGGTCGCATCGGCGAATGGGTAACCGGTAGCTACGGAGCCGTAGCGGTTATTGCGGCCGCATTGCGGGCGGCTCGTACCGGCGAGGGTGAAGTAATCGATTTAGCGATGCTTGACTCCATGGCTTTATCTATGAACACCTACACGCCGGTATTTGCCGATTTTATGGACTGGCCCCCTCTCCGGCGCCCGGCCCGCACCGTAGAAATTCCCGCGGCCGAACCAACCGCCGATGGCTGGGTTGCCTTTACTACCAACAGTGCCCAACAATTCGCTAATTTTCTTATTCTTATCGAACGACCCGATCTCATTGACGACACCGAGATGAGCAACGCTCTCGGTCGGTTTAAGCGTAGAGATGAAGCTATGGAAATGATCCAAAGCTTTACCAAGATGCGCACTACTGCAGAATTATTAGAAACCGCCGAATTGTTAAGAATTCCTAGCGGACCGGTTGGCAATGGAGCGACGGTAACAAGTTTTGATCACTTTGAGTATTCCGGAACGTTCGTACCTAGCCCCGGTGGTCGGTTTGTTCAGCCTCGTGTCCCCTACCGAATTTCGGGTCTCGAACCGCCGCCGTTCACTACCCCAACCGTTATTACCGACAAATCGACCCCCCAGTGGTCCGAACCGCGCGTCGAATTGCCTGATATCGGCACGGGCGAGTTACCACTGGCGGGGTTGCGCATTCTTGATTGCACTGCGTGGTGGGCTGGTCCGGCTGCTACTCATATGTTGGCTTGCTTGGGTGCCGATGTAATAAAAATCGAATCCGCCACTCGGCCCGACCTCATGCGTTACACCTCCACCAAGCCCCCTACCACTGACCAATGGTGGGAATGGGGCCCACTGTTTCACGGCGTCAATAACACGAAGCGGGGCATTACTCTCGACCTAACTAATTCTGAAGGGCGCGACCTTTTTCTTAGTTTGGTTGAATCAGCTGACGTGGTATTGGAAAACTTTTCTCCGCGCGTAATGGAACAATTCGATCTTGACTACGACGTGCTTGCGCAACGAAATCCTAAAATTGTCATGGTGCGCTTGCCGGCTTACGGACTAACTGGACCGTGGCGTAATCGAACCGGATTTGCGCAAACTATGGAATCGATAACCGGAATGGCGTGGGTAACCGGATGGCCCGACGGACCACCCCTACTTCCCCGCGGTGCCTGTGATCCGTTTGCCGCCATGCACGCAGTTTTTGCCACCCTGATTGCGCTCGTAGATCGAGCCCGTAACGGTGATGGCCACCTCGTCGAAGTGAGGATGATCGAGACTGCCCTTAACGCCGCCGCCGAACAGGTAGTCGAATTTGGTGCGGCCGGAACTATGCCGGTGCGAAGAGGCAATAGCAGCGCTACTGCCGCGCCCCAAAATGTTTACCCAGCCTTTGGTGATGAAGAGTGGTCAGCAATTTCGATTGACACTTCCGCCCAGTGGCAGAAGTTGGTCGAAATTATGGGCAATCCGGCGTGGGCGCGTGATGACGAATTAATAACCGCGGCCGGAAGACGAGCCGCTAAACAACTAATTGACGACGAATTGACTAAGTGGTGCGCCGGTCGTGATGCTCAAGAAACTGCTTATCGTTTAGCCGCCGCCGGAGTTCCCGCCGCGGAAGTGATCGACGCTCGCGATACTGCTCATAACCCCCAATTGCTAGCCCGAAAGTTTTTTGAATCCGAAGTACATCCAGTTACCAATGCTCATCCCCTACCGATGATTCCCTTTCGTTTCGCCAGCCAAGGCGAGAATCCGTGGATGCGTTCACCGTCTCCGGTACTCGGCCAACATAATGACGAAATCCTTGGTGGCGATTTAGGACTGAGCGACGACGAACTCTCTCGCCTGCGGAACGAAGGCATCATCGGCGAACGGCCCGCGGGTCTCTGATCGGGCCACTACCGCCTAGGGTCTAGGAAAGAGGAACATGAACAAAAAAAATGACAATATTCCGTTTATAAAAGTTGCCATCGGGTGGTACGCCAGCAATGTTGGCGGAATAGTAGCCACTGGGATCTTGGCTTTTCTCACCGGTATTACCTGGATTCTGGTTCTGTTCATAATCGCGGTTGCGCTCCATGTCGGCGAGGCGCTCTATACCGCAGCAGTTACTCGTGGCAGTAAAAATTCACTGGCGTGGACGGGACAAACTTTTGCGGTCGGCTTTCCGTCTTTGATTGCTTTGCGCCGAGCGCGCGCTAATCAATAGTTCTAATCAAGCGTGGGAAAACGCCGGCCGGCGGTTAACCCACCATCAACCACTAGCGCCTCTCCGTGTACAAACGACGCATCATCGGAGGCCAAAAATAGTGCCGCCGCGGCAACTTCCGATGGTTTCCCCGAGCGTCCGAGCAAGTGCCATTCGATGAATTGATCACGCACAGCGGCGAAAGCGGGATCCTGAAGAATTGAAGACATCGGTGTATCGATCAGACCGGGACACAGGCAATTCACTCGTATGCCGCGCAGTCCGAGATCGACAGCCATGTTACGAGTCAAGAGGACTACTCCCCCCTTAGATACGTTGTACGCAGTTTGACCGCTAAAGCCGATGAGCCCTTCAATGCTGGCCAAATTTATGATGCTGCCACCCGCACGCATATGGGGGACAGAAAATTTAGAAACTAACCAAGTGCCTTTTAGGTTTACTCCGATGACGCGATCCCACTCAGCTTCGTCGAGGGTTTCCGCATCACCCACCGAAACTACTCCCGCCGCGTTAACTACCACATCGAGACCAGCCAATCCATCAACTACTTCATCGACCGCGGCGCCGATAGCGCGGGAGTCGGCCACACTAGCTTGACGCCAAACCTCAGCGGCGGAGTCGGTTGGTCGCGTTGCTAAATCAATGCCTGCCACCGCTGCCCCCTCAGCCGCGAATCTTTCTACGCAGGCGGCGCCGATACCCGATGCCGCGCCAGTAACCAAGACTCGCTTACCCGCCAATCGATCACTCATCACCGTCTCCATTAACTAGTTACGGAACACTATATTGACTCGGCCTAGTCGAGGCTGGCGATTGCCGGCGGGGTGCCGATAATAAGATCCGAAGCCCTTCCGGTTTCAATCTCGAGATTCTCATCCAATGCTCGTAAGCCATTGAAACGAAATTGGGCGATAAGGCCGCATACGCCCAAGGCGGTACCCGCCAAGATGATGGTCGGAGCCAGACCTATCCACGATGCCAACAAGCCTTGCGCTAATGCCCCCAAAGGAGCACCCGCCAATAGCCCCATCAAGTAAATCGAGATAACCCGACCCCGATAAGCCTCGTCGACTTGAGCATGGATCGACGTATTAAGTGCGGTGGCGAGCAAGACGTAGGCCCAGCCCATTACCAACATGCCCGCCACGCCGACGGCGTAAAAGTTGGTAGCCGCTAAAATTATTTCGCCCGCGGCGTAGATAAATATACCCACCAGTGCTACTTGGGATCGCAAATAATGATCAGCCCGCACCGAGACAAATATCGATCCCAATATCGCGCCCGCGCCGAACGCGGCAACAAGGAATCCGTATTGACTTTTTCCGACCGCAAACTGCCCTTCAGCCAACGCGGGAATTAACTGGACTACCGAACTACCAAAAAATGAAATCACCATGATAACGACAACTGGCGACTTCAACGCAGGGTGGGCATTTATATAACGCAATGCCTCACGAAAATGTTCGCGTATATTACCGACATCACGATCGCGCGCAACCATACGCGGACGAATTACTACAAGGGCAATAAGAACTAGAACAAAAGAAAATGCATTAAGCAGAAATGCCGTACCGGGCCCGTATGTGGCCAAAATTAAACCCGCTAATGCGGGACCAAACGCGCGCGAGGCCACGAACTGCATTGAATTCACTCGAACTGCGGGGAGCATGTCGGCCGGTGGTACTAACTGAGGAATGAAGGCTTGCCAAGCCGAAATACTTATTCCCGAGGCGATCGAGCTGAACGCCAACAGCACCAAAATCACTTCCGGAGAAGCCCAACCCGAAACCCACACCCACCAAAGACTAAAGGCGAAAATCATCATCACGCTTTGCGACCAGAGCAAGACCAACTTGCGGTCGTAACGATCTGACAACGAGCCAGCCAACGGGCCGACACACAGCGCGGGGAAGAAGGCCATGAATGCGCCCAGCCCTAACCAAGTAGTCGAGTGAGTCATTTGGTATAAAATGAACGGGACGGCAATCGACTGCATCCACGACCCGGTGTTAGACACCAGAGCCGCACTCCAAAAAATTGTAAAATTACGGTAGCGCAGAACTCGCAAAGAGTTGCGAGGTTTTATTTTTGAATTTTCGTCGGTCATTTTAAGTTCATTAGGGTCGAAACCCTTTTAGGACTCGGTCGAGATCGCCACTACCGAGTGCTAAAGCTTTCCAGTTGTCATCAGTCATCACTTCGTCCCACGCATCGCGCACAGTTTCGGGAGTGAGTGGTCGTTCCCATCGGTAGCCGTCATTAACCGCCACACTTATTCGACCCACATAACCACCCCCTACGGTGAAACACTCTCCAGTAACGCCACAGTCTTCGTGGACTAACCAAATAGCTACTGGCGCTACCGCGTCGATCGATAACCATTTGTTGAGCGAATCAGATGCCGGAATCGGCCCAAATCCGCCCGGGCGAGTTTTGGCACACGGAGCAATAACATTGACCGAAATTCCGTATTCGGAACCTTCTTGGGCTAAGGCACGAGTAAAACCGACGATGGCCATTTTGGCCGCCGAGTAGCCGGTCATTTCGGCCACGCCCCAGAGCCCCGCGCCCGATGCCAAGTTGAGTACTCGACCAAACCCTTGCTCTTGCATAATTGGCCACGCGGGGCGAGTGACATGGAAATGTCCACCGATTTGGCTTTCGAGTACTGGATTTAAGAGTGCATCGCGGTATTCACTAAACGGTGCTTGGCGTACTACTCCGGCATTATTTATAACTACATCAATACGCCCAAAGTCTTCAATGGCTTGGGCCACTATTGCTTCCCCACCGGCTTCAGTGGCAACTGAATCGTTATTAGCAGTGGCTTCTCCCCCCGCCGCGCGTATCTCTGCTACTACCTCAGCCGCCAAGTTTTCTTGCGGCGCATCACCAGTGCCATCGGTGTCGCTAATGGCCACTCCTAAATCGTTGACCAAAACCCGCGCGCCTCGTGCCGCTAACAGGTGGGCATAAGCCCGACCGAGATTACGACCGGCACCCGTCACGATGGCGACCCGCCCGTCCCACCGTAAATCCTTCACCGTCTGGCTACCCCCATAAAGGGACTGTACCGGTTTATTAAGCTCAGGTATTTATCAAGGCCCCACGGTGCCTAAATTTCCGGACGAATTTCCAGAAGGATTTCTAGGCGGATTTACGGACGAATTTCTAGGCGCACCCAAAGTAGGCAGCAATCGACCAACGGTGCGATACTGCTAGTCGTAACCGTGAGGGGGAATCCAATGGCAGTCGATACTGAATTTACTGAATTAGCTACCGATCTTGAATTTCCTGAAGGTCCGGTGGTTATGCCCGACGGATCAATTCTGTTGGTTGAAATTCGCCGCGGCACTTTAACCCGCGTACCGGCAAATGGGGGTTCGACGGAAATTGTCGCCGATCTCGGCGGTGGACCTAACGGCGCCGCCCTTGGCCCCGACGGTGCTATTTATGTAGTTAACAACGGCGGCTTTGTATGGAATGAATTCGCCGGAATGGTTCTGCCGTTCGACTTGTCCACTATGAGTAACGAGCCCGAAGGGTTCACTGGCGGTTGGGTTGAACGAGTTGATCCCGCTACCGGTGAGCACACGGTTCTGTACCGAGAATGCGCCGGCCATCGTTTCTGCGGTCCTAACGACATCGTGTTTGATGACAGTGGCGGTTTTTGGTTTACCGACTTTGGAAAAACTCGACCTCGTGATGCCGATCGCGGTGCGCTTTACTACGGACGAGCCGATGGATCGAAAGTGGTGGAAGCCGCCCACGGCCTGTTTGGACCTAACGGAGTTGGCCTATCGCCGGACGGCAAGCGAGTTTACGTATCGGAAAGTTTTTCCGGTCGCCTGCTGGCGTGGACGATTGACGCGCCGGGGCAAGTTGCCGGTGGCCCCGAAGTAGTGGAGGCGACCAAAGGTAACTTTGATTCACTGGCGGTGGAAGCGAACGGCGATATCGTGGTGGCCGCTATCGGCCAAGGACTCTGCATCGTTGCTGCCGACGGGTCGGGCCATGAATACGTAGCTATGCCTGATCAGTTCACCACCAATGTTTGTTTTGGCGGAACTGATTTAACCACTGCCTACGTGACGCTTTCGGGTGGCGGCCGGCTGATTTCCCTACCGTGGACTCGTTCGGGCCTTACTCTCGCCTATCCGTGAGTAATCTCACTAGCCCTCTCGCCGGCCTTCTCGCCACCCGGGCGGACGACGAGCGAGTCGCAATTCTTTTTGAGGACCAGTCAATAACCCAGTCAATCACCTGGGCGCAGTACGTATCCGAATGTTCCACTCGAGCGGCTTACCTGAAAGCCAATCTGCCCACCGGAGCACCGCCCCATGTTGGTGTGTTGCTCGATAACGTTCCCGAGTTTCCGATGTGGCTCGGCGCGGCCGCATTAATCGGAGCCGTAGTGGTGGGAATTAACCCCACTCGGCGCGGCTCCGAACTCGCGCGCGACATAACTCATACCGACTGCCAATTAATTATCACTGAAACTAATTATGCCCCCCTTTTAAGTGATCTCGATCTCGGTGCGGCTAACGATCGGATACTGACGATTGACCAACCTGACTATCGCGACGTGTTAGCCCCTTTTCGTGATGAACCACTACCTGAAATTGGGCTTAACTTGTCGGGCGACGACACCTATCTTTTGTTGTTCACATCGGGAACCAGTGGTGCTCCTAAAGCGTGCCTGCTTTCTCAAACTCGTCTGATCACGGCTAGCACCGCACTAGTGGCTATTCAATCGCTAACCGCTGACGATGTCTTATATCAATGCATGCCTCTTTTCCATTCCAACGCCATCATCACCACTTTTGCTCCGTGGCTCATTACGGGAGCGACTGCGGCATTGCGCAGAAAATTCTCGGCTTCGGGTTTTCTCCCCGATGTACGCCGATTTGGTGCGACTTATTTCAACTACGTCGGAAAGCCTTTGTCGTATATTTTGGCTACCCCTGAAGCACCCGACGATGCCGACAACCCTTTAACCCGAGTATTTGGAAACGAGGCCGCCGACCGCGACATCACCCGTTTCGCGACGCGTTTTGGCTGCACGGTAATGGACGGTTACGGGTCGACCGAGGGTGGCGCCACCATCGTCCGCACTCCCGATACTCCCGAAGGCGCGCTGGGAATATCGGGACCAGGAACGGTGGTTATTGACCCCGAGACCAATACCGAATGCCCTCACGCCCAATTCGACCGCACGGGAAATATGCTCAATGCCGAACAAGCTATCGGCGAAATCGTTAACCGTGATGGTGCCGCGGAATTTGAGGGTTACTACAAAAATGCTGAGGCCAACGCGGCTCGCATTCGTAGCGGTTGGTACTGGACGGGCGATCTGGGGTATCGCGACGAGGCGGGGTTCTTCTATTTTGCCGGACGCGACTTTGAGTGGCTTCGAGTTGACGGAGAAAACTTTTCGGCCGCGCCGCTTGAGCGCATTTTGGCTCGCCATCCCGATGTCGTGCTGGCCGCGATCTACGCGGTGCCGGCCGAAGATGTGGGAGATCAAGTAATGGCTGCGCTAGAACTACGATCTGGGCACTCAATAACTCCAGAACGCCTAGATACATTTCTTTCCGAACAAAGCGACCTCGGTACTAAATGGTCGCCGCGTTATGTCCGCATAACCGACGCGCTGCCGGTGACTGAAACTAAAAAAATCCTTAAGCGAAAATTACGACAGGAATACTGGGCCGTAACCGATCCGGTTTGGTGGAGAGCCAAGCCCGGATACGCATTATCGGAAATGCAGGAAGCGGACAAAGCGCAACTGCGAGAAGTGTTCGTTAAAGCCGATCGGCTAAGTAGTCTCGCACTATGAGCTTCGAACATTTATTCAAGCCGCTTACGGTCGGACCAGTTGAATTTCGCAATCGCGTTATTTTTGGCGCGCACTTCACCATGTTTACTGAACCAAATCCAGTTTGGGGTGAGCCGGGTTATTACGGCCAACGCTACGGGCGCTATCTTGCTGATCGAGCCCAAGGCGGCGTGGCGGCAGTAATAGCGGGCGAGACCGCAGTATCAGCCAATACCGCTTACAAAATGCCTAACAACGCTAACGGCTGGGACCCTGAGTGCATACCGCACTACGAACAACTAACCGACCAAGTGCATGCTCACAACACTCTGGCCCTGCTGCAACTTACCCACTCCGGCGCCATGATGCTCGGGAACTGGTCAAAGCAAGTTGCGATTGGTCCGTCGGTGTCACCCGACTACTCCGAAGCGCCTAAAGCTATGGACCAAAAAGATATTCGGGCCGTTATCGATGCCCATGTAGTCTGCGCTCAAAATGCCGTCGCCGGCGGATTCGACGGAATCGAAATTCAGAGTGCCCACGGTTACCTTCTGCACCAATTTTTATCGCCCAAGTTCAACTTTCGTACCGATGCTTACGGAGGGAGTCTTGAAAATCGAATGCGGATTGGCACCGAAATCGTGCACGCAGTACGCGAAGCAGTCGGTGACAAGATTGTTGTCGGTATCCGATTGGCAGGTGACGACGAACAACGCCACGGCCCTGGTCTTACCGCCGACGATTGCGGCGATATTGCCGCCGCTTACGAAGACCTTGGTCTCGCCGATTACTTCAATGTGAGCGTTGGCATTGGCGGAATAGGTATGGTTCGCCCCGGCTACTCTCCTCACCTTTTAGGGGTTTACGCCGCGCACACAATAAAAAAAGCGGTTAGGAATACGCCGGTTTTTGCCGTTCATCGCATTCTTACCCCCGAAGAAGCCGACGGAATCATTGCGCGCCACGAAGCCGACGGAATCACTCTGGTCCGAGCCCTCATCGCTGATCCCGAATGGACTAATAAAGCTGCGGCCGGTCGTGCCACCGAGATTCGTTAGTGCACCGGTATCAATGCTTCGTGTTATGGAAATCTTTTACAGTCCATGCCCATCAACTGTGTACAAAATCCTGCGGTTGGGCGCGAAGCCGATCTTGGCCTCGGCACTCTTTCCCTTAGTGCAACACCTAAGCGATTGGTGGTAATCGGTGGCGGCCCCGGCGGACTGGAAGCGGCCACTACTGCCGCCGCACGCGGCCACCAAGTGATTTTGCTAGAACAAAACGATCAGCTCGGCGGGGCACTGCATTGGGCCGCCCAGCTGCCGGGTCGGCAAGAAATTTGGGAAATTGCTAAATGGCGCATTAACGAATGTCAAAGGCTGGGAGTCGATGTCCGACTCGGATTTACCGCCACGGTTGAATCAGTACTTGCGCTTAATCCCGAAGCCATAATCGTGGCGACTGGTGGCCACGCCACCAAATTTGGGCGTTCGGCTTATCAACCGATGCCCATAGCGGGTGCGGAGGCCGATTGGGTTTTTGACCACGTTGCCGCATTGATGCAACTTTTAGAAAACCCCGATTCCTTAGGCGATCGGGTAGTGATTATTGACGCCCTTGGTCACGCGGCGGCTATCGGTTTAGGAGAAATGCTGGCCACGATTGGTCACTCGGCAACTTGCGTTACCCCCCTCCCCATGCCCATTGGCCTCGACAGTGAGACTCAAGCGGCTATATTGCCGCGGGCGGTTCAGGCGGGAATGATCTGGCGGCCCAATAATGCCGTCGTAGCTATTGGCGATCACGAAGTAATCATTGTCGACGTGCACTCGCACCAACTAGAGACCCTTAGCAAAATCGATTCGGTAATCATTGTTACCCACGGTTTACCTAACGAAGAGTTATTTCTGGCTTTAGAAGTCGCCGCTACGTGTTCAGTAGTTCGCGTCGGTAATGCAGTGTCGGTCCGGCCGGTCGATCGGGCGGTTTACGAAGGCCATGTAGCCGCGCGCGCCCTGTAACCGCGCGGTAATCGCCCGGTAATCGCCCGGCGCGCGGTAATCAGGAGTCGCGACCTAAAACCAGCGCGCTAGTCGGAACCATAGTGCCGGCCGTTACCAGCACATGTTCAACATCTTCGGGTTGATTGGTCGAAGTTCCGCGTATCAAACGCACCCCTTCGGCTACCCCGTTCATTCCGTGGATATAGGCCTCACCGAGCTGTCCGCCGTTGGTATTAATCGGGAGCCGACCACCAATTTCGATGTTGCCATCTTTGATGAAATCTTTGGCTTCTCCCCGACCACAAAATCCAAACTCTTCGAGTTGGGGAAGCGCGAGCGGAGTGAAGTGGTCATAAATAATTGCGGCCGAAATGTCGTCGGGGCCAAGACCGGTGGTGTTCCAGAGCTGGCGAGCGACTAAACCCATTTCCGGCAACATGGCGATGTCGTCGCGGTAGTAACTCGTCATCATGTCTTGGTTAACTCCCGCACCTTGAGCTGATGCACATACAATCGCCGGAGAGTTGGGGAGATCGCGCGCGCGTTCAGGAGTGGTGACCACGATCGCTTGGCCACCATCGCTCTCTTGGCAACAATCGAGCAAGTGCAGCGGCTCTACAATCCAACGACTATTTTGGTGATCTTCGAGGGTGATCGGCTGCTCGTAAAACCACGCCTTAGGATTATTAGCCGCGTGACGCCGATCGGTTACCGCTATGCGGCCGAAGTCTTCGCTGGTCGCGCCGTACTGGTGCATATAGCGAGTAGCAAACATAGCTACCCACTGGGCCGGAGTGAGTAATCCCATCGGTGCGTACCAAGCGAAATGAGCGCTTTCGGCATTGGCCGCCGCGGGGCGATCTTGTACTCCCGTACCAAAGCGATGCCCGGAGCGTTCGTTAAAGGCTCGATAACAAACTACGTAGTCGGCTACCCCTGCGTTTACCGCGAGTACTGCCTGTTGAATAGTTCCACATGCCGCGCCACCACCATGGTGAATGCGAGAGAAGAATGACAGTTCGCCGATACCCAAGTTTTTAGCAATCTCGATTTCGGGGTTAGTTTCGGCGGTGAAGGTAACCATGCCGTCGATCTGACTGGGCGACAGCCCCGCATCGGCAATGGCCGCTTCACACGCTTCAATTGCTAATTGCAGATCCGATCGACCCGACTCTTTAGAAAATTCGGTCGCACCAATACCGACGATGGCACCGGAGTTGCGTAAGTGATTCTTTTCGCTCACGAAGATTTCTCCGCCGACTTATTGGCCGAGACGGAAGGGAGCTCGACGGTAACGGTACCCACCACATGATCTCCAATACTGTTGGCGCCGCGAACCGAAACTTCTACGATCCCGTCTTCTTTGCTGATTATTTCGCCGGTCATCACCATGGTGTCGCCCGGGTAGTTAGGCACTCCTAGGCGAAATTTGACCGAGCGCAGCAGAGCGTCGGGGCCCGCCCAATCGGTAACAAAACGACCGACGAATCCATTGGTCGTAAGAATGTTCATAAAAGTGTCGGGTGAACCCCGCTCCATCGCCAGGCCGGGATCATGATGAACATCTTGGTAATCGCGTGAAGCGATTGCCGTAGCCATGATCAGTGTGCGAGTAAGCGGAATCTCCAGAGTGGTCAGTTGATCACCAACGGCAACATCTTCATAGTTGAGGCTCACATCAAACTCCCATCTTGGCTAATACTCCACCGAGGCGCTCGAGGGTGCAATGCGCTCCGCCCAGAGTGTTTTCTATCTGCTTGGCCCATAAGAAATACCGATGCACTGGATATTCAATATCCGCGCCTACTCCGCCGTGCAGGTGTTGAACCGAAAGAACTACTCGCGATCCTGCTTCAGCCGCCCACCACTTAGCTACCAACGCGTCGGCAGTTATTTCTTGGCCCGCGTCGGCTTTCCATGCCGCTAGCAGCGTGGTCACCCGAATCGCTTCGGTGTCGATGTAGGCATCAGCGGCTCGCACTTGCGAAGCTTGAAACGACGAAAGCGGTTTTCCGAATTGTTCACGAGTCGAGGTGTACTCCGCAGCCATGCGTACTGCTGCTTCGCACACACCAATTTGAATTGCACAGAGTGCGATTAACGACCGATCGAGTATCCAAGACACAATTCGATCGCCCGAATGATTACCATCGCCCAGAAGTTCGGCGGGGGTCGACGAAAATGTTATGTGGGCCACTTGAGACCGGTCGATAGTAAATGCACTAATTCGTTGCACCGAAGAATCATCAGTAGAAACTATAAAGACCTCGACGCCCGCGGGAGTTTGCGCAGGGACAAGAAGGGCGTTGGCTTGCATACCGGCAGGTACTGAAACTTTGGTTCCCGAAAGAGTCCACTTGCCTTGGTCGCAAGTCGCGCGTACTTGAGGATGGAGTGGATTATTGGCACCAATTTCAGCTAACGCGGCGCTCAAGATAACTTCGCCCTGAACAACTTTAGGTAACCAAGTTTCTTGTTGGGCGGGAGTACCGAATTCGCTAATTGCTAGCGCTCCACTAACTGTCGTGGCGGCTAACGGGATCGGGGCTACTACTCGACCCTGTTGTTCTAAAACAAGCGCGAGCTCAACCATTCCTAGTCCGCTGCCCCCAAAAGCCTCCGGAACCGCCAATCCCAAAATATTGGCGTCGGCTAAAGATTTCCAAAGTTCACGATCAATCCGATCATCGCTAGCCTCAACTGCTTTCACGCCGGCTACTGAAACCGAGCCGGTAAAAATCTGTTCAGCCAAATCGCGTACCGCAATTTGCTCTTCGTTTAGTTCAAAATTCATGACTTCACCGGTTTAAACGCCGGAAGACTTAAGTCGGGATCATGGTCTTGCCACTCCACCGTTACCGGCATGCCTATTGTGAAATCGCCGGCTTCGGCGCCAACTAGATCGGCTACCAAACGGGTGCCTTCCTCTAGCTCAATGAGGCCAATCGGCAACGGATAATCAAACGCGGGAATCTGGGGATAGTGCACCACCACAAAACTGTAAATAGTCCCCTTGCCGCTCGCCTCCACTGCATCGTGTTCATAAGATCCGCATTTGTCGCAACGGGGCCGAGGCGGATGGCGAAGTACTCCGCAATTGCCACAACGCTGAATCAGTAAACGATGCTCCTTGGCTGCGTCGAACCAAAATTTATTATCTTGATTTAATCCGGGGCGAGGACGCAGTGGGCGTTCCACGGGTGCTTCAGCCGGCGCACTGCGACCAGTACCCGGCTTGAATTTAAAGATACGGAAAAGCATTTTCCCTACTGGCTCACCCTCGAGCGTTTCGTACTCAAGCCGGGTGGTAATGAAGTGACCCTGACCTAATGCGGTTTGCTTTTCTTCGGATACCGAATCCATCACTGAACGACAGCGCAAGTGATCCCCCAGGTGAAGCATGCGGCTGTATTCCTGTTCACAGTTGGTCGCTACTACTGAGGAAAAACCCGCCGCGTCGAGAAAGCTCATCATCTCATCGAGCGGTGACGCGCCAACAGTCGGGCGGGGCTTAAAGCCTCGCATCACCCATGCTTGCAACATCACCGGAGGAGCGATGCGCTCACCGTGCACCGATTTAGCCGCTGCCTCAGCATCAACATAAACCGGATTCTCGTCGCCCATCGCTTCGACCCAGTGGCGAATCATGGGTTGGTTTACTTCATCGTGACCAATTTGATATTCGGAACTCGATCCAACATAACCCTGTAAACGGTCGTAAAATTCTGAACTCATCGTGGTGCTCGCGCCATGCCGAGACCAGAAGTGGCGACTATTTCGCGTAACACCTCTACTACCCCACCGCCAAAAGTATTTATTTGCGATACTCGCATCGCCCACTCCAACTCACCTCGTAAAATTGCCCCTGGTGAATCGGCGTTTATGTATCCACCGGCACCCAGTATTTCGAGCAACAAGCGATAAACCTCAATTTGGGTTTCGACGCCGAAGATTTTCGACGCCGAAGCATCCGCTCCGCTAAGCGTATCGGTAGCAACCGCAGCCGCCATGCGCCAGTTCAGTAACTTCATAGCCTGACAAAGAGCGTGCGCTTTAGCCAAATTAGTTTGCACCCAATTTATATCGATCATGACCCCACCCAAACCTGAGTCGGTAACTCGACACCAATCGAGTACATCATCAAAAATTCGGTAAGTACGACCTGCGAGTGCGGCCAACCCGACTCGTTCATGATTTAGCTGAGTGGTAATTAATTTCCAGCCGGCGTTGATCCCGCTAACAACATTCTCAGCCGGAACTCGAACATCTTCATAAAAAGTATTAGTCGTTACGATGTCGCCAACCGTAACGATTGGCGTCCAAGAAAAGCCGGGCGAATCAGTAGGAACGATGATGATGCTGATTCCTTTATGCTTAGCAACATCAACATCAGTACGACACGCCAACCAGATGAAGTCGGCTTGATTGGCACCGCTGGTGTAAATCTTGTTGCCGTTTATAATCCACTCATCCCCCGCCGCTCCAGAAGTTAGGACTGCCCGAGTTCGCAGTGATGCCAAATCGGTACCCGCGCTGGGCTCGGTATAACCGATGGCGAAATTTATTTCTCCCCGCAAAATTCCGGGCAAGTACTCTTGCTTCTGCGCTTCGGTCCCTAGATTCATTAGCGTGGGACCAACGGTGTTAATAGTTACGAACGGGAACGGTGCCGCCGCCCGCTGGACTTCATCAAAAAAAATAAACTGGTCAGTAGCGTCACGGCCTTGGCCGCCGTATTCAACTGGCCAACCAATACCCAGCCAACCGTCCGCTCCTATCTGGCGCACAATGTCGCGAAACACCGAGCTGCCCTCACCGGCCGCGCCGAGCCCCGCCCTAACCTCGGGGGTCAGTAAGCTGGCGAAATATTCTCTTAATTCCTTGCGGAGGGCCCGCTGCTCAGCGGTTTCATCGAGAAACATAGAACTGGTTCTAAAATAGCCTTCTCCCGCCCCTGCGCGCCACCTACGCTGCCTCCATGACTTCTCCGACCTACGGGGCGCTGACCGGCGCTGACGAGGCCCTGTGCCATCAACTCCCCGACACCTTCGCCACCGTCGCTTCGAGCGACTTCTCCTGGACCGAGAAGATCTGCGCCATGGCGGCGGCACGCGACGGCTCGTTGCAACTTGGATTCGGGCTAGGTAAATACACCAACCGCAATGTCATGGACGCCTACGCCGGCGTATCGCGGGGCGCCGAACAAATCACCGTTCGGGCCAGTCGCCGCTTATCCCCTACCCCCGATTTATCCGCAGTGGGCCCAATCGCTTACGAGGTTATAGAACCAATGCGAGTAGTGAGATTTTCACTGGCAGAAAATGATTGCCAGCCGATTTCTTTCGACTGGACATTCGCTAGTGAAATACCCGCAGCAATGGAAGACCGTGCTCACCAACGCACTGATTATCGAGTGTCAACCGATTTGGTTCGCTACCACCAAATCGGTACCGCTACCGGCTGGATAAATATTGACGGCGACCGGAAAACTTTTACCGATCAAGAATGGGTTTCGACGCGCGATCATTCTTGGGGAACTCGTTACGACGTAGGAAAACCATTAACCGATCTGGCTCCCGCGCCCGGTACTGACACTCCGGGCGTGCGGTTTTTGATGTTCTGGAGCCCCGTACTTATGGAACGCCCGAACGGTGAACGTTACGGACTACATCTTCATCTGCTCCACTTTGAAGCGCCCGGTCATCTGCGTCGCACGGTTATCGGCGGAATTGAATACCCCGATGGTCGGCGGGAAGCATGGAGCAATCTCGAATCAAATTTAAACTTTGATACCGACAACCGGCGTCTGCTGGGGGGAACTATCGTCGCTACTACTGAATTGGGTGAAATACGACCACTCGAAATTGAAGTACTTAGTGACACTGGATTCCATTTAGGTGCGGGTCTCTACTTCGGTTACGAAGGTCGCCACCACGGCGAATGGCGAGGAAATTTAGTTATTGATGGTGAGCGTATTGCCGACTGTCGTGATGCTGACGTCGCTCGTTCACTACACCAAATTCGTGACACGGTAATCAGAGTTACCGATCCGGTCTACGGAGGAGTAGGAATAGGTAACTGCCAACCGATTATTTCGGGAGCGTGGCCCGAACTCGGTCTGACCGCCGAGTCTTCTTTTATTTAGTACTAGAAGTTAAATTTACCCGTTAAGTCTCACAATGTCTCACGTAATATCACGACGACTCATGCTGATGGCTAGCCCAATGGCTCTCTAAAAATATGCGTGGATAGGGTTGGCAACGACTCAAAAAGTCAAACAACTAAGTGCCCCGACAGGGGGAGCCATAAGTGCCATAACTAATCTGAAACCTTTACGTTGTATTGCTTCGGCTAGATAGTTAAGGCGCTCCGGTCACCCGCCCGCCACGGTGGAGGTCGTAGTAACGCCCCCGCCACCGGCGGTGTACTTCGCGATCAACGCCGGGTCGCCCACGAGCTTGCCGGTGAGCGGCTTGCCTTTGTTCAGCACGACGAACTTCCCGTTCTTCAGCGTTGATGACCACTGGCAGTTGGTCGGGTCCATCTTGCCGTAGTTGGCCACGCTGAAGTTGTACGGGGAGCAGGTGAGCCCGGCGCCGTCGTATTCGCCCGCGCCGCGCAAGCCGTCGATGAAGCCCTTGCGGGTGAGGTTCTTGCCCGCGAGCTCGAGGCCCGTCACCGCGATGTCACACGTGACGTACCCGGAGTAGTCGCCGAAGGCGGGCACGCCGGTCGCACCCCCGTACTTCTTCCGGTCGGCCATGAACTGCTTGATCGCCTTGCCCCCGAGCTCAATCGGCTTGAACGAGTTGATCAACACGTCGCGCTCCGTGAGTATCTGGGCCACCGGGGAGTCGAGCAGATCCTGTCCGTAGCCGGTGGCGAGGAGGTTCGCCTTCGTCTGCACGCCGTTCTGCTGCAGGCCCTGCACGATGGCAAAGTTGGTCTCGGGGTTGAGCGGCATGTATACGGCGTCGGCACCGGAGTTCTTGATCCCGAGCACCACCGGACCGACGTCCGTGCTGCCGAAGTCGACGGTGTTGTTGAGGTACGTGGACTTCAGGCCCGCCGCCGGACCGGCGTACTGATACACCGCCTTGGCGCTTGCACTCGACGACGGTGAGATGCCGTAGCCGATCGCCGCAATCTTCGTCCCTCCGAGCTTCTTCATCATTTTGGCGACGGTGTCGTAGGTGAGCCCGTCCACCGGCGACGAGCCCCCGAGCCCGGAGATGATGTTCTCGTTGCCCTTGTCGTAGTAGTAGTTGCCGTCGTATCCGCCACCCACCACTGGGACGCCCGAGTCGACGAGGTAGCGGTACGCGAAGAAGGCGAGCGCGGAGTCGTTGATCACCAAGAAGACCTTGCGATTCTGCACGAGGTCCTGCGCGTTCTTGAGGTTGTCGGGCGACGACTGGTCGTCGACGTACTCCACCTTGATCTCGCGGCCATTCACCCCGCCCTTGGCGTTCGCTCGGCCGATACGGGCCTTGCAGCCGCTGGCCGCGCCCTTGCCGGTCGAGGACGCCACGCCGGTCTCGCTGGCGATGAACCCCAGCGTCACCGTCTTGTCGGTGACGCCCGTTTCGTTCGTCTGCGCGCCGACGGTCCCGGCGAACAGCGCCGCACCCGTGAGTCCGACGACCACGGCGATGACGACGCCGCGGAATCCAAGATTCCGATATTCAAGATTCCGATATTGCTGCAATGTGAGCCCCCCAGTCGATGCCGGACTTGATGCTAGCATCACCACGCGGTAAAGCACAACGCGCCCCCGACGGGCGGGTCGCTGCGTACGGGCAGTATTTTGCCGCGGCACACCGAAACCAAGGGGGGCGGAAGGGTGCTGCAGTACATCGTCGTCGGACTGGTGGTCGGGAGTATCTACGCGCTCGCCGCGTCCGGGCTCGTCATCACCTACGTCTCGACCGGCGTGTTGAACTTCGCCTTCGGATCATTCGCCTACTTCGTCGCGCGGACCTACTACTACCTGCACGTCGAGGAGCGCTGGGACATCGTGCCGGCGGCGGCGATGTGCCTGCTCGTCCTGTCGCCGGCGATGGGGCTGTTCTTCTACTTGGCGATCTTCCGTTACTTGCGCCAGTCTTCGCAGCTGATCAAGGTGGTGGTCACGATCGGGATCTCGGTGGTGATCCCCGCGCTCGCCACCATGATCTACGGGAGCGGCCAGCTCTTCCTTGCTCCCGGACTCGCGCCGGCGCCCGTGCACGTGTACCAGGTCTTCGGCACCGCGGTGACGCTCGACCAGGTCATCGCGTACGGCTGCGTGATCGCGATCGTCGTGTTGGGTGCGTTGATCCTGCGCTTCACCGAAGCCGGGCTCAGCGTCCGCGCGATGGTCGATTCGGAGGCGATGACGTCGCTCTCGGGGAGCAATCCCTCGCGCATCGCGGCTGGCGTGTGGGTACTCGCGACGTTCCTCGCCGGCCTGGCCGGCATCCTCGCCGCCCCGGTCGTCGGCCTCGAACCCAGCAAGTTCACGCTGCTCGTCGCGGCGGCGTTCGCAGCCGTCATCGCCGCCCGGCTCCGGAGCCTGCCCGTGGCCGTCATCGTCGCGATGGCCATGGGCGTCGCCGGCAGCCTCGCCCAGTACTTCCTTCCGTCCGACAGCCAGCTCACCACCAACATCGTTCCGGCCATTCCGTTCGCGTTCGTGGTCGTCTCGCTCGTCATCAACCTCGCCCGCGCCGGACGCGTGAACGAGGAGGAAGGCGTCGGCGGCGCGCTCGACCGTGCGATCAAACCGAACGGCGGAACGCGGCTCGCCGCGTCGGTCGACACGGAGAACCACTACCCGAGGCTCAACTTCTGGTTCCCGGTCGTGGTCTTCGCCGGTATTGCACTCCTCCCGTTGATCTTCGCGCCCTACTGGGCGGGCGTGCTCATGACCGGCGTGTGCCTCGCGATCGTGTTCATGTCGTACACGCTCGTCACCGGCGAAGGCGGCATGCTCTGGCTCTGTCAGATCACGTTCGCCGGCGTGGGCGCGCTCACCACTGCACAGCTCGCCACGCAGCACGGCTGGCCCGTCGTGCCCGCGTTGGTCGCGGGCGGTGCGGTCGCCGCGTTCATGGGGGTGATCATCGGCGTGCTGACGATCCGGCTCGGCAACCTCTACATTGCACTCGTCACGTTGACCTTCGGACTGCTCATGGAACGCCTCGTCTTCACCCTGAAGACGTTCGCGCAGAGCGGTGCCGGCCTCGCGCTCACGCGCCCCGAGTTCGCGCGTACCGACCGCTCCTTCACGTACTTCGCGCTCGCGATTTTCGCGGTGATTGCCATACTCACGGTGAACCTGCGGCGGTCCACCACCGGGCTCGCGCTGAGCGCGGTTCGTTGGAGCGAGAACGCGTCGCGGACGATGGGGCTCTCGGTGATCCTGATGAAGATGCTTGTGTCCGGGCTGGCCGCGTTCGTCGCCGGAATCGGTGGTGGCCTCTATGCGCTGTCGCACAAGCAGGCCGTCCCGCTCGAGTACGCCACGCTCGCCGGGATCGTGTGGCTGGCGGTCCTCGTTACGTTCGGTGTGCGTTCGAACATCGCCGCCCTCCTCGCGGGCTGCGTCTTAGTGCTCGCCCCCGCGTTCGTGCAGAGCGAGTTGCGCCTCGGATCGACGTGGGAGCAGATCCCCATCCTGCTGTTCGGTCTCGGCGCGATCGCCGTCGCGAAGAACCCCGAGGGCACGGTGCACCAGCTGGCGATGGCGTTCCAGCGCGGGCTCCATCGTCTCACGCGCCGGAGTGGCACACCGCCTGCGGCTGCGGACGAGCCGCCGACGGCGGCGGCACCTGAACCGATGGCCGAGGTGAGCGGATCATGACTGCGGATCCAATCACCGGCGGCGCCGCGAGCGCGGTCGCGACCGACACTCCGGTGATCGAGGCGCGCAACGTCACCGTGCGCTTCGACGGCCTCGTGGCGCTCAACGACGTGAGCATCGCGGTGCCGCCCGCGAGCATCGTCGGGTTGGTCGGGCCGAACGGCGCGGGGAAGACCACGCTCTTCGGTGTGCTCTCGGGACTGCTGCGCCCGCAGGAAGGCGACGTCTACCTCGCGGGTCAACGCGTGACGCGTGCCGCTCCGTCGAAGCGCGCCGGCCTCGGCCTCGCCCGCACGTTCCAGCAGCTCGAGCTTTTCCTCGGCCTCACCGTGCGGGAGCACGTAACGCTCGGGTACCGCGTGCACGCGCAGCGGAACCGGCTGTGGAGCGACCTCGTCACCGCCGGCGCGCTGCACCGCATTTCCGCCGGCGAGCAGCGCCGGGTCGAACACCTTCTCGAGCTCCTCGACCTCGAGAAGGTGGCCAATACCCCCGCCTCGGCCCTTCCCCTTGGCTTCGCTCGCCGCGTGGAGGTGGCGCGAGCCCTCGCCACCGGACCGTCCGTCGTACTGCTCGACGAGCCGTCTTCCGGACTCGACATCACCGAGACGTCGCGACTCGCGGGCGCGTTGCGCACGGTGGTCGACGAGGAGCGCGTCTCGCTCCTGCTCGTCGAGCACGACGTCGCGATGGTGCTCGGCCTCTCGAGTGAGGTCGCCGTGCTCGACTTCGGTGAGCGCATCGCGTACGGAACCCCCGACGAGATCCGCGCCAACGCAGCCGTGCGCGCCGCGTACCTCGGCGACGACGAGGCGATCGACGGCACGCACCACACCGAGGACCCCGCGTCGTGAGCGCGCTCCTCTCCGTGCAGGGGCTCGATGTCAAGTACGGGTCGGTGCAGGCGCTGTTCGACGTGTCCGTCGACGTGCCCGCGGGCGCGGTCGTCGCCGTCCTCGGCGCCAACGGGGCCGGCAAGAGCACACTCGCCCGCGCCGTCTCGGGCCTCGTGCCCTCCACCAAGGGCTCGGTTCACTTCGACGGACGCGACATCACCAAGGCCAAGCCCCACGAGATCCGCCGCGCCGGCCTCGTCCACATCCCCGAAGGCCGCGGCGTCTTCCCCGGTCTCTCCGTGCAGGAGAACGTGCGGATGGCGGTGCGTCACGTCGGCACAGCCGACGAGCGGCGAAACGCCATCGACCGCGCCTACCAGCTCTTCCCAAGGCTCGCCGAACGACACGGCCAGCGCGCGGGCACGCTCTCCGGCGGTGAGCAGCAGATGCTCGCGCTGGCACGAGCGCTCGCCGTGCCACCCAGGCTGATCATCGCCGACGAGATGTCGCTCGGACTCGCGCCGATCATCGTCGACACGGTGTTCGAGAACATCCACCGCGCCGCACAGAGCGGTGTCACGGTGGTCCTCATCGAGCAATTCATCCACCGCGCGTTGAGCCTCGCGAGCCAGTGCGTCATCCTCACGCGGGGATCCGTGGCCTGGACCGGATCGACCGAGGACGCCCACCAGGAGGTTCTCGACCGCTACCTCGGCGAGTCGGCCGACGCGATGTCGTGATCCCCCGTCCGACTCCACCACGACGTGACGGCGTCGATGTACGCGTCACTCCGGTGCCGCTGGCGCCGCGCCCAACGCGCTTACAGCAATCGGAGTTGGAATTACGACATCTTCGTCTAGATAGCCGTCGATGGCAGCAATCGCCCGGAAGTCGGCCGGTATCGCGCAACCAACGTTCGCTGTCGAACCCCCAACCTTCTGATCCGTAGTTGCGTCGAACCCGTCCAGACGGTTCCTTGACGTCCACACCGTACCGCTGACCTGCGACGTCGCGTCCACCACGTGCACTGGGTCCATGGGGTCCCATAGCGCGGATTAGCAGGGGATTAGCAAGTGAACCAGGGCCAACTGCATTACGCTCGGAACATGTCGTCCAGCGACCTGCACCGTCTCCACCAACTCCACGATCCGCAGCACCCTGTCGCGGTCGCCCTGCGTTGCCCAGCGTGTCGGCATCAGGTCACGCTTCAGGGTTTCAACAACGTTCTGGATGTGTACGCGCGACTTCCAAGTGGTGAGGATCGACGCTTCGGTCAGCGTCAGTGCCCCAACCCTGCCTGTCGCGCGCACGTGTTCGTGGTTGCCGGTCTAACCGGTGATGCGATTGTGGCGTATCCACCAGAGCTGATCGACTTCGACGCAACTGGGCTGCCCCCTGAGATTCTCGCGTCGCTACAGGAAGCGATCGCGTGTCACTCGGTGAGCTGCTACAGAGCGGCCGCAATCATGGTGCGACGAACGCTCGAGGGCCTCTGCCACGATCGCGGGGCGACCGGACCGAATCTCCGCGAACGCCTCGCCAACCTCGGCGAAAAGGTGATTCTTCCGCGAGAGCTGCTGGACGGACTCCAGCACCTGCGGTTGCTCGGAAACGACGCCGCTCACATCAAGGCCGAGACCTACGACGAGGTGGGCGAAGCTGAAGTCGAACTCGCCCTAGATGTTGCCAAAGAGGTGTTGAAAGCCGTCTATCAGTATCGGGGCTTGGTAGACCGACTCAATGCGCTCAAGAGAGCCGAAATCGAGAGCTGACAGCCAACCCTTTTCTCGGTCGACGAGGCTTACGGCAGCGTCGCGACCTTGCACTCTCTCTGCACATCCGACGCCAGAACAGGTGACGCCGCTGTGGTGGGTACCGCCTCGATCGCCGCCTCGATCAGGGATCGCGTCTCTGGCGAGGCGCTCACCAACGCTGTACTCAAGAGCCTCTCTCCGACTTCCCGAGCAAACGCCGTCGCGCATGGATTGGCCTCGCCGTTGGGCTCGAAGGTCAGTATGTCTTCGAAGATCGGCTCGCCGAACCGGGTGGTGAAGAGGCGCTCTTGCCTACGTGCGAGGCGCAGGCCAGCACCGCCCATTGCCAAGAGTGCCGCTGCTTCGTAGTTAGCGAAGCTCGTACCGAGGACGTTCGACGTTCGGCCGATGACGAAGACGATCTTGCCATGCGACTCGAGAACGCGTCGGAGTTCGCAAAATGTCTGCATGAGATCGATGCAGTACTGCGTGACAGTTAGGAACCTGTTCGCTCGGTGCTTCCGATTGGAACCAATCTCTGACTTCGCGATCGCGAGCGGTCTATAGCCGAGAGCTTCGACCGCCTTCCGGTAATTCTGGTGATAGTTGAATACGTTGATGTAAGGCGGGGATGTGATGACGAGCCCGATCGAGTTTGATTCGACAGGAAGAGCCCGAGCGTCTGCCCAATGCGCAACTGGGTAATCCTGAGATTCTGGAAGATCGAACAGGATCCGGCGGATGCGCCCAAGAGCATTCGCAACGCTCCGGCTCGTAGCCGAGTTGCCGTGGCCGAACGCGAGGAGCACCGACGCCTCCAGCAAGAGGTCGAGATCACCAGTTGGCGAGCCGCCGATGACCGCGCGAACCGTTTCGTCTAGGTCCAGCACGACAACTTCTGCGGACCCACCGAATAGACCACCACCCAGTGGGGTGCCCTGCACTGCGCGCCATCTGGCTTCCAGTTCCGCGATCAACGCTACGCGATCCTGTGTTGATAGCGGACAGAGGGAGAGCACCTTGCAGAAGACAATCGCCGCAGGATTGATTTCAGCACCTACAGCCACGAGTTGAACGCGTGCAGACTCTTCGAGGACCGTCCCAGCGCCTGCAAACGGGTCCAACACGCTCCCACTCGTCGGCGCATACTCCGCCAGCAGGTGCGTGACCAGGTCGGGGCTGAATTGACCGCGCCACGGGAACGAACTCAATCTCTTCCGTCGCCCGAGATCAAGGCGATCGCGAGAGACCGATTCGCGATCAATCGGCGTCGAGTGGAGCTCTTTGACCAGCGCGGCGAGCGGTGCCACGACTAGAAGTAACCCCTCGTCAGAACATCTCCCTCGTCGGGATCGCGCTCCTCGAAGAGCGATTCGAGATGGCCAACGAAGCGCTCGATCGGCGCGATGCGAATCGCGTTCTCCGTAAGGAACTCCTCGTACCAGTCCCGTTGTGCAACGCGCTCAGCCGCGCTGGCAAACTTGGCCCGTACGTTGCTCGCCAGGCGCTTACCTCTGAGAATCAGGACCTCGTCGATATCGGTTCCAGCTGTGGCGATCGGTGTCATGTCAAGCCACTCGCAGAGCAGGTAGTAGCGCGAACCGGGGATCGCTACCTTGAGATCATGAGCAGTTGCCGATGCCTCTTGGAACATCGTCTTGTCGAGGTTCGTCTTGCATTCGGCAGCGACGAACGCGAGGAACACGGTGTGAGTCGCGGTATCTGCCGGCGCGAAGCCTGGATCGCGCGATGACCTCACATAGGCGCGTCGGCCGACGGTGAAATCTTGCGCCTTGGTACGAATAGTGAGACCTGCGCCGGGTTCGTGCGTAGTCAACGTTGTCGCGAAGTAAGTGGCCGCAAAGGCAGTCTGGGGGCCCGCCTCGTATGCGGTATCTTTGAGAGCAGGAATGATCCGCGCGTCGACCAGCCGCGGAAGGAACTCCTCCAAGATCGAGTTGTCGATCTTAAGCTGCCCGCGCTGACGCCACAGGAAGTCGTGTTCGCTGTCCCAGATCAGATCCAGTTCAACGGATCGCTTGTAGTCGTTCAGCAGAACAACAAGAACTTCGACTCTGGCTGCGCCTTCAGCATCAAGAGCGTCCATCGCTCCGATCCAGTCCGCGTGCCGATCCAGGGCGCGCTCCACATGCTGTACATCTGTCGCGGGCAACTTCGCGTTCGCCAAGAGCTCTATAAGCTTGTCCACGTGTGCTTTGCAGGGCGCTGCGAAAGGTGCCCCTGCATCCTCATGCTGTTCAGAGACCACGCGGTGAGTATAGTGACGACAGGTTGTCGAGTAGGTGGATGCAGACCGCGACGCCGCGAAGGCGGAATTAGCTTCAGCCGGGAAGCGGAGACGTCTCAACCCTGTCCCGTCCTCAACTGTCTTGTCCCACGCGAGCGTGTGGGACAAGACAGTTGACCCACGTGGGACGTCCCACCCAGAGCCAGGTCACGCCGAAGGCGTGACCTGCAAGGGTGTACGCGAGGGCTCTTGCGTGGTACTAGGTGGACTGGTCAGAGGGACTCGTCGAGACGGAGTTGCGCGCTCGCTGGCGATCGGGTCAAGGGCTGCTTGGCTCGGCGCTTCGGGGTGCGGCCGCGTGGGACGTCGAACACCATGTCCCCGATCGTCAGCGCAGCCTGCTCGTGGAGCACCGGCGCGACGTGCGAGTAGGTGTCGAGGGTGACCGACACGTTGGCGTGGCTCAGGAGCTCCTGGACGATCTTGGTGTGTAGGCGACGGTCCGCGCCGAGAGGCCGCCGGGCCGGCGCCGGCTTCAGCAGCTCCGCGTACAGGGCCGCTATCCGGGGGGCGCCCAGATCGGCGAGTCGGACCGATCCGACACGGGCGATGACGTACGCCCGAAGGGTGTCCTCGTAGCTGAATGCGGTCTTTTCGCGAACGCTGGCGCGGATCCCGTCGAGCCACTGCTCGAGGTACTCGCCGACCGTCATAGGTCCGACATCGACGAACGTCCCGGTGTGCACCCGGTCGAGCGCCTTGGCCAGTGCGACCTCGGCGTCCTTCTTCGTGCGGAACCCGCCGACCCACTTCTGGCGCTTGCGGCCGCTCGCGTCCCGCCCGAGCGCCAGCACATACGAGTACGTCCGGCCTCGCTTGACGATGCTGCCTCACATCGGTTGCTCCCTTCGTCGTGGTGATGACGTCAGGAACCGACCGAACGGACTCGTCGGGCAGATCGGGATTAGCAGGGGATTAGCGAGCCCCGAACGCGACGAGCGCCCCCAAACTTCGGCGGCGCTCTGACCTGCTCACTTACCGGCAGCACCGGCGCGCTCAGAGGGAATCGAACCCCCAACCTTCTAATCCGTAGTAATAATTAGTTTTTAGGGACTAGTCGGAACGGCTCAGTTTTATCAGGACGAGCTTCCGGCGGGAGTCCTAACACCCGCTCACCCAAGATATTGCGTTGGACTTGTTCGGTACCGCCACCGATTCGAATAGCCCACTGGCTTAAAAACTGTTGTTGCCAAAATCCAAAATCAGACGCGTCGTCGCCCGCCAACATCCCCGCGGCTCCTTCAATAGCTAACGCAAGATCGCCGTTTTTAGCTACATGCTCCGAAATCGCTAACTTAATAATCGAACTCTCGGCTCCCATGATCTTGCCCGCACGCATTGCCGCTCGGGAGCGTTCGCCGAGCCACCGCAGTATTTCGAATCGGGTATACGTCTGAGCCAGTTCTTGACGAATATTCAGATCGTCGGTGCGGTCGTAGTCTTTAGCCAAAGTAACGAAGTCTTTAAACCCCAGACCCATGCCGCCGCCAATAAGTGAGCGTTCGGCCATCAGTGTGGTTTGCGTGACTCCCCACCCTCCGTTTAAATCACCGAGCAAGTTATTAGCGGGCACATCGACATCGGTTAAGAAAGTTTCATTGAAATGCGCCACTCCCGTGATCTGGCGAAGTGGTCGTACCTCTACTCCCTTGCTTCCCATTTCAACCATAAAAACCGAAATACCGCGATGTTTGGGTACATCCCAGTCGGTACGCGCCAATAAAATCCCCCAGTTGGCGACGTGGGCAAACGAGTTCCACACTTTCTGGCCATTAATGCGCCAAGTCTCACCGTCGAGTTCGGCCTTGGTAGTTAAACCCGCGAGGTCTGAACCGGCACCCGGTTCGCTAAAGAGTTGACACCAAATGTCGTCGCCCCGCAGCATCGGTGGGATTAGCCGGAGTTTCTGCTCCTCAGTACCGTGCGCCAGCAAGGTGGGTAAAACCATGCCGATACTCACTGAAAAAATCCCGGTGTCGATCACATAGCGCGACGCTATTTTCGAAAAGACTCGTTGGTGTTGCCCACTCAGACCTTGCCCCCCGTATTCAACCGGTACCACGATGCCCGCGAAACCGGCTTCGAAAATTAATTTCTGCCCAGCTTGCGCGCGTTCGACTTGGGCGTGCTCGTCTTCTTTGGAGATAGAGCTTACGGCAAATCGGCGTTTGAACTCGTTGATATCAACTGAACGCTGCGCAAAATTAGCGTCGCACCACTTAGTCGCCTTGACCCGAAACTCGGCCAGTTCGGGAGCTTCGGTATCAGGAGTTTCGGTAGCGGGCGTCTCTGCCATCAGAAACTTTCGTTTACTTATGTTTAGCGACCGCGTCGAGACTCGCGCCCACTATCCACATTGAGAAGTACTGGGCTGCACCGCCGTAAGCATGGCCGAGCGCCACCGTTGCGCCCTCAACTTGATGTTCTCCCGCCGCGCCTCGTACTTGTAAAGCAGCTTCAGCAAAGCGCAACATTCCGGAAGCGCCAATAGGGTTAGAAGAAAGTACGCCTCCCGACGGATTCACGGGAAAATCTCCCGTCAACGCGGTCGCGCCGCTGTCAGTCATCTTCCAACCTTCGCCCGGTCCCGCGATGTCGTGTCCCTCTAGCCACATTGGTTCGTACCACGAGAAAGGAACGTAGATCTCGGCCGCGTCAATCTGGGCCCGAGGATTAGTAATACCCGCGGCGGCGTACAACATTTGGGAGCATTCGACTCCCGCTTGCGGTCGTACCGGATCGCGACCGGGGAACTGACCAAGCTCGCTGCGCATGGCAGTAGCGAGAACCCAGGCCGGAGGACGCGGTGATTTCTTGGCGCCGGCCTCATTGGTCAACACCATGGCGCAGGCGCCGTCGGACGACGGGCACGATTCCAAGAAGTGAATGGGCTCCCACAACATTGGAGATTCTTTAACTTTCTCAATAGAAATATCTTTTAACTGCAGGTGCGCGTAAGGGTTTTTAAGTGCATTTTGACGATCCTTAACGGCAACTTTCCAACCAATATCTTCGGGTGCACCGGAATGTTGGATGTAACTGCGCATCCACGGCGCAAAGATTCCGCCGGCACCCATCCCGCCCGATCGGCCACCGGCTAGTCCCCACTGGGCGTTGCCTTCGGCCTGTTTTTCGTAGGCGACGGTGAGTACTCGTTCGTGGATTCCAGTTTCGATCAAATGAGTAGCAACGATGGCGGTAGATCCTCCCACACTGCCGGCCGTGTGCACGCGCATCAGCGGTTTACCCGCGGCACCCAGCGCATCGGCCATGCTCAACTCCGGCATCATTACTCCCTCGAACGGGTCGGGAGCTTTTCCGAGTACTACTGCATCAATATCCGTCCAAGTCATTTCGGCGTCATCGAGTGCCCGTTGGGCAGCTTCGCGAACAAGCCCGGGTAGAGACACGTCGTCGCGTCGTTTCTTATGTTTGGTCTGACCAATGCCGACAATGGCGCACGGTTGATGACTCATCAGTCGCCTTCCAATACGCAAACCAAGTTTTGCTGCAACGCCTGGCCCGAGCTCGCGTGAGCCACAGCCCGATGGGCGCCGAAATCAGAAACCTGACGAGCAGCTTCGGCAATGCGAGCAAGACCAACCGCCATAATTGGATTACCGGCGAGTGGTCCCCCGGATGGATTGATCTTTACTTCATCACCCAGTCCCAGCGCTCGACGCAAAACTGATTCTTCGTGTGAAAACGATACGCACAACTCGGCTACATCAATCGGCGCATTGCCCACGCCCGCCCGCTCGCCCGCGAGTCGAGTTGACGATGATTGGGTTAGATCTCGCATACCCGGTTGGTGGGCCTCAATTCGGTGATCAATACCCCGAATCCAAACCGGCCGTTCGCATACTTCGCGAGCCTTGTCGGCAGTGGCGAGAATAACCGCACAAGCACCGTCAGAAATCGGCGGTAGGTCGTGTTTGCGTAACGGCATAGTCACATAAGGCTCGGCCAAAAGTTTTTCCGGATCAAACTCGCCGGATACTTGGGCATAAGGATTGTGCATCGCATCACGGCGACTACGGGCTGCTACTTGCGCCATCTCTTGTTCGGTAACTAACCCGGCGTCAAGCAGCGCGCGCGCCTGCAGCGCGGCCATCGAAACCGGATCGACTCCTAGCGGTGTAAGCGTGTACGGATCGAGTTGCAACGGAAAAACCTCCGACAAGTTTCCGGGTGACGATTTACCCGAACCGAACACAAGCGCAGTATCGATATCTCCAACTTGCAGCCGAACCCACGCTTCGTAAAGCGCCCACGCTCCATCCATTTCTACGTGTGATTCCGTGATGGGCGGCCACGCTCCTACTGCTTCAAGATTCATAACAAAAGCGAAAGTTTGTCCCGAGAGGTAATCGCACGATCCCGCACAAGTAAATCCGATATCGCGACGGTTGATGTTTGCACTGGCAATAGCTTCCGAAATGACCGGCAATAAAAATTGGGGCTCAGTTAAATCGGCCATCCGCCATGACGGCGACTGGGCGTGTCCGATAATCGCGATGTCAGCCATGACTAAAAAACTCGATCATTTAATTGATCAGGAGAAACATCGGGTTCGCCGGTGGCTCGCCAGCCCAAAATGCAACCACCCGCGCCTCCCCAACGGTTACCTATTTCTGCGACCGTGCGTTCGGCTTCAGGAACCCAAACTGCTTCTAGTCGCATGCCAATGCGCACTTCCGCAACCGGCACCTCAAGAACATCCTGCAAGCTCAACATTCCTCCCGGCTCATCAAGCAATACGGAAACTTTTGCGAACGGCTCGGTTTCCTCTTGGCCGTAGTACTGCACCGGCGTTACTACGGTGTAGTTGGTCACCACGCCTCGGTCGGCGAGTTCGACTTCGTCGGCTTCAGTGGTTTCCAACACATCAATTGGGCAATATCCCCGTGGGGGAACATATACCAATTCGCATTGTGGGCAACGATGACCAATGATTTTTCCCGCCAACAGCCCATCGGCGTAACGCTGCACTACCGGACAAATAATTTCTTCAAATTCCAGCGCCATGAAATAATCCATATTGGTAACTGGGGCGTTGGGATCGACTACTTCGTCGGGAAGTGACGCGGTCATTACTTCGACTCCCCTTTCAACAGCGGGAGCGGCACGAAAGCTTCAAGGTCGGTTATGAATCCAATTCTTTCGTCGCGCCAACGCGGTGTCACTCTCATTCCAGTAGCCATCTTTTCGGCACTGCCCGCGTCGACCGCATGAAGCAGCGCAGTGGCGGCGCCGTCGAGTTGTATGAGGGCAAACGCGAACGGATGACTAAGTGGGTGCTTGCGCGTGGGGTGGACTACCCAAGCCCAAGTCGTAACTGTGCCCGCGGGGCCCACATCGACAAAATCAAGGGCGAGGGCTTCACCGGTAGCGGGATCCCATTCGGTAGGCGGACACAGTACCGATCCATCGCTATTACGAATTCCGATAATCCGCTGGTCGCGCAAACCGGTTAAGAACTCGCTGTAGACCGGCCCCAGCGAGCGGGTGTACGGAAATTCAATTACATGAGAACTCAATCGGCGATCGGACACTGCGAAAGTAGAACACATTCCCTTTGCTGACCACAACTTGAGCGCCGAGCGAGTCCTAGGCGCCTAATCGCTTAGGCCAGCAGTAGCCGAGTAGCGATCTCGAGCTGACGGGAGACGGTAGCGGCATCGTTCCAACCGTTAACCCAGCCCAACAACCAGGCAAACCAGACTTGTCGCAAAGTGACCGCGATCTCGGTTCGACGCGGCGGCTCAATGTCGGCCATGGCTGCCCCCAGAACTTCGTCCATGATGTCCATCAATTCGGCTTGGCACTCGCGCACCGCGGGATCGGGTGACGACGACGCAGTCACTAATGCTTGGGTGCGTTGCGGATTGGCCAGTGCTCCCCGCATAGATCTTTCCAGCACGCTAAGCACGCGTTCGGCACTTGAAGTCCCCGTAGCGGGGCGGGCTTTCAAACGAGCTGCTTGTTTTTGCCACAACTCGAGTTGCGCGGCCGCAAGTAGATGGTCCTTAGACGAGAAATACCGGTAGATAGTGCCAAGTGCAACCTGAGCCGAAAGGGCGACATCGCGCATTTGTACGGCGTCGTAACCACCCTCAGACGCAAGTTCAAGTGCCGCTTCTATGACGCGGTCGCGACGATCTGACTGGTTAGGAGTCATCTCTTCGATGTTTATCGTCACTCCGTACCTTCGTTTAGATTATCAAATTCAATTTCAGGGACTAAACCTACGATTCGTTCTTCCGCTACCGCGTCAGGATCTTCAATTAGTTCTAATACCACTCGCGCGACATCATCGGCCGACAGCAAACCCATTAGATCCTTAGCGTCGTTAGCCCACTGCGCCCATTCTGAACCGTCACCAGTTTTAGGCAATAACGGTGTGTCGACTAAGCCCGGCAATACCACATTTACCCGAATTTTTTCTTGTGCTAGCGAAGCGCAGGCACGCGTAAACATGACTACTGCGGCCTTGGTGGCAGAATAAATCGGATCTTCAACTAACGGGAAAATCGCTGCCATTGATGCCGTATTGATAATCACACCACCATTGCGACGCCGCAATGCGGGAAGAGCTAGTCGGGTTCCTAAAACCACTCCACCTAGGTTTACATTCATAACTCGTAATAATGTTTCGGGAGTTATTTCGGGCCAAACCGGATAACCCGATACCAATCCCGCATTGTTGTGCACAATATCGATACCACCGTAACTAGTTTCCGCGGTCGCAAAACATGCTTCTACTGAACGCGCTTCGGCGACATCGGTGCGAACGACCATGCCTTCACCGCCGGAATCGTGGATTAGCCCGAGAGTTTCGGACGCGCCCGCTTCATCAACATCAGCTAACACGACTGCGGCACCCGCAGCCGCTAACGCCAGCGCGCTAGCTCGACCGATTCCTGAGCCCGCGCCGGTTACTACCGCTACTCGGCCCGCTATCTCCCATTTGTTTGGCACGCTCATTCCATTAGCCTGCCACTTCACGGCGATCAGAATCAGGAGCAAGTAATTTGGCGATAGCGGCTAACTCCGTATTCAGTCGCCGGGCGGTATCCTTATAAGCCGCTAAAGTCTCTCCGACCGGATCGGTAATCTCGTCGGCCCCTCGCCCGATTGGGCCACGCGGTCGGTTAATCGCCACTATTTCGCTCCACGCGCGCACCGACTCGGTCGACGCGCGCGGGGGTACCGCCGCTCCCAGCCGGATTAATTCGCCGGGTAGAAATGTCCGGTTCGTCGCCTCCGAGTCGAGAAGCGCCACTCGGTCGGCATGATTTCTAGTCATAACCAGTATCAGGTCGTTTTTACTAATCATCTCGGAAGTAATCTGCGAACTGCGGTGATTAGACAGGTCGATACCAAACTCGCTCATCGCCACCACCGCATAATC
>JBCKKA010000004.1:0-53179 GCA_038904515.1 Acidimicrobiia bacterium | reverse complement strand
TTATTTGAACAAGGAACGCTCCTCGCGGGTATGGCGCTGGTTCTCGTTGGACTGGGTTTTAAGGTGGCGGCGGTTCCGTTTCATTTCTGGACGCCCGATGTTTACGAAGGAGCGCCCACTCCGGTTACCGCGTTCATGGCCGCCGCCACTAAAACCGCAGCCTTTGCGGTTTTAATTCGAGTATTCACCATTGCTTTCCCGCTCTATCGCACCGATTGGCGTCCCGTAGTTTGGGCGTTGGCGGTACTTACGCTGGTGGTGGGCAGCGTGGCCGCGCTCGTGCAGACCGATGTAAAACGAATCTTGGCCTACTCGGCGATTGCCCACGCGGGCTACATCCTCATAGGTTTCCAAACCGGAACGGTGCGCGGACGCGAAGCCGCCATGCTCTATCTGTTCATCTATACCTTCATGGCCATCGGAACTTTTGCGGTGATCATGATCGCGTCGATAACGGGTGATGATCGCCATTCTCTCGACGATTACCGAGGCTTTGCTTTACGCCGTCCGGTACTCGGCGGTTTATTGATTTTCTTCCTACTGGCTCAGGCCGGTATACCGCTAACGGGGGGCTTTATCGCCAAACTAGAAATATTTGCGGCCGCGGCCGCGGCCGACAGCTATGCACTGCTGGTTATCGGAGTAATAGTCGCGGTGGTCGCGATGTTCTTTTACTTACGCATAGCGTTAGCTCTCGTTACCGATCCCGCGCGTGACGCCACCACCAGCGAAGACCCGTCCGTAGCCGACCAGCCACTCGATCGTTGGAGTGGCGTGGTCATCGCCACCGCCGCGTTCGTAGTGTTAGCCATGGGAATTGTCCCGGGACCAGTAATCGATTGGGTGCGAGAGGCGGCATCATTTGTCTAAGTCGGCTGAAAATCCTCCGGTAATTACCACGACGCCCGAGTGGAAAAATCTGCTCGCCCACTACGAAAAGATGCGCTCAGTTCACTTGCGCGATTTATTTGCCGATGATCCGAATCGGGGCGAAGAGTTGGTCGTAGAGGCGGGCGATCTTTACCTCGACTATTCAAAAAACCGGCTCACCGCGGAAACGATCACGAAACTAATTGCGCTGGCTCGCCGAGCGGGAGTCGAAGAATTGCGCGACGCCATGTTTGCCGGTGAGAAAATTAATATCACCGAGCAGCGCGCGGTATTGCATGTGGCCTTGCGAGCCGCCCGCGACGAAAAGATCTTGGTGGACGGCGTTGACGTTGTCCCCGAGGTGCACGCAGTACTCGATCGTATGGCCGAGTTCTCTAATCGGGTTCGCTCGGGCGAGTGGGTAGGACACACCGGGAAACGAATTCGCAATGTAATCAATATCGGCATCGGTGGCAGCGACTTAGGGCCGCGTATGGCTAACGAAGCGCTACTTGATTTTACCGACCGGTCGATGACTTTTCGTTTTGTATCCAATGTCGACGGCAACGATTTTTGGGAGGCCACTCACGACCTCGACCCCGAAGAGACGCTGTTCATTGTCGTATCCAAAACTTTCACCACCTTAGAAACCATGACCAACGCGGCCAGCGCGCGCGAGTGGTCGCTGGCCGCGCTGGGTGACGATGCGTCAGTGGCTAAACACTTCGTTGCTGTTTCCACTAACGCTAAAGCGGTGGCGGAGTTTGGTATCGATACCGCCAACATGTTTGGGTTTTGGGATTGGGTTGGCGGGCGTTATTCGTTCGATTCAGCCGTCGGGCTGTCGCTCATGGTTGCCATTGGTCCCGAAGCATTTGGTTCGATGCTCGAAGGATTTCGCACGATCGACGAACATTTTCGTACCGAACCAATCGAATCAAATCTCCCGATGTTGCTGGGATTGATTGGTATTTGGTACAACAACTTCTTTGGCGCGCAAACCGTAGCCGTCTTGCCCTACAGCGATTACCTCGTCGACTTTCCTACTTATTTACAACAACTCGATATGGAGAGCGATGGCAAATCGGTAGATCGCGAAGGGCGCGCGGTTGATTACCAAACCGGCCCGATCGTTTGGGGACAACCCGGCACCAACGGTCAGCACGCGTACTACCAGTTAATTCATCAGGGCACGAAGATCATTCCTTGCGATTTCATCGGTTTTTGTGCCGCCCGCCACCGCGTCGGCGACCATCAAAACCTTTTGCTGGCTAACTATCTCGCCCAAACTCAGGCCCTAGCGTTCGGCCGCACCGCCGAAGAAGTAGCGGCGGAAGGGGTTCCCGCCGAGCAAGTGCCACCGCGGACCTTTGCCGGCAATCACCCGACCAATTCAATTCTGGTTTCTGAATTATCGCCCTATACCCTCGGCCAATTAGTTGCCATTTACGAACACAAAGTATTTACTCAAGGTGCGATCTGGAATATAAATAGTTTCGACCAGTGGGGAGTCGAACTCGGCAAGAAGTTGGCGATGGAGATTGTTCCCGAACTCGATTCGGTTACCGAACCCGATCTCGCGCACGACTCATCGACTAACGCACTTCTACGCCGTTACCGCCGCCTACGACCCCAGAGTTAATCCAACATTAGCCGGCACTAGCCGGCGAAACGCCAGCGTGACCACCATCGTCTATTGGCCGATTTTTTCACGCGGAGACGCGTTTGGTAGTTATCAAGTTCGGCACTAGCCAAATTGTAAGCGTCGTCGAGGATTTGCTCGCCCCCATCAAAGTCGTAAAAGTCCCGCGAATCATCGGGCGCAGGTAAAATGATTAGATCGATATCAGCAGGTATCCATTGGCGGTCTATTTCGAAGCGTTGATCACGCGAGATCGCAAACGCGCGCATCGCAACATCGAGCGGTGAACGAATTAATCGATTGCGCATAGGGTCAGAAATGTCGAGCACGATAACTCGGTCGATGGGACCCGCCAGCGCGTGAGAAATTGGCACTAAATTAACTACGCCGCCATCGACCAAGGTGCGGTGATGAAGATCGACGGGGGGGAAGATTCCGGGCAGGGAGCTGCTCGCGAGCAGGCTCGGCGCTAGTGGTCCGCGCACCAATACGCATTCCTGCCCCGTTTCCAAATCGGTGGTCACCACTCGTAACGGAATCTGGAGCTCGGCGAAAGTCGCGGCCGGCGAAACAGCACTGATCAACTCGGCTAAACCGGTGCTGGCCACGAGGTGGTCGTCGCGCCGCAAGATATTCCACATCCGGCTCAACGCGGTGCCCGGAAAAACCGATTCTCGACTGAGCCCAATCCAAGTCTTAGCCAGATGGTCAATGGCGGTCAGATTGGGCTGGTGGGCGAGGACCGCGCCGTTGAGCGCTCCGACCGAAGTGCCAATAACGACATCGGGCATGATGTCGTGCTCTAACAGCGCTCGCAGCATCCCAACTTGAGCAATGCCACGGTTCCCGCCGCCCGACAACACAAAAGCGGTAATGGGGTGATTACGCGTAATGGGTTTGATGAGGCCCTCCCCGAGTGCGATTGCGGGGCTAAAAGGTTAACGCCGGTTCGCCCCTAGGCGTATTCCTCTCGGTATGCTGCCACAAGCTAAGAATTAAAACCCGAACGGGCAATTTTGAACCGGTAATCCCGATAGCAGCCAAGGCTGAAATTGGATAGCCGGATAGCTAGATAGCCAGATAGCTGGATAAACCGTTAAACCGCGAAAGGATGTAGTCGAAGTCGTGACTGAGTTCTACCGGCAGTACTTAGCTGTAGCGGTTCTCATCGGCGCGGCGATGTTGCTGGTTGGCCTCATGCTCGGAGTGGGCAAGTTGGTCAGGCCGGTACGCCCGCAATCTGAGAAGTACATAACTTATGAAGCCGGTTCCGACCCAATCGGTGGTTGGGGTCAGTCGAATGTTCGTTACTACATTTACGCACTTTTGTTTGTAATCTTTGATGTGGAAGCCGTATTTATTTTTCCGTGGGCGGTAGGGCTTGAGTCGCTGGGAATGTTCGGACTAGTTGAGATGATCCTTTTTGTTTTCGTACTGGCGCTTGGTCTTGTCTACGCGTGGCGCAAGGGAGTTTTGCGGTGGGCTTAATCGAAAAAGGCTTGATGCCTAAACCATTGACGCAATTGCTCAACTACAGCCGCAAGTATTCCCTCTGGATGTTCCAGTGGGGATTAGCTTGTTGCGCTATTGAAATGGGCGCCGCGTTAGCCAGTCCGCGTTACGACATGATGCGGTTGGGAGTAATCCCGTTCCCCGCGAGTCCGCGCCAGTCGGATCTGATGGTGATATCCGGAACCGTTACCGACAAGATGGCTCCGGCTATCCGCCGGCTGTACGAACAGATGCCCGATCCTAAGTACGTAATTTCTATGGGCGCGTGTGCTAATTGTGGCGGCCCGTACTGGGATTCTTATTCGGTAACTAAGGGCATCGACCAAGTAATTCCGGTTGATATTTACGTTCCGGGTTGTCCGCCCCGGCCCGAAGCACTGATGCAAGCAGTAGTGATGTTGCAAGAACGAATTCAAAATGAAGGTATCGGTAACGACCAGCTAGCCCAACGCTGGCGGGGAGAAAAGATCGACGTTGCCTGACGAACCCGTTACTCCTGAAGCCGGTACTCCTGAGGCCGCCCCGCCCGCCCTGCCTGACGCGCCCGCCCCCGTTCCGGTCTCGGCCGGGGCCGAAGAGATTCTCGCGACCCTGAACTCGGCGCTGGGCGATGCCATCATCGAAGCGCAACCGCTTTTTGGTGATGTAGTGGTGCGAGTACGCACCGACGCGTGGCTACGCGCGGGCGAAGTGGCACGCGATCAACTTGACTGTGATTATCTTTCTTTCATTTCGGGAATCGACTGGATGCCGGCGCCCAAAGAAGAAGGGGCCGAAGCCGACGGCGATACTTCTACTCCCGCTCAGCCCACTGAGATGACCCCCGGCGCGGCCGGCGCGGCGGGTCGCTTTCAAGTTTTTGCTCATGTGCAATCAACTACGCGTAAGTGGGGAATGACTTTCAAGGCTGACCTTGACGAAAATAATCCGAGCGTTGATTCGTGGGTGAGTTTGTACCCCGGTGCCAATTGGCACGAACGGGAATGCGCGGAGATGTTCGGCTTTGGATTTGTCGGCCATCCCGGCTTGCGATTGTTGTTCTTGCCCGCCGCGTTTGAAGGGCATCCGTTGCGCAAAGATTTTCCGCTCTTAGCTCGAGTAGTTAAACCGTGGCCAGGAATTGTCAATGTTGAGGGAATGCCCGAGACGGCCGCAGTCGCTACCGAAGAAGCTGATTCTGGAGATACCAACGCATGAGCACCACCGACACAACGGCATCGGGCGCATCCGATTTCGCCATCGACCCCGCGTCGATGCGGCACTTGGCCGAAGCGCGGGTGAATGTCGAACTCGATACCGGCGACATGGTGCTCAACCTCGGACCTCAGCACCCCGCTACCCACGGAACTTTGCGTTTGGTCGTTCGGCTTGACGGCGAGCGAGTGATATCGGCCGATCCAGTCATTGGCTATATGCACCGCGGCTACGAAAAAATTACCGAGTTCCGCACTTACCCGCAGGTGACCACGCTTATCAACCGCATCGACTGGTTGTCGAGTTTTGCTAACGAAGTTCCGTTCGTAGCCGCGGCCGAAAAACTTATGGATGTTGAAGCACCCCCGCGGGCTCAGTACATCCGCACCATCCTCACCGAGCTATCACGCATCGCCACTTTCTTGTTGTTCCTCGGGGAGATGGGATTACAAGTTGGAGCACTAACACCCGCGTTTTACGGCTTTCGCGACCGTGAACATATTCTCAACTTGATTGAGTCGGCCACCGGTGGCCGCTTTCATCCCAACTTCAACCGCATCGGTGGTCTCAAAGACGACTTGCCGTGGGGTTGGCTAGCTGAATGCCGTTCGACGATGCAGATCGTGTTCGACGCGTGCGACACCTTCGAAAATCTCGTGCTGGGAAACGAAATCTTTGCCGCCCGCTGTAAAGGCATTGGCATTATTCCGCCCGAGTTGGGCGCGGCTTACGGAGTATCGGGCTCAAACTTGCGGGCGTCGGGAGTCGATTGGGATTTGCGACGCGATGGTGATCCTTATCTGGTCTATTCCGAACTTGATTTCAAAGTCTGGACTCACTCCGACGGCGATTCGTTTGCTCGTTACTGGGTGCGGTTGCAAGAGACGCGTGAATCGGCCCGCATGGTGTTGCAGTGTCTCGACGCAATTCCGGCGGGGCCGATTATGACCAAAGTTCCACTCATCATCAAAGTCCCCAAAGGCGAAATTTGGGCGGAGACCGAAAATCCCCTCGGCCAGATGGGCTACTACGTGGTCTCCAAGGGTGGCACCGGACCATTTCGAGTCAAGATTCGCTCGGCTTCATTTAGCAATGTTTCGATTTTGCCGTGGTTACTACAAGGAGTTTATGTTCCCGATGTAATAACGATTCTGGCCAGCCTATATTTCATTCTGGGCGATATCGACCGATGAAAGTGCGCTAGTGGGTTCTTCGATGATGGTGGCACTTGAGATCGGTTGGGGCACGACGCTCGCAATCAAAACGCTTGTCGTAGTCATGGTCATTCCCCTCGGCGCGCTAATTCTGGGTTACACATTCCTGCTCAAGATGATGAGCCACATGCAAAGCCGCCTTGGTCCTATGGATCCGGGTGGCTTTCACGGCTGGTTCCAACTCGTAGGCGACGGCATCAAGTTTTTGCAAAAAGAAGACATCATGCCGGCCGACGCGGATAAAAAAGTTTTTGCTATGGCGCCGGTAGTGGTGGTGCTCTCTACTTTCTTAATTTTTGCGGTAATTCCTATGGGCCCCGATTTAGTGGTCGAAAATCTCGATGCCGGAATTTTTTACGCGCTAGCGGTTTCTAGCCTTTCGGTAATCGGCGTATTGATGGCGGGTTGGTCGAGTGCCAATAAGTTTGCCCTACTCAGCGCGCTGCGAGCCGCGGCACAGTTGATCGCTTACGAACTTCCGTTGTTACTCGCGGTAGTAGGTGTGATCATCCAAGCCGGTACTCTAAATCTCCAAGACATTGTTTTGGCGCAACAAAACGGCGGAATCTTTGGTTGGGATGTAATTGGCAATCCCTACATTCTCACTCAGTTTGTGGGCTTCGGTCTTTTTATGATTGCCGCACAGGCCGAACTTTCACAAACACCGTTCGACATGCCGGTGGCCGAAAGCGAACTGGTTTCGGGTTACATGGTCGAGTACACCGGTTTTCGATTCCTGTTCTTCTTCATCGGCGAGTTCGGAACCGCGTTTGCTTTCGCGGCGATAGCAGCCACACTCTTCTTGGGCGGCTGGGCGATCCCGGGGGTCACGGGCGATCTGGCCAATATTCTCGGCCCGTTGGTTCTCTTCGCCAAACTCATGGCGGTAGCGTTCCTTATGTTTTGGGTGCGCTTCACCTATCCGCGTCTTCGCGAAGATCAGCTTCAGGCGTTGGCGTGGAAAGTACTTATTCCTATCGGCTTAGTAAATATTCTCGTAACCGGAATCCTTAAGGTGACACTCTGATGCCCAAACTCCCTGGTCTTATTGGCGGTCTCGGCATCACTCTAAAAACCATGCTCAAACCCGCGGTAACGGTGCAGTATCCCCACGAAAAAGAAACGCCCGCACCGCGCGCGCGGGGAGTAATTGCCCTCAAGGAAGAAAACTGCACGGCCTGCATGTTGTGCGCGCGTCAGTGTCCCGACTGGTGCATCTACATTGAGGGTCACAAGGAACAGCGACCACCTCGGCGCGAAGGTGGTCGCGAGCGGTCCGTAAGTCTTCTCGATCGCTTTGACATCGATTACTCGCTCTGCATGTACTGCGGGATCTGCGTTGACGTTTGTCCGTTCGACGCGTTGTTCTGGTCGCCCGAATACGAGTACTCCGAAAATCGTATTGGCGATCTATTGCACGACAAGCAAAAACTTGGTGAGTGGATGGCCACTGTGCCCGAGCGCGAACCGTTGGAAATCGGCGCCGAACCTGGCAAGACGGCCAAGAAGTGAAACCTTTAGAAAAGACGGGGCCGCGCTGATGTGGGAACAGCAGGTGGTTTTCTGGTTGTTGGCGTTAGCCATGGGCGGTGCCGCCATTGGCGTGGTGCGCAGCAACGATGTGGTGCACTCGGTACTTTTTTTGATTGTGGTCCTCGCCGGTGCGGCTGCGCAGTACATCTTGCTCGCGGCTGAATTCGTGGCTTGGGTGCAGGTCTTGATTTACATCGGTGCGGTAGTGGTGCTGTTTTTATTCGGAGTCATGCTCACCCGTGCGCCGATGGGCGACGACGGTGCTCGCCTTAATAACGACCAGCGCGGGGCGGCCGCGGTGGTGGCGTTATTGATCTTTGGTGTGCTCACCGCGCTCTTGGTCGACGCGTTCGGCGGTCAAGAGATCAGATTTGGTGCCGATCTAGTGGCTCAGGGTCGCCCGCAGGCCATTGGTAGCGATCTGTTCCGCAATTTCGTCGTTCCCTTCGAAGTGCTGTCGATGCTTTTGCTTGCCGCCCTCGTGGGGGCAGTGGTATTGGCGAGAAAGGATTAAATGGAACTGAACCAGTTTTTAATCCTGAGTGCGTTTATTTTTGCGGTGGGCGTTTACGGAGTGCTGGCGCGGCGTAACGGGGTTTTAGTATTAATGAGTGTTGAGTTGATGCTCAACGCAGTCAATATCAACCTCATTGCTTTTTCGGCTTTTAACCACAACATCAGAGGAAATATTTTCGCGCTATTCATTACTGCCATTGCCGCGGCTGAAGTCGGTGTCGGTCTGGCCATTGTGTTATTGATCTACCGCAATCTCCGTAGCCCCGATCTCGACCGCGTCGAACAGTTAAAGGGTTAAGAAGATGTTGAACTCGGTCTGGATTATCGTCGCGTTGCCGGCATTGTCATTTGTAATCATCCTATTTTTTGGTAAACGGCTTCCTAAGCACGGTGCCGAAGTAGCGATCACTGCAGTAGCGGCATCATTTATTGGTTCGTGTTGGGCCGCGGTGGAGTGGATCGATCGCGTCAACGCATCCGAACACGCCGCGGGAATTGCCGGCTTCTTCGGAAAAGGAATGATGCCCAGTGATAGCGCTCAGGGCGGAGTAGAACCGGTAGTCAATTCGCTTACTTGGTGGCAAAGCGGCGGCATCGACTTCGGCGTGGGCACCTATGTAGACGGCCTAACGGTAATGATGGTGTTCGTCGTTACTTTGATTTCACTACTAGTCCATATTTATTCGACTGGTTACATGCACGACGACAAGCGGTACACCTGGTACTACGCCGGCCTGTCTTTATTCACCGCGTCGATGCTCACACTGGTAGTGGCGTCAGGCACCCTGCAAATGCTGGTGGGCTGGGAACTAGTCGGCTTTTGTTCGTTTATGCTTATTGGCTTTTGGTGGGAAGACCGTGAGAACTCGCGTGCCGCTATCAAGGCGTTCCTCACTACCCGTACCGGCGACATCGGACTAATAATCGGCATCATCATTTTGTTCACCGCCGTCGGTACTTTCAACATTGCCGGTACTAACGCGTACGCCCTGCAGGGCGCCAATAACCACGACATTTTGTTGATCGCGTCAATTTGTCTACTGATCGGAATTATGGGCAAGAGCGGACAATTTCCGCTGCACACCTGGTTACCTGACGCCATGGCTGGACCCACTCCGGTTTCCGCGTTAATCCACGCCGCCACCATGGTGGTGGCAGGGGTCTACCTCGGCGCGCGGCTTTATCCCGTCTTCTACGAAGGTTTCTCAATCTCCAACGGCGGCATCAACATGATGGCGTTGGTTGGAGGAATAACCATCTTGGTCGGTGCGTCGTTGGCGTTTGTGCAGCGCGACATCAAGAAAGTTTTGGCCTACTCAACCATTAGCCAACTCGGATACATGGTCATGGCTTTAGGCGTGGGCGCCTGGGTCGCCGCGGTATTCCACTTGTTCACCCACGCAATTTTTAAGGCGCTGCTGTTTCTCGGCGCCGGTTCGGTCAGTCACGGTGGTACTCATCACAGTTTCGACATGCGCGAGATGGGCGGTCTGCGCAAGAAGATGCCTATCACTTTCTGGACTTTCATCATCGGTTCGTTGGCGCTGGCCGGCATCTTTCCGCTCGCGGGGTTCTGGTCAAAAGATGAAATTTTGGTGAACGCGGGCAGCCAAGGTTTCGAGCTATTCCTAATAATCGGCTTGGTGGGAGCGTTTCTAACCGCGGCCTACATGACTCGTTGCGTCTACCTAACTTTCTTTGGCGAGTACCGAGGAAAACACCACCCGCACGAATCTGAACGCAGCATTACTACGCCGCTCATCATTTTGGCTGGCCTCGCGATCGTGGGAGGAATGATCAACGCGGCCCCGTTGGGTATTAAAAAGTTCACCGAGTGGGTTGAGCCCACTACTAATTTCCCCAAAGTTGTGCACGCCGAGTTCGACGTGCCGCTGGCCGTCATCTCGGTTTCTATCGCGATGTTAGCTATTGGCGTTATGTCTTACTTCATGTTCCGGCGCGAAGAGCTCACCAAATTTAAAGGCCTCACCCAGCGCAACCGTTTGGCCCGTTCGGGCTACACACTGCTCGAGCGCAAGTACTACCTCGACTACCTCTACGAAAATGTAATCGTCGAGGGAATTCGCACCCCGATAGCGCGGGCGATGTACTGGTTTAACCAGACCGTCATCGACGGACTAGTGAACTTTTTGGGTCGCGGGGCAGTGCGAGTTGGTCGTTTTGCCTACGAAAATATCGACCAGCGCGGTATCGATCGGGCCATCAACGCCAGCGCCAACGAGATTGGCGCCGCGGGTGGGGTATTGCAGCGAGTGCAGTCGGGCTCGGTACAGCGTTACGCGCTCTATATTTTCGCCGCGGTCGGGGTAATGAGCGTGGCGCTATTCGTGCTGAGTGTTTCGTAATCGTGCTGAGTGTTTCGTAATCGTGCAGAATACGAAGTTAAAAATGAGTTCTGATCAAACGGGGGGGACACAAGCGAGATGACATTTTTTGACGAGTGGGCGTTGCCGTTAGCGGTATTTATACCGCTGGTCGGGATGGCAGTGGTACTGCTTATCCCACGTGCGCAAGAAACTGCCATAAAGGCCGCGGCGCTGGTTACCGCGCTGGCAACTTTGGGAGTAGGAGTGGGGATTCTCACTCAGTTCAATTACGGCCGGTCGGGCGCGTTGCAGTTCTCAGTCAACGTACCGTGGATTGATGTAATCAACAGTCGCTTCCATATGGGAGTCGACGGCATCTCGCTGCCGCTGTTGATCTTGTCGATGTTGATTGTGCCGCTCTGCATTATTTATTCGTGGAATCACTTCCCTGAACCCCACAACCCCAAAGCCTTTCTGGCTCTGATTCTCTTGCTCGAAGTGGGCATGACCGGCACATTCGTGGCTCAAGATCTTATTTTGTTCTTCATCTTCTTTGAGATCGTGTTGCTGCCGATGTTCTTCATGATCGGCGTGTGGGGCGGCCCGAATCGGGAGTACGCATCAATCAAGTTCTTCCTATTCACCCTTTTTGGTTCGGTGTTGATGTTGGTCGCGTTCTTGGCGCTGTTCTTTTTATCAAAAGAACAAACCTTCGACATGGTCAAACTGTCGGAATTTGGCGGTAGTGGTATTGCCCACGGAACCCAACTGCTCATCTTCGGCGGCATGTTCCTTGGGTTCGCCATTAAAGTCCCCATGTTTCCTTTCCACACTTGGTTACCCGATGCCCATACTGAAGCGCCTACGGTCGGCTCAGTTTTATTGGCGGCAATTTTGCTTAAATTGGGTACTTACGGATTCATACGCATCGCGTTGCCAGTGCTTCCCGATGCGGCCGAAGTTTGGGCACCTTGGATCGGTCTGCTCGCGGTAATAGGAATTATTTACGGCGCTCTGTGTTGTTTGGCCCAACGCGACATGAAACGACTAATCGCGTTTTCGTCGGTCTCGCACATGGGTTTCGTCATGCTGGCCATTGCCACTCTTACCAGTTTCGGAATCAACGCCGCGGTATTCGGAATGGTGGCTCACGGTCTCATCACCGGTCTGCTCTTCTTTGTCGCCGGTTCGGTGCAAGAGCGTTACCACACGCGTGAAATGAGTCGCCTCGGCGGTTTACTTACGCAAGCACCGAAGATGGGTTGGATCCTCGGTTTTGCGGCCATGGCTTCATTAGGACTGCCCGGTCTCGCGGGATTCTGGGGCGAATTCCCGGCCATCCTTTCCGCTTACGACCCCGCCAAGTTGGCTTCAGGTTTATTCGACACCAGCAATTTGGTTACTTTCCGGTCGTTCATGATCGTGGCCGCAGTAGGCACGGTGTTGGCCGCGGGCTATTTGCTCTGGATGTTGCAGCGAGTGGCGTTCGGCTCGCCGCCGCCGGAGTTTGAGGATGCCCATATTCACGATGTACATACTTCCGAGTGGGTGGCGTGGGCCCCGATCATGTTTTTGATCGTGCTTCTCGGCGTAGTTCCGGGAATTTTGTTCTCGGTGACCGACGCTCCCGCCACCGCCATCGCCAAGGTATTCGGGGGTTAAACGCGCCGTGATTCTCAGCATCGACTACCACGCGCTCGCGCCCGCGATAATTATTTCGGTGACGATAGTGGTTTGTCTATTGGTCGATCTGTTTTTACCCAGTCGGCCCCAACTGGTTCCCCGCCTGGCGAGCCTTGGCGTATTGGCGGCGCTAATCCCCGTCCTCACTCTGGCAGTCGACGGTACCGACCGTTCAATGTTTGGTGGTGCGTTTGTAGTTGACAACTACGCGCTCGCGTTCGAAGGACTGTTTTTAGTTGTGGCGTACCTTGCCCTATTAATTTCGTTCGACGAAATTGCCGACGGCGACTATTACCGCGGTGAGTTTTATGTTCTCCTGCTCACATCTTTGCTCGGCATGATAATGATGGCGTCGGCGCGTGATCTGATTTCAATTTTTGTTGCTCTAGAAACCGTTTCGATTCCGACATTTGTAATGGCCGGATGGCGTAAGCACGATACGAAATCTAACGAAGCCGCGATTAAGTACTTCTTAATCGGCGTGTTGTCATCGGCGGTAATGCTCTACGGAATGTCACTGATATTCGGTTTGGCGAACGGAATCAAATTGTCAGTCATCTCCCAGTACGCCAACGGTTCAACTCCGGCCTTATTCGCGGTGGCAATTTTTCTCACCATTGTTGGCTTTGCGTTCAAGGTGAGCGCAGTACCGTTTCATTTCTGGGCTCCCGATACTTACGTCGGAGCTCCGTTGCCGGTAACCGCTTTTTTATCGGTTGCCTCTAAAGCCGCGGGTTTTGTGGCGTTATTAACGGTAATCAAGTTCGGTTTTTTCAGTGCCGCCGATTCATGGCAGCCACTGCTGTGGGTGTTGGCGGTGGCGTCTATGACTTTTGGAAACTTGGCGGCCTTGCGTCAAACCAACATCGTGCGCATGCTGGCTTATTCGTCAATCGCACAAGGAGGGTTCATTTTGGTTCCCTTGGCGGTGGCGGGCGACGTCTCGGGTCCGTCGGCGTGGGAAGCGGTATTGGTCTACTTGATGATCTACGCGGCTATGAACTTGGGCGCGTTTGCCGTAGTGATGGCCGTTTCTCGGCGTTCGCGCTCTACTGAAATCTCCAGTTTTTCTGGACTCGGACGAGTCGATTCAGCCAATGCGGTGCTGTTGTCACTATTTTTATTTTCCCTCGCGGGCATTCCTCCGCTGGCGGGTTGGTTCGCTAAATTCGTCATCTTTCGAGCCGTATTCGATGCCGGCACTACCGCGGCGGTCGTTCTCGGTGTTATCGCCGCACTCAACGCGGTAGTGGCGTTTTTCTATTATTCCAATGTGGTTCGGCGCATGTGGTTTGACGACGCGCCCGCTACCGAACGTTCGGAGCGCCCAACGGCAGTTGCGCTAACTCTGGCAATTGGTATTTGCACTGCGGTGGTAGTGGTAGTCGGGGTTTATCCCGAAGTGTTCGCTCGTCTCGGGCAACTCGCCTTCACTTCCGGCTAGGGTTTTACCGCGCCGACCAAGTTTGTGCGTAATTTATTACTTGGCGTTCGCACCGCAGACTACGGAGAACGCCGCGATGCCAGATCCTTTACTTTTAGGAGTTAGCCACTTACTCAACGATCGTATTCGGCGTAACGGTCCTATTACTTTTGCCGAGTATCAGTCGATTGCGCTTTACGATCCCGACCACGGATTTTTTGCCGAGTCGGGCGCGGGCCGAGCAGAGGGAGATTTTATAACTAGTCCCGAAGTGGGTCCGTTATTCGGCGTGCTTGTTGCACGATTTCTTGATCAGGCGTGGGTTCGCCTCGGCACTCCCGATCCATTTTTTGTAGTTGAAGTTGGTGCAGGTAACGGTCGGTTGGCCGCGACGATCCTGAATTCCGAACCTAATTGTTCAACGGCTCTGCGTTATGTACTGGTAGAAACTTCGGCCCGACACCGCGAAGAGCAACGCCAACGACTAACTATCGAACCCGCTGACGAAGTTCTGGGCCCCGCAGTAGCGGGAACCGACCCCGACGAACCACCCGAATTGATCCCGCGTTCGGGGCCACTGGTTACCGCGCTCGACGACCTACCCGCGGTCGTCTTAACCGGCGTAGTTTTAGCTAATGAGTTATTAGATAATCTTCCGGTTCGCATTGTCGAGCGGGGCGAGATCGGTTGGCTCGAAGTTCGCGTCGGTCTCGATAGCCACGACAACTTGACCGAAGTATTGATTCCGGCTTCAGCCGACTTGGTGATCGAGGCCGACTTAGTCGCCGCCGATGTCGCGGTCACCATCGGTGCACGTATTCCGGTCCCCGAAGTCACTACTAGCTTTTTAGGCCGAGTTGGAAAACTGCTGGATCGAGGTGAAGTAGTGCTCATTGATTACGGAGCTCCGATCGTCCAGTTGTTGGCACGCGAAAAAATGGGGTGGCTGCGCACCTACCGGGCTCATGAACGCGGCTCCGATCCTTACGCCGACCCCGGAACCCGCGATATCACTTGCGATGTTCCCCTTGAGTACTTGGCCTTGTCCGCGCACCGGGCCGGTTTGAACATTAGTTCCGAATCTTCGCAAGCCCAATGGCTAAATGAGCTCGGTATTGACGACTTAGTTGCCGCCGGACGCGCGATCTGGGAGGAGCGAGCGCACCTTGGCGATCTTGAAGCGCTCGTTGGGCGCAGTCGTGGGAGCGAAGCCCAAGCCCTTACCGACCCAGTCGGTTTGGGTGGCCATCGAGTGATTGTGCTCAAGCCTCGGTAAGGAAGTAGATCAGGTTGCTAGATTGCCAGATGTGCCAGATGCGCCAGAAGCTATTGAATCCTTCTTAGTAGAGGAGCGCACTTTTGCCCCGTCCGAATCTTTTCGTGACGCCGCCGACCTTACCGATCCCGCTATTTACGCCGAGGCGGCCGCCGATCCCCAGAAATTTTGGGCTCAAGTTGCTAAAGACTCACTTGATTGGTTCGAGCCGTGGCACACGGTATGCGATTGGAAACTTCCGTCCGTCAAGTGGTTTGAAGGTGGTCAACTTAACGCGTCGTATAACTGTCTTGATCGGCATGTGAATAATGGTCACGGCGATCAAGTTGCTTATTACTGGGAAGGTGAGCCGGGCGATACTCGCACCATTACTTACGCCGACCTTCTTAATGATGTATGTCAATTGGCCAATGCACTCAAAGCCCTAGGCGTACAACGGGGCGATCGAGTAAATATTTATTTGGGCATGGTGCCCGAATTGTCGACCGCGCTGTTGGCGTGTTCTCGTATTGGCGCGGCTCACTCAGTGGTATTCGGTGGTTTTTCGTCGGATTCATTACGCGACCGGATCAACGACGCGGGCGCGAAAGTTCTTATTACTGCTGATGGTTCGTGGCGACGGGGCACAGTTTTTCCTCTTAAAGAAACTGCCGATACCGCAGTAGCGCAGTGTCCCACTATTGAGCGAGTACTGGTCTTGCGCCGTACCGAACAAGAGGTTCCTTTTACCGAAGGACGCGACATTTGGTGGCACGACTTGGTCCCCCAGCAGGAAACAATATGTCCGCCCGAAATTATGGAAGCGGAAGATCTCTTGTTCTTGCTTTATACCTCGGGGACTACTGCTAAGCCCAAAGGGATCATGCACACCACGGGTGGGTATCTCACCCAAGTGGCTTATACCCACAAAGCAATTTTTGATATCAAATCCGATCACGATGTTTATTGGTGTGGTGCTGATGTGGGTTGGGTGACCGGACATTCATACGTGGTCTACGGCCCGCTCATGAATCGCACTACCAGCGTCATCTACGAAGGAACGCCCGATTTTCCTGATAAAGATCGACTTTGGCAAATCATCGCCCGTTACGGTGTGACAATTTTTTATACCGCGCCCACCGCCATCCGCTCGTTTATGAAGTGGGGGGATAAGTATCCCGCGGGTCACGACCTTTCTTCGTTGCGTCTAATCGGATCAGTAGGAGAACCTATAAATCCGGAAGCGTGGATCTGGTACTTCACTAACATCGGCGCGAGCCGGTGCCCAATTGTTGATACTTGGTGGCAAACCGAAACCGGCGCGGCAATGATTAGCCCGCTGCCCGGCATTACTGAGTTGAAACCCGGCTCGGCCACTTTGGCGTTGCCCGGTATCGGTGTAGATATTTTCGATGAATCTGGTAAGAGCGTTGGCATACCGGGTGGGGGCTACTTAGTCCTCACGGCCCCGTGGCCGGCAATGCTGCGCGGAATTTGGGGTGATCCTGACCGCTATCAAGAAACTTATTGGAGCCGTTTCCCTGGGTTTTATTTCGCGGGCGACGGCGCTAAGCGTGACGAAGACGGCTACTACTGGCTGTTAGGCCGCGTCGACGATGTGATGTTGGTATCCGGTCACAACATTTCCACCGCCGAAGTAGAGCATGCGATTGTTAGCCATCCCGCGGTAGCCGAGGCGGCCGTAGTGGGACGCACCGATGCGGTAACCGGACAGGCTATTGCTGCGTTTGTAATTTTGCGCGCCGGACAAACTCCGAGTGAACAACTAGGTGAAGAGATTCGTAACCATGTCGCGCAAACTATCGGCCCTATCGCTAAACCTAAGACGGTGTTGTTCACTGAAGATTTGCCCAAGACGCGGTCGGGAAAAATCATGCGCCGTTTGCTTCGCGATGTAAGCGAGCATCACACGCTGGGCGATACCACAACCCTCGCCGATCCGAGTGTGGTTGAAGCAATCGCGAAAAGTTTTCTTGCCGCGTCCGACCGTATCGACGAAGACTGATTCAGAAATGACTTAAAGATTTGATGCCTTCACCCGACAACTGGACTTGGCGTAACGGCGTACTCGAATCGGATAACCCAATACGGGCGGCCGTAGTCGATATCGACGGGGTGTTGTCGGAAGCCACCAGCCGTCAGCACTATCTCGAAACCAAAAATCAAAATTGGCGAGGATTCTTCGATGCCGCGGGTGACGACCCTGTCATTGAAGAAGTGCGGGTGTTGTTAGACCTGCTCGACCCCGCGTTACGAATAATTCTGTTGACGGCGCGACCGCAACGAGTGCATCCACTAACCGAAGCTTGGCTACATCGTTATTCAATCCGTTGGGATCTTTTAATCATGCGTCCTACTGGATCGCTACCAGTTTCTCGCGACTTCAAGTGTGAAGTAACTGCTGATTTACGAGCCGCGGGTTTCGATTTAGTTATTGCTATCGAGGACGACCTGAGAAATGTAGAGATGTTTCGGGCCGAAGGAATTCCGTGCCTCTACAAACACTCGGGGTATTACGCATAAATAATCCCGTCGAAGATCAGATCGCGTTGAGGGGCTAACTAATCGCGAAAGTTTTCGAACTGCATCGGAATCCCAAAATCGTGACCGGTCATCGCTTCGATTGCCGTTTGCAGATCGTCACGCTTTTTACTGGTAACGCGCAATTGCTCGCCCTGAATTTGGTGAGAGAGACCTTTGGGGTTTAGTTCTTTTAGAAACTTGGCGATCGCTTTAGCCTTTTCTTGGTTGATGCCGGAGTTGAGCGTTACTACTTGGCGGACGGTTCCTTTGGTGGCCTCTTCTACTTTGCCGTACGACAGTGCCTTGAGCGACACTTTGCGTCTCACCAATTTTTCTTCAAGAATTTGGGTGAGCGCCTTGAGTTTGGCATCGCTTTCGGTCTTTAATTCGATGGTCTTATCGATCAGCTCGATTGAAGATTGGGTCCCCTTGAAGTCGTAGCGAGTCGAAATCTCCCGTGCCGCTTGGTCGACGGCGTTTTTTACCTCTTGTTGATCGATCTGTGATACCACATCAAAACTGGGCATTCATTCCCCCCTCTTTATTTGAATTCGGATCTAGTAGATTTGTCCGACTGCTATCGTACGCATCCTGGGTCGGTGCCCGAGTGGCCAAAGGGAACGGTCTGTAAAACCGTCGCGTAAGCTTCGCTGGTTCGAACCCAGCCCGGCCCACTGTTCGTCGCCCGCCGAGATTTCGGCGGGCGCCCATATTGTGGCGGGATAAATAAAAATCAGTTACGGCTAAAGAATTCGCTGCATCAGCACTATGTCGAGCCATTTATTGAATTTGCGACCCACTTCGCGTTCAGTGCCAACTAATTCGAAACCGTGAGCGCGGTGCAACGCAATACTGGCTTCGTGGCCACCAACAATGCGAGCAATCACGCTATGGAAACCGTGATCGGCACCCAAGCGTATGAGCTCGTCCAGTATTAGTGAGCCAATTTTTTGTCCCCGTACGTTTTCTTCGACATAGACCGAATCCTCCACGGTGGTGGTGTAAGCGGGACGGTCGCGATACGCCGAGAGAGAGCCAAAACCAACGACGGTGTCGGCGGCGTCGACGGCAACTACTGCGGGATAACTCCCCGAATGGTCGTTTATCCAGTCGATTTGTTCTTCGTGACTGCGGGGGACGAGGTCGAAAGTGACGGTGGTCTCAACCACAGCAACGTTATAAATCGCGAGAATAGCTTCGGTGTCGCGTGATTCGGCTCGGCGAATCGTCACGGGAGCCTCGGCCGCAGGTGGGTTCATGGGTTCTGACGCTATCGGTTTGAGCACTGCTACTGGCCAATCAATATCAATCGCGTGATCAGCACAGCACACCGCAATGATCTCTGGGTAATTCACCGAGATGCTTTGCTACGCTTGGTCATTCGCCCCCTTAGCTCAGTTGGCAGAGCACTTCCATGGTAAGGAAGGGGTCTACGGTTCAAGTCCGTAAGGGGGCTCAAGTCCAACGCTGGTAACGGCGTTGGGATCCCGGCGGGGTAGCTCAGTTGGTCAGAGCACACGGCTCATAATCGTGTGGTCGCGGGTTCGAGTCCCGCCCCCGCTACCAGAGCTAGCCCCCTTGGGAGTGACCACGCGCGATGTTCTACAATCTAAGACCCGAGCGACAATAAAGAATCGACACCGAAAGGGAACACCATGGCCAAGGCTAAGTTCGTGCGGAACAAGCCGCATTTAAATATCGGCACGATTGGTCACATTGACCACGGCAAGACGACCTTGACCGCGGCCATTACCAAGGTGCTATCAACTCGCAACCCCAACACTAACTTCACTGCCTTCGATGAAATCGACAAGGCGCCCGAAGAGAAGCAGCGCGGTATCACTATTTCAATTTCGCACGTGGAATACGAAACCGAGAACCGTCACTACGCGCATGTTGATTGCCCAGGTCACGCTGACTACATCAAGAACATGATTACGGGTGCCGCGCAGATGGACGGAGCGATTTTGGTTGTCGCCGCCACTGATGGTCCGATGCCGCAAACTCGTGAGCATGTTCTGTTGGCTCGCCAGGTTGGTGTTCCGAACCTAGTGGTAGCGCTTAACAAGATCGACATGGTCGACGATGAAGAAATTCTCGAACTCGTTGAGCTCGAAGTGCGTGAATTGCTCAACGCTTATGAGTTTGATGGCGACAATGTCCCCATCGTTCGAGTTAGTGCGCTCAAAGCCCTTGAAGGTGACGCGGAATGGGGCGACAAGATTGTCGAACTAATGGATGCCGTCGACTCGTTCATCGTTGAGCCGGTGCGCGAGATTGAGAAGCCTTTCCTTATGCCTATCGAAGATGTCTTCACCATCACTGGTCGGGGCACCGTCGTAACCGGTCGGGTTGAGCGGGGCATCGTTAAGATCAACGAGGAAATCGAAATCGTCGGTATTCGCGACACCACCAAGACGGTCTGCACCGGAGTGGAGATGTTCCGCAAACTTCTCGACGAAGGTCGTGCCGGTGACAACGTTGGCATACTGTTGCGGGGAACTAAGAAAGAAGATGTCGAGCGGGGTCAGGTATTAGCCAAGCCCGGTTCGATTACTCCCCACACCAACTTTGAAGCTCAGGTCTATGTATTGACCAAAGACGAAGGTGGTCGGCACACGCCGTTCTTCGGTAACTACCGACCGCAGTTCTATTTCCGCACTACCGACATCACCGGCTCCATTGAATTGCCTAAGGGCACCGAAATGGTCATGCCCGGCGACAACACCGAAATGACGGTGGAGTTAATTGCTCCCATCGCCATGGAGGACGGCCTCCGCTTCGCCATCCGTGAGGGTGGACGCACCGTAGGTGCCGGTCGAGTCGTCAAGATCCTCAAGTAGTTCGATAGTCAAAGGACGACGACGATGGCGAGTGATAAGCGACCCAAGGTGACTTTGGCCTGTGAAGTTTGCAAGCGGAGAAACTACATAACCACTAAAAATAAAAACACCCAGCGCGAACGCATCGAAATGCGGAAATATTGCCGATTCGACCGTGCTCATACCCTTCATAAGGAGACCCGTTAATCAGATGAAGACCCGCTGTGCCCGCGCCCCCCACCGCCTCGGTTAGCACCTCAGCCATGCTTACGGATGCTTTGCTATCCTTGGAAATCCGGAGGGCAGTAGCTCAATTGGTAGAGCACCGGTCTCCAAAACCGGCGGTTGGGGGTTCGATTCCCTCCTGCCCTGCCAGTAACTATCCACCAGTATTTATTCATTAACCATAAAACAGGATTATTTGTGAACCGACAAAGTAAGCGAATGATGGAGCGCCAAGGTGGCGATCAACCTCGTGCTGCCGATCGCCGGACGCGCCCGCAGCCAGGAAGTGAACCCAAGCGTGAACGCACCGGCATACTCCAGTTTTTTTCTGAAGTTAAATCCGAACTCAAAAAAGTTGCTTGGCCTAACCGTAAAGAAGTTCTTAACTCCACCATTGTCGTTTTGATTGCCGTTGTTTTTATGACAACTGTGATATTTGGCTACGACTATGCATCCTCCAATTTTGTTTCGTTCCTATTCAAATAAGTATTGATTCGCGTAATTACCTACAGAACGGCTGACCATGGCGATTGAATTTACCGACACCGACACCGACACCGACACCGACACCGACTCCACCGAGACCGAGACTGACACCGCGCCGAAACTCGACGTATTCGGCGGGGTAATCGCGGATACCACTAGTGAAGCGATCAACGCTCCCGCTATTGAGGAAGCAGTCGACGAGATTGATGAAGCAGCGGTCGAAGACGAGCCGCTCGCGCCTTCCGAGCCGAGTCCGTTCGACCGCGAGGGCGATTGGTATGTCGTTCACACCTACGCTGGTTACGAAAATAAAGTAAAGACAAATCTAACGAACCGAATTCGTTCCATGCATGTTGAGGAGCGAATCTTTGAAGTCGCTATTCCCATGGAAGATGTAATCGAATTTAAGGGCGGTTCGCGTCGAGTTGTTCCGAAAAAAGTTTTCCCAGGTTACTTGCTCGTACGCATGGATTACGACATCGATTCGTGGCGAGTAGTGCGGGATACGCCGGGAGTGACTGGTTTTGTAGGACAAAACGGGCCGCGACCTTTTCCGCTATCTCGTCCCGAAGTAGAAGACATTTTGGGTGTGGCCAAGCCCGAAGGTGCTCCGGTTACGGAGAAGAAAGTTCGGCCTCGTTTTGAATTCGAAGAAGGGGAGCAGGTTCGAGTTACCACCGGTCCGTTCGCCGACTTTAACGGAGCAATTTCTGAAATTGATGTTGATCGTTCCAAAATTAAAGTTTTGGTTAATATTTTTGGTCGAGAAACTCCAGTTGAACTTGAGTTTGGTCAGGTGGCTAAACTTTAAATCGTTAAATCTGAAATCGTTAAATCTGAAATCGTTAAATCTGAAATCGTAAGGTCAGGATTTTCATTAGCACGACTTCGGTCGGCACTATTAAGGGATAACCATGGTAAAGAAAAAAGTCACCGCATTAGTTAAAATTCAGATTCAGGCGGGCGCCGCTACTCCGGCGCCGCCAGTGGGTACTGCGCTGGGTCCGCACGGAATTAACATCATGGACTTTTGCAAGGCGTATAACGCTCAAACCGAGGGCCAACGAGGAACGGTCGTTCCGGTCGAGATCTCGATTTTCGAAGACCGGAGCTTTGAGTTCATCACCAAGACGCCCCCCACTCCGTTTTTGTTGCGACAAGCAGCGGGAATCGAAAAGGGTGCGGCTAATCCGCGTACCGACGAAGCCGGTACCGTTACTTCGACTCAGGTTCGAGAAATTGCCGAAATCAAGATGCCCGACTTGAATGCACAAAATATTGAAGGGGCGATGGCTCAAGTGGCCGGTACCGCTCGATCGATGGGAATCAAAATCACCAACTAAACCTGCGCGCAGGCGCCGGGAGGATAAAAATGGCTCAGCACGGCAAGATTTACCAAGACGCAATAGCAATGCACGACCCCGAGCAGCTTTACTCGCTCGCGGACGCGATGAATCTCATCAAGTCATTTCCGGCGCGTAAATTTGACCAAACCGTCGACGGTGCTTTCCGGTTGGGCGTTGATCCTCGTAAAGCGGAGCAAATGGTGCGGGGCACCGTGGCTTTGCCTCACGGCACCGGACGATCAGTTCGGATAGCAGTATTTGCCGAGGGCGATGCTGCGCGCGCGGCCGAAGCCGCGGGCGCCGATGTGGTCGGGGCCGACGATTTGGTGGCGCGGGTCGAAGGCGGTTTTCTTGACTTTGATATCGCGATTTCCACTCCTGGGCTCATGGCTAAAGTCGGAAAACTCGGTCGGGCTCTAGGACCGCGTGGTCTTATGCCGAATCCGAAGACGGGCACCGTTACTCCCGATGTGGGCAAAGCGGTAGCTGATTTTAAGGCCGGCAAGGTTGAATACCGTACTGATCGCAACGGAAATGTCCATGTAAGCATTGGCAAGACGAGTTTCACACCCGAACAGTTGGCCGAAAACTTCCGAGCGGTGTTCGATGAGTTGATGCGGGTGAAGCCCGCCTCGCTCAAGGGTCGGTACCTCACTTCGGTATCGGTATCGGCCGCTATGAGCCCCAGCGTTCGCGTCGACCCCACCGCCATCTCCACTGAAGCGGGGTCGATGGTGTCCGGGTCGATGGCAGCGGGGTCGATGGTGGCGGGTTAGCGTTCGCACCCCGACCTCGGGTATCGTTCGTACTTACAAAATTTTAATAAGCCGAAGACATCCGGTCTGTGGCTCGCCAGTAACCTCAAGTCAAATCTTGGCCTCGGTTACCAGCTAGCAAGGTAATGGAATAACTGAAAAGTTTTCCGCCGGGCGAGGCAGCGTTCCGACTAGTCGGGCAGGCGTGGTCGCGGTGCTTCGGTCAAAAAGTGAATTGATCAAGCGAGTGACCACCACGGCCGCTCAACTAGGAGAAGTATGGACACCAAAGGATCAACGAAAGCAGAGCCCGCATCCCGCGCGAGTAAAAACGCCGCGGTTGACGAGATCCGGGTCAAGCTCAATGAGTCGGATGCTGCGGTATTGAGTGAATACCGCGGTTTGTCGGTAGGGGAGTTGGCCCAACTGCGACAGTCGTTGCGGGGGGGCTAATACTGAATACAAAGTTTTCAAAAATACCTTGGCTCGGCTTGCAGTTGAAGCGGCCGGCCGGCCCGAATTGCTGCCTTTACTCAGCGGTCCTACTGCCTTTGCTTTTGTGCGCGGCGACGCCGTCGAAGCGGCCAAGGCTTTTCGTACCTTTGGTGCTGAAAACCCGGCCTTAGTAATCAAAGGTGGATTGTTAGGTGACCAATTCTTAACCGCCGCCGATGTAAATGCATTGGCCAAGGTGCCGCCGCGCGTCGAGTTGCTAGCCATGATCGCGGGTGTTTTCCAGGCACCCCTCACCAAAACCGCGGGATTGCTGCAAGCATTTACTCGCAATATGGCTTATGGCCTTAAGGCGTATCTCGATATTCGTACCGCGGCTGATGGCGTTCCCGAAACCGAAGCCGAACCCGAAACCAGTACCGAACCCGAAACCAGTACCGAAACCGAAACCGAACCCGAAACCGAACCCGAACCCGAAACCAGTACCGAAACCGAAGCCAGTACCGAAACTAATTAAGGAGAACAGCAAATGGCCACCATGACCACCCCAGAACTTCTGGACGTATTCAAAAATATGAGTGTTCTCGAACTCAATGAGTTCTTGAAGGCTTTTGAAGAGGAGTTCGGCGTAACTGCAGCTGCTCCCGTTGCTATGGCTGCCGCACCCGCGGCGGGCGGTGGCGACGGTGGCGGAGCGGCCGCGGCCGAGCAAGACGCGTTCGACGTCATCCTCACCGAAGCCGGCGGAGCCAAGATCCAAGTGATTAAAGAGGTTCGCTCTCTCACCACCCTCGGTCTTAAAGAGGCCAAGGATCTGGTCGATAGTGTGCCCAAGCCTGTGCTCGAGAAGGTGTCGAAAGAAGACGCCGAGAAGGCCAAAGCGGCTCTCGAAGGTGTCGGCGCCACCGTCGAACTCAAGTAATCGCTAATTCGCAAGGGATCTTGCGGCCGCGCTCCTGATGGGAGGGTCCTTGACCCTCCTTAGGGTCGTGGTCTAAAGTGCCCCCGTTGGCTCCTTCTCGGGGGGCTTGGATTTTTACGCGTATTTGCAGACGCGGTTAACACCCGCTAGTCTGCTAAGATCAGATTTTCCGACCTTGCGTTCGTTATACCTCAGTCCATCTGCCCGCGCGTCCTGCTAGGAGAATTAATTTGCCCCGTCTCGCTTCCCGCGATCGTCTGTCATTTTCTAGTCTTCCTGAAGTCCTAGACCTTCCCGATCTTATTTCGGTTCAGCGCGACTCTTTCGCGCGTTTCGTTAATGAAGGTATCGGTGAAGTGCTTTCGGATATTTCACCGATTGAAGATTTTTCCGGCAACCTGCGTCTCGAATTAGTCGATCATACTTTCGACCCGCCCAAACATTCCGAAAAAGAGTGTCGCGAGCGCGACATGACTTACGGTCGACCACTTTTTGTAACCGCGCGCTTTATGAACGCGGAAACCGGCGAGATAAAAGAACAAACGGTATTTATGGGCGATTTCCCCATGATGACGAGCAAAGGAACTTTCATTATTAACGGCACTGAACGCATTGTTGTATCGCAGTTGGTGCGTTCACCGGGCGTTTACTTCAACATCAAGCCCGACAAGCTGCAGCCCGAGCGTGACATCATTGATGCAAAAGTAATTCCCGGTCGCGGCGCGTGGCTCGAATTCGAAGTTGACAAAAAAGGTATTGCGCATGTGCGCGTCGATCGTAAGCGTAAGCAGCCGATCACCGTTTTAATGCGCGCCCTCGCCAAGAAAGAGCCGTCCGACGACGAGATTTCCGACGACGAGATCCTGAATTTAATCCTCGACCCGCAAGGTAATCCGTACGAGTCAATTCGTAATACGCTTGAAAAAGATAACACCACGAGTTCCGACGAAGCCTTTATCGAGATTTACCGCAAGCTGCGTCCCGGAGAGCCCCCGACCGCCGATTCCGCGCGTAATTTATTAGAGACTCTTTTCTTTAATTCCAAGCGTTACGACCTAGCTAAAGTAGGCCGGCACAAAGTGTCAAAGAAACTGTCCGACGAATACGCCAAGTTGCCCCTCGATCGCTTGAAACTGACGATTCCTAATGCCGACCCCAAGGCCGGAGAAGTTGAGTTTCAACTCACGCGGGCCGATATCTTCGCCACGATCTCTTACCTGATCAAACTGCACGCCAATGATCAGCGCGACGACTACGGCCCCGACGACATTGACCATTTTGGTAATCGCCGAGTTCGTTCAGTAGGCGAATTAATCCAAAACCAGGTTCGCGTTGGTTTGTCGCGTATGGAGCGAGTCGTGAAGGAACGTATGACCACGCAAGATGTTGAAGCGATTACTCCACAAACTTTGATCAACATTCGTCCAGTAGTAGCGGCGATCAAAGAGTTCTTTGGTTCGAGTCAGTTGAGCCAGTTCATGGACCAAACCAACCCGTTGTCGGGAATTACTCACAAGCGACGACTTTCCGCTCTCGGACCCGGCGGCTTGTCGCGTGAGCGCGCCGGTTTCGAAGTGCGAGATGTACACCACAGCCACTACGGCCGGATGTGCCCAATCGAAACTCCCGAAGGACCCAACATTGGTCTTATCGGCTATCTCGCCAGTTTTGCTCGCATCAACGATTTTGGCTTTATCGAAACCCCCTACCGCAAGGTTGAGAATGGTAGGACTACCGGTCAGGTTGATTACCTTGCTGCCGACGACGAGGATCGTTACGTAATTGCTCAGGCCAACGCCAACCAAGACGTCAACGGCAATTTCGTCGATGAGCGGGTTTTAGTGCGGGCCCGTCACGGTGAGCTTGCTTTCGTTATCCCTAACGAAGTCGACTACATGGACATTTCGCCTAAGCAGATTGTTTCGATTGCTACTGCGTTGATTCCGTTCCTTGAGCACGACGACGCCAACCGCGCGCTCATGGGCGCCAACATGCAGCGGCAAGCAGTGCCAGTTTTGTCACCGGCCGCGCCGTTCATCGGAACCGGAGTAGAAGACCGAGTTGGAACCGACGCCGGTGATGTACTGCTGGCGGTTGCCGACGGAGTTGTAGTCGACATCACTGGCGATACCGTGATCGTTGATTACGCCGCCGGTCCGAGTAAGGGCAAAGTTACTCACGAACTTTCTAAATTCCTGCGCTCCAATCAGGGAACTTGCATCAACCAAAAAGTAGTGGTCAACATCGGCGACACCATTAAAGAGGGCGATGTCATTGCCGACGGTCCTTCAACCGATCAAGGCGAATTGGCCCTCGGCAAAAACCTGCTCGTGGCGTTCATGTCATGGGAGGGTTATAACTTCGAGGACGCCATCATTATTTCGGAGCGCTTGGTAAAAGACGATGTGCTCACCTCGATTCATATCGAAGAACACGAAATCGATGCCCGCGACACCAAACTGGGCGCCGAAGAAATCACCCGAGACATTCCTAACTTGTCCGACGACATTCTTAAGGATCTCGACGAGAATGGTGTTATTCGAGTCGGAGCCGAAGTTGGTCCCGGCGACATTCTCGTTGGAAAAGTAACGCCGAAGGGCGAGACCGAGTTAACGCCCGAAGAGCGGTTGCTACGAGCAATCTTCGGTGAAAAGGCGCGCGAAGTGCGCGACACTTCGCTCAAGGTTCCTCACGGCGAGACGGGCAAGATTATTGCCGTACGCGAGTTTTCGCGTGATCAGGGTGACGAGTTGCCGCCAGGTGTCAATCAACTTGTGCGGGTTTACGTCGGCCAGAAGCGCAAAATTAGCGAAGGCGACAAACTGGCGGGTCGTCACGGCAACAAGGGAATTATTTCCAAGATCCTTCCGATCGAAGATATGCCTTTCCTTGCCGACGGAACTCCGATCGACATTATTCTTAACCCGCTTGGAGTTCCTAGTCGTATGAATGTTGGCCAGGTATTAGAAACTCACTTGGGTTACGCGGCTCGTTACGGTTGGGAAGGTAAGCCAAGTGCGCCTCGGTCTAACACCAAGATCAACACTCGTACTGAGCCCGCAGTTTGGATTGCCACGCCGGTATTCGACGGTGCGCACTGGGATGAGATCGATCGTTCAGGAGCAACCGGAACTATCGCGGATATCTTTAAGAAACTAAATCCCGACGGCGCTAATGGCCAGCGTTTAGTAGGCAACGACGGCAAGGCCACTCTGTACGACGGCCGCACCGGCGAGGCTTACGACCAACCCATAACCGTTGGCTACAGCTACATCCTCAAGCTTTCGCACTTGGTTGACGACAAGATCCACGCTCGCTCCACCGGTCCTTACTCGATGATCACTCAGCAACCGCTCGGCGGTAAGGCGCAATTCGGTGGTCAGCGTTTCGGTGAGATGGAAGTATGGGCTCTTGAGGCTTACGGCGCGGCTTACGCGCTACAGGAAATCCTCACCATTAAGTCTGATGACGTGCTCGGCCGAGTAAAGGTTTACGAGGCGATCGTCAAGGGCGACAATATTCCTGAGCCGGGTATTCCTGAAAGTTTCAAAGTGCTCATCAAGGAAATGCAGGCACTGTGCCTCAACGTCAAGGTAACTAACGAGGTTGGGGAAGAAGTCGAAATTCGTGAACTCGACGAAGACGCTTTCCGCACTACCGAAGCTCTAGGTATTAACTTGTCCCGCCCGGAACGAGGTACCGACGAAGAAGACGCCGCCCGGGCTCGCGAGAAAGCTCAGATGTAACCAACTGAGTCCGGTATTTATTCGCAGTTAACGAACTTTTGGAAGAGGTAAGTAGTGCACGACGCAAATGATCCAGCTCGGATGTCGATCGCGCTGGCCACCGCGGACCAAATCCGCACGTGGTCAAACGGCGAAGTCAAGAAGCCTGAGACGATTAACTACCGCACGCTCAAGCCCGAAAAAGACGGTTTGTTCTGTGAAAAAATCTTCGGTCCCACCAAGGACTGGGAGTGTTACTGCGGCAAGTACAAGCGCGTTCGTTTTAAGGGAATCATTTGTGAGCGTTGCGGTGTTGAGGTAACTCGTTCGAAGGTCCGTCGTGAGCGCATGGGCCACATCGAACTGGCGGCGCCGGTTACTCACATTTGGTACTTCAAGGGAGTCCCGAGCCGTTTGGGCTATCTTCTCGATATTGCTCCCAAAAGTCTCGAAAAAGTTATTTACTTTGCGTCGCGCCTGATTACTTGGGTTGACGAAGATGGCCGCCACGGCGCGCAAGTTGAACACGAAAAAGAGATCAACAAGGAAATCGGTGACCTAGAAAAAGAACTCGAGGGGCGCGTACGAGTCCGTAGCGAAGAATACGAAAATGAACTCGCCGAACTTGAGGCCAACGGCGCCAAGCGGATTGAAGTAGAGCGGGCGGAAAAGGCTTACAACAAAGAGATAGAAGAGTTGCGCCTTCACGGTAACGCTGCAATTGATCACCTTAAATTGGTGTGGGACACATTTATCAAATTGGCACCTAAGCAACTCGTCGACGACGAGCGAGTTTGGCACGAGATCGTTTACCGCTACCAAGAGTTTTTTGCGGGGGGAATGGGCGCGGAGGCAGTTAAAGACTTGATCTCTCGGCTCGACCTTCCGGCCGAAGAGATTGAATTAAAAGATTCCAGCATTAATGGCAAGGGACAGCGTAAAGAGCGCTCGATCAAACGCCTGAAAGTAATCGCCGCGTTCAACCGTACCGATGCCGACGGCAAAATGGTCAACTCCCCAATGGGAATGGTGCTCGATTCGGTTCCGGTTATTCCGCCCGACTTGCGGCCGATGGTTCAACTCGAAGGTGGGCGTTTTGCTACCTCCGACCTCAACGATCTCTACCGTCGGGTTATCAACCGTAATAACCGATTGAAGCGTCTGCTCGATCTCGGCGCACCCGAAATTATCGTTAACAACGAAAAGCGAATGCTGCAAGAAGCAGTCGATGCCCTCTTCGACAATGGCCGACGGGGTCGACCGGTAACCGGACCAGGAAACCGCCCGCTCAAGTCACTTTCCGACATGTTGAAAGGCAAGCAAGGTCGATTCCGCCAGAACCTATTAGGCAAGCGCGTCGATTACTCCGGCCGCTCGGTCATTGTTGCCGGCCCCAATTTGCAACTGCATCAGTGCGGTTTGCCCAAGCAAATGGCGCTCGAATTATTCAAGCCGTTTGTAATGAAACGCTTGGCCGATCTTGAGTACGCGCAAAACATCAAATCGGCAAAACGCATGGTTGAGCGGTCGCGTCCCGAAGTATGGGATGTGCTGGAAGAAGTAATTAAGGAACACCCAGTGTTCCTTAATCGCGCCCCCACTCTTCACCGTTTAGGAATTCAGGCATTTGAACCGGTGCTGATTGAAGGCAAGGCCATTCAGATTCACCCGTTGGTATGCGCGGCGTTCAACGCCGACTTCGACGGCGACCAGATGGCCGTTCACCTTCCATTGTCATCAGAGGCGCAAGCCGAAGCTCGTATTCTTATGCTTTCGGCTCACAACATCTTGTCGCCGGCCAGCGGTCGGGCGATTGCCGTACCTAGTCAAGACATGATTATCGGTATTTATTACCTCACCGAAATGGTCGAAGGCGGAGCCGGTGAAGATCGAGCGTTCTCTTCACTCGATGAAGCGATCATGGCTTTCGATACTGCTTCCGGAACGCTTAACCCCAATGCGCCCGAAGGTTCGCTATCAATTCACGCCAAAATCAAAGTGCGCATGTCGGGTCGTCGTTTTCCGGCAGTGGCATTTCCGGTACGCGACGACAAGAATCCTGATTCGATCGTGCTTAAGCGCAATTCGGATAGTGGCGAAGAAATCGTGCTGGTCGAAACCAGCTTGGGGCGTTTACTTTTTGCTGAAGCTTTCCCGCCCGACTTCACTTTCCGCATTGAGGGCAGTCGCGGACTCAAGAAGCGATCAATTACTGAGATAGTCGGCGACCTCGTAGACGAATACCCGCGAGCACTCGTGGCCGAAAGTCTCGACAACCTTAAAGATCTCGGGTTTCGGTTTGCAACCCGCTCGGGTCTGACGATTGCGATTTCTGATATTAAGACTCCGCCGCAAAAAGCTGCGATGCTCGAAGTCTTCGAAACTGCTGCGGCAAAAATTGAGAATAACTACGACAAGGGGCTGCTTACCGACGAGGAGCGCAAGCAACTTGAGCGCGAATTGTGGTCCGATGCCACTGACGAAGTGGCGCAAGCCATGGAAGCCGAGATGTCGACCGATCGGTTTAACCCGATCGAAATGATGGTGGGTTCTGGTGCTCGCGGTAACGCGGTTCAGGTGCGTCAGATTGGGGGTATGCGAGGCTTGGTGGCCAACCCCCGTGGTGAGATTATTCCGCGTCCGATTAAATCGAACTTCCGCGAAGGACTTTCGGTGCTCGAATACTTCGTTTCTACTCACGGCGCGCGTAAAGGTTTGGCTGACACGGCTTTGCGTACTGCTGATTCAGGTTACTTAACTCGTCGGCTAGTCGATGTGGCTCAAGAAGTAATCGTGCGCGACGAAGATTGCGAGTCGACTCGCGGCATCATGGTCGAAAATGTTGTTGCCGAAGGCGAGGCTCACCGTTTGCTGGAGACCAGTTTGTCGGGTCGGTGTTTAGCCGAAGATGTAACGCTGGCCGACGGTACTGTTTTGGCTCGTAATTCTGAAGTCCGAGAAACCGAAATGGAAGCACTCGCTAACGACCCCGGCATTACTCAAGTGAAGGTTCGTTCGGTTCTGACCTGCGATTCCACTACTGGCGTTTGTGCTCGTTGTTACGGAACCATGTTGGCTAACGGAAAAATCTCTGACCTGGGTGAAGCGGTAGGAATCATTGCGGCCCAATCGATCGGTGAGCCGGGAACCCAGCTCACGATGCGTACCTTCCACACTGGTGGTGCGGTGGTTTCATCGGGTGACATCACGCACGGTCTGCCCCGAGTAGTCGAGTTGTTCGAGGCTCGCGATCCAAAAGGATCGGCAATTTTGGCCGAGTCGTCGGGCGTAGTGCGCTTGGGCGATAACGAAAAAGATGACCGTATTATCACCGTGGTAGCCAATGATGGCACCGAAGAGATTCATGTTATTGCTCGTCGGGCTTTGCTGTACCCCGGTGGTGATAAAGGTCCGAAGATTGATGAAGGTACCGAGGTTGAAGCTGGCAATCAGTTAACCGGTGACGCCCGCACGCCGCTCGACCCCAAAAAAGTTTTGCTGGTGCGCGGTATTCGGGAAACTCAGCAGTACCTTTCCGACGAAGTGCAGCGGGTGTATCGCGAACAAGGCGTGTCGATTCACGACAAGCATGTTGAGGTAATCGTGCGTCAGATGCTGCGGCGAGTTGGAGTGTCGGAGCCCGGCGACTCTCGTTATTTGCCGGGGCAAAAAACTGACGCTCGCGCGTTTGCCGAAACCAACCGCAACTTGGTCGCTGAAGGTAAGCAGCCGGCTCAGGGCCGTCCGGAGTTAATGGGTATTACTAAAGCTTCGCTGGCTACCGATTCGTGGTTGTCGGCGGCGTCGTTCCAGGAGACAACGCGAGTCCTGACCGAAGCAGCAATTGAAGGTCGTAACGACTCGCTCTTCGGGCTCAAGGAAAATGTAATCATCGGGAAATTGATCCCCGCCGGAACAGGTATGCCGGCTTACCGCGAGATCGACACTTACGCTCCTGATTACAAGCCCCTTCCGTTCTACTCGTCGGAGCTAGACGCGGAAGAAATGGCTCAGTATCTACTTGAAACCATAGGCACCGTCGAACCCGACGCGACCGAGTTGGCCGAAATCGAGTTAGTAGCTGCGGGCGAGAAGCCGGTCGGACTTAGCGCGGTTCCGGATCTGCCGGCGACCGAAGTTGATCCGTCCGGCCTCGAGGGGACGGACACAGCCGAGTAAGGCTATTCTTTACCGTTCCAAAGTGTTTATTCGTTAATTACGAGAAAGTTGTTCAGTGCCCACTATCCAACAGTTGGTCCGCCGAGGCCGTTCGAGCAAGGTGGAGAAGTCAAAGACTCCCGCGCTCAAAGGATCTCCGCAGCGACGCGGAGTGTGCACTCGCGTCTACACCACTACGCCTAAGAAGCCGAACTCGGCTCTGCGTAAAGTTGCTCGAGTTCGCCTTACTTCAGGGGTAGAAATTACTGCTTACATTCCCGGCATCGGCCACAATCTGCAGGAGCACTCAATTGTTTTGGTGCGCGGTGGACGAGTTAAAGATCTTCCTGGTGTTCGTTACAAGATTATTCGGGGTGCGCTCGACGCCAGTGGCGTTGCCGACCGTAAGCAAGCGCGCAGCCGCTACGGCGCGAAGCGAGATGGATAAGCGTGCCGCGTAAAGGACCCGCACCTCGTCGTGAATTAGTTCCCGATCCGGTTTATAAATCAGTAGTAGTCACTCAGCTGGTTAATAAAGTGATTCAAAAAGGCAAGCGTGCTCGCGCCGAGCGATTGGTATATGACGCGCTAAGTGAGATTGAAAGTAAGAGCAGCGAAGATCCGGTAGTAACACTTAAGCGCGCGGTGGAGAATGTCCGTCCTGCGCTTGAAGTTCGTAGTCGGCGAGTCGGCGGCGCGACCTACCAGGTTCCGGTTGAGGTTCGGCCTCGTCGGGCGACCACTCTTGCGGTGCGCTGGATCGTGGGCTACGCCCGTCAGCGACGCGAGAAAACTATGGCCGGTCGTTTAGCCGCGGAATTACTCGATGCCAGTAACGGCATTGGTGCGGCCATGAAACGCAAGGAAGATCTGCAAAAGATGGCCGAATCGAACAAGGCTTTCGCCCATTACCGGTGGTAAGCCCTTCTAATTAGAGATTAAAGAGTAGAAAATCTGAAATGGCAGTTGCTGAGAAAGATAACAAGGCCAAGGGAAAACTGGCCGCTCGCGAGACTCCGTTGGCGCAAGTGCGCAACATCGGAATCATGGCGCACATTGACGCGGGTAAAACCACTACTACCGAACGCATTCTTTATTACACCGGTAAGACTTACAAAATCGGTGAAGTACACGAAGGTGCCGCGGTTATGGACTGGATGGTTCAGGAGCAAGAGCGGGGCATCACGATTACCAGCGCGGCCACTACTTGTGAATGGCGCGACACGATCATCAATATCATTGACACTCCCGGCCACGTAGATTTTACGATTGAAGTCGAACGGTCATTGCGAGTGCTCGACGGTGCGGTGGCGGTATTCGATGCGGTGGCGGGAGTAGAGCCCCAAACTGAGACCGTATGGCGGCAAGCCAATAAATACAGCGTCCCTCGCATGTGCTTTGTTAACAAAATGGACCGCACTGGTGCCGATTTTTATCGCTGTGTTGACATGATCAAAGACCGCCTCGACGCGACCGTGGCAGTAACACAACTACCGATGGGGGCAGAAGCCGAATTTATTGGCCTTATCGATCTGCTTGAACAAAAAGCTTTGATTTGGGATAATGATATGGGTGAAACTTTTGAAACCCTTCCAGTTCCCGATGAATACGTGGCCGATGTTGAGCGGTGGCGCCACGAGTTAATCGATGTTGTAAGTCAGTTCGACGAAAATGTCTTAGAAAAATATGTTGGCGAGGAAGAAATTACCGCCGCGGATCTGCGTGCCGGTCTGCGCAGTGCGACTTTGGCCGGAGAACTCGTCCCAATTTTGTGTGGTAGTGCGTTTAAGAACAAAGGAGTACAGCCTTTACTTGACGCCGTTATCGACTACCTTCCCAGCCCTGTCGATATCCGCCCAGTTCAGGGCGCCGACATGAAAACTGGTGAACCCGCCGAGCGGTTGGCAAAAGACGACGAGTCGTTCTCGGCCTTGGCCTTTAAAATTATGAGTGACCCCTATGTTGGAAAGCTCACTTACTTTCGGGTTTACTCAGGCTCGCTCACTGCCGGCAGTTCGGTACTGAACTCCACTAAAGATAAAAAAGAACGCGTCGGGCGAATTCTGCAAATGCACGCGAATCACCGTGAAGATAAAGACGGCGTATACGCGGGCGACATCGTTGCTGCGGTTGGTCTTAAGACCACTACGACCGGTGACACACTTTGCGACGCGGCTCATCCGATTGTCCTTGAAAAAATGATTTTCCCTGAGCCGGTTATTTCGGTGGCGATCGAACCAAAAACCAAGATTGATCAGGACAAATTGTCTAAGGCACTCAGTGCGCTTTCGGAAGAAGACCCGACTTTCCAAGTTCGTTCCGATGAAGAGACCGGCCAAACAATTATTTCGGGAATGGGCGAGCTCCATCTCGATGTGTTGGTCGATCGCATGGTGCGGGAATTCTCCGTAGTGGCCAATGTCGGCAAGCCGCAAGTGGCGTACCGCGAAACCATCACCCAATCGATCGAAAAAGTCGAACAGCGCTATGTGCGTCAGTCGGGTGGTCGCGGGCAGTACGGACACGTGGTGCTCAGTCTGGAACCAACCGGTCCCGGTGGCGGTTATGAATTTGTCGATCAGATCACCGGCGGAGTTATTCCGCGTGAATACATCCCCGCGGTTAACCAAGGAATTCGTGAAGCGATGGAAGGCGGAGTTCTGGCCGGCTATCCATTGGTTGACATCAGAGCCATCTTGACTTTCGGTTCGTACCATGATGTTGACTCAAGCGAAATCGCCTTCAAAATTGCCGGCTCAATGGCGTTTAAGGAAGCCGTGCGCCGCGCCAAACCCGTACTGCTGGAGCCAATTATGGCCGTCGAAGTGGTAACGCCCGAGAACTACATGGGCGATGTCATTGGCGACTTGTCGTCTCGACGAGGAAAAGTTGAAGGCATGGAGCAACGGGGTACTTCTCACGTTGTCACGGCTCAAGTACCGCTGGCAGAGATGTTCGGCTACGCTACTGATCTCCGTTCCCGGACTCAGGGACGAGCGACCTACACCATGCAATTCGACTCATACCAAGCGGTATCGAAGTCGATCGCCGAAGAAATTATTGCCCGAGTCCGCGGGGAATAGTCAACCTGTAAATAAAAGTTCATAATCACCATTACCAGTAAATCAACCAAGGAGAGGCAATAAAGTGGCCAAGGCTAAGTTCGTGCGGAACAAGCCGCATTTAAATATCGGCACGATTGGTCACATTGACCACGGCAAGACGACCTTGACCGCGGCCATTACCAAGGTGCTATCAACTCGCAACCCCAACACTAACTTCACTGCCTTCGATGAAATCGACAAGGCGCCCGAAGAGAAGCAGCGCGGTATCACTATTTCAATTTCGCACGTGGAATACGAAACCGAGAACCGTCACTACGCGCATGTTGATTGCCCAGGTCACGCTGACTACATCAAGAACATGATTACGGGTGCCGCGCAGATGGACGGAGCGATTTTGGTTGTCGCCGCCACTGATGGTCCGATGCCGCAAACTCGTGAGCATGTTCTGTTGGCTCGCCAGGTTGGTGTTCCGAACCTAGTGGTAGCGCTTAACAAGATCGACATGGTCGACGATGAAGAAATTCTCGAACTCGTTGAGCTCGAAGTGCGTGAATTGCTCAACGCTTATGAGTTTGATGGCGACAATGTCCCCATCGTTCGAGTTAGTGCGCTCAACGCCCTTGAAGGTGACGCGGAATGGGGCGACAAGATTGTCGAACTAATGGATGCCGTCGACTCGTTCATCGTTGAGCCGGTGCGCGAGATTGAGAAGCCTTTCCTTATGCCTATCGAAGATGTCTTCACCATCACTGGTCGGGGCACCGTCGTAACCGGTCGGGTTGAGCGGGGCATCGTTAAGATCAACGAGGAAATCGAAATCGTCGGTATTCGCGACACCACCAAGACGGTCTGCACCGGAGTGGAGATGTTCCGCAAACTTCTCGACGAAGGTCGTGCCGGTGACAACGTTGGCATACTGTTGCGGGGAACTAAGAAAGAAGATGTCGAGCGGGGTCAGGTATTAGCCAAGCCCGGTTCGATTACTCCCCACACCAACTTTGAAGCTCAGGTCTATGTATTGACCAAAGACGAAGGTGGTCGGCACACGCCGTTCTTCGGTAACTACCGACCGCAGTTCTATTTCCGCACTACCGACATCACCGGCTCCATTGAATTGCCTAAGGGCACCGAAATGGTCATGCCCGGCGACAACACCGAAATGACGGTGGAGTTAATTGCTCCCATCGCCATGGAGGACGGCCTCCGCTTCGCCATCCGTGAGGGTGGACGCACCGTAGGTGCCGGTCGAGTCGTCAAGATCCTCAAGTAGTTCGATAGTCAAAGGACGACGACGATGGCGAGTGCGAAAGGACAGAAGATTCGAATTCGCCTAAAGGCGTACGACCACGAGGTCATTGACCAGTCGGCTAAGAAAATCGTGGAGACGGTGATGCGGACTTCGGCCAAAATCAAAGGCCCAGTGCCTTTGCCGACCGAAATTCGTCGTTTTTGTGTGGTGCGCTCGCCTCATGTCGATAAAGACTCCCGTGAGCACTTCGAAATGAGGATCCATAAGCGTCTGCTCGATATCGTTGAGCCCACTGGGCAGACGGTAGAGGCCTTACAACGCCTCGACCTTCCCGCCGGAGTTTTCATCGAAATCAAGATCCAGCAGGTTTAGGGCCAGCAGGTTTAGGGCCAGCAGGTTTAGGGTCGGCGTTTTTGATCAAGGATCCCGTACGCGGGATTTAAATAAGAGCCCGCATTGGCGAGGCTCGGCCCTACTCCGCTAACCTAATCAGTTCATACAAATCGACGTCCACACAGGCTGTTTACAGAACCGTGTGGCCCAAAGTGCACGCTCCACCGGACCGCAGGTCTCTTCGGAAGACCCCGGGCCGGGGGAGCGTTCGCGTCAGGGACAGGAGCGTCGTCAAACTAGAGGAACGGTAAATCATGGCAGTCAAGGGAATCCTCGGGCGCAAGCTCGGTATGACCCAAATCTGGGACGCGTCTAACCGCGTGGTGCCAGTGACTGTTATTCAAGCGGGTCCGTGTCGAGTTGTGCAATTAAAAACTCCGGAACGCGATGGTTATTCCGCCGTGCAATTGTCATTCAGTACTACTAAAGAGCAGCGGCTTTCTAAACCGGAATTGGGCCACCTCGCGAAAGCTTCCGCCGAGCCGAGTCGCGATCTAGCCGAACTTCGAGTTGACGATCTTTCGGGTTACGAAGTGGGCCAAATAATTGGCGCCAATATATTTAGTACCGGAGAAAAAGTTGATGTTACCGGTATATCGAAAGGTAAAGGCTTCACCGGAGTAATGCAGCGACATAACTTCAAAGGACTTAGCGCCAGTCACGGTACTCACCGCAAGCACCGTTCGCCCGGATCGATTGGCGCGTGTGCTACTCCTGCCCGAGTATTTAAGGGAATGCGCATGGCGGGACAACACGGTGCCGTGAAAGTAACCACCCAAAATCTTGAAGTAGTCGAAGGTGATGTTGAGCGAGGACTTTTGTTAGTGCGCGGCGCAGTTCCCGGACCAAAAGGGGGATTGGTATTTATTCGCAACGCGGCTAAGGGCCCAGTGGTGGAGTTTGTCCCTCCGAGTAACGATCCCGAGCCAATCCCGGAAGAAGTAGTGGCGGAAGAAGTAGTGGCCGAAGAAGTAGTGGCAGAAGAAGTCCCCACTCCCGAGGGCGATGATACCGAATGAAAGTAGCAGTAACGGGTGTCACCGGTAGTGAAACCGGATCAGTAGAAATCCCTGAAGATCTTTTTGGCGTGACTCCCAACATTGGGCTTATCCACCAAGTAGTAACTGCCCAGTTGGCGCACAAGCGTTCGGGAACGGCGAGCACTAAGACTCGGGCTGAAGTAGCTGGTGGTGGCGCGAAGCCGTGGAATCAAAAAGGAACCGGACGCGCGCGCCAAGGTTCTATTCGTTCACCCCAATGGCGCGGTGGTGGTATTGCTCACGGGCCGAAGCCGCGTGACTACAGCCAGCGCACGCCCAAGAAAATGGTGCGGGCCGCGTTGTGCGGAGCATTATCCGACCGCGCCGCCGATGGCCATATCAAAGTTATCGACGCTTGGGGAATTGACGAGCCGTCAACCAAACGGGGTGTCGAAATTCTTACTGCACTGGGTTTACGGCCGGCCGATGCCCGCAGCCCGCGGGTATTGATTGTTCTCGACCGAGCCGAACACGCGGTCTGGAAATCGTTCCGCAATCTGGGTGTTCGGGTTCAGATCGCCATTCCCGAAGAATTAAACCCCTACGACATCTTGGTCAACGACTGGATTGTTTTCTCCTCGGCCACCCTGACCGCTACGGTCAGCCAATTCTCGGGGAGTGCTTCATGAACCGCGATCCCCGCGACGTAATTCTTCGGCCGGTGGTTTCGGAGAAGTCTTACGCGGCCTACGACGACAATGTTTATACATTCGTAGTTGCCGACGATGCCAACAAGATTGAAATTCGTTCGGCTATTGAGAAGATATTTGGCGTCAAGGTAACCAACATCAACACGATGAAGCGCAAGGGTAAGCGCAAGCGCAATCGTCGTACTGGTGGATTTGCTCAACGCTCGGGCCAGAAGCGCGCCATCGTTTCTTTGGCTGAGGGCGACAAAATAGAAATCTTTGGGAGTTAGTCGTGGGTATTAGAAAACGTAAACCAACTAGCCCTGGACGGCGGTTCCAGACCGTCTCGGACTTTGCCGAAATCACTCGCGACCACCCCGAAAAATCTCTAACTCGGGCCAAACCTAAGACCGGTGGTCGTAACTCTTACGGCCGCATGACTTCTCGTCATCGCGGTGGCGGTCATAAGCAGAAATACCGCGCGATCGACTTTCGTCGCAACAAAGATGGCGTGCCCGCGAAAGTGGCCACTATTGAGTACGACCCGAACCGCAACGCGCGTATTGCACTGCTTCATTACGCCGACGGTGAAAAGCGTTACATAATTGCCCCGGCTGATTTATCGGTGGGCGATCCAATTCAGAGCGGTCAGGGTGCCGAGATTCGTATTGGAAATGCACTCCCATTGCGCTATATCCCGGTAGGTACGACGATTCACAATGTTGAACTTAAGCCGGGCGCGGGCGCCAAGATGGGCCGCGGCGCCGGTGCTGCCATCCAACTTGTCGCTAAAGAAGGCGACTCCGCCACTCTTCGTTTGCCTTCTACCGAAATGCGCCGAGTGCCGATCGACTGTCGCGCCACAGTGGGTTCGGTGGGTAACGCAGAGGCCGCTTTGATCAAAATTGGTAAAGCGGGACGCAATCGTTGGAAAGGCAAGCGTCCGCACAACCGTGGAGTTTCGATGAACCCCGTTGACCATCCACTTGGTGGTGGCGAGGGTAAGAGTTCGGGTGGTCGTCACCCCGTTTCGCCGTGGGGAAAGCCGGAAGGCCGCACCCGCAAGAAAGGCAAGAAGTCCGATCAGTCGATTATTCGCCGACGCCGCAACCGCGGCTCCCGTCGTTAGCAGTTGGAAGGTTTTTCATGCCCCGCAGTTTGAAGAAAGGTCCGTTCGTTGATGACCACCTGGCGAAGAAGGTGGAAGCCATGAACGCGTCGGGTGACCGTAAGGTCATCAAGACTTGGTCGCGACGCTCCACCGTTGTTCCCGACATGATTGGTCACACGATCGGTGTGCACGACGGGCGCAAGCATGTTCCGGTTTACATCAGTGAATCAATGGTCGGACATAAGTTGGGCGAGTTTGCTCCCACTCGAACCTTTAAATTCCACGCGGGCCAAGAACGGTCGGTAGGTCGTTAAATATGGCTAAATCTGCTCTGCTCGAGCCCACCGCCGAAGTTCGTGAATCCGTGGCGCACCTGCGCTACTTGCGTTCTTCACCGACAAAAATTCGCCCGGTATTGAAGTTAATTATTGGCCGCGATATCAGTTTGGCGCGCGACACCCTTTATCTTTGTCCGCGTTCGGTTTCTAACGAAATCCAGAAGTTGCTCAACTCGGCGGTGGCTAACGCGGAAAATAATGACAATGTTCCTGAAGATGAATTATTTGTCGTGCGGGCTTACGCTGATGAAGGCGCGATTCAGAAGCGCTGGCGCCCACGTGCACGCGGACGAGCGGGTCGAATCAATAAGCGCACCAGTCACATCACTATTGCGGTCGCCCGTTTTGACGAAGAAGAGCTTGAGCGTCGTCGTGAATTCGGAACGCAACCCACCGCTCGTCGCCGCTCGACTCGTCGTCCGGTTCCGGCCGATGTTCAGGAAGTAGAAGAGGCTGAAATAGCCGAAGCGCCCGCTAAGAAAACAACCCGTAAGTCGGCCAAGAAAACTGAGACCGACACCACCAAAAAAGCGGCCACGAAAACAACGGCCAAGAAAACTGAGACCGACACCACCAAAAAAGCGGCCAAGAAAACTACGGCCAAGAAAACTACGGCCAAGAAGACTGCCACTAAGTCAACCAAGAAGGCGGCCAAAAAGCCGACTTCAGAAAAAGGATAGGGAAAGATTATGGGCCAGAAGGTCAACCCCTACGGGTTTCGCCTCGGGATTATCACCGACTGGAAATCTCGGTGGTTCGCGGAGAAAGAGTACAAGCAGTTTTTGATTGAAGACTGGCGTGTGCGCGATTACTTAACTCGCGAACTTGCCCATGCCGCGGTCTCGCGCGTTGAGATTGAGCGCACTACTGACCGTTTACGGGTAGACGTTTACACCGCGCGACCTGGAATTGTGATTGGTCGGCGTGGTGCCGAAGCCGATCGGCTGCGCAAAGGACTTTTCAAAATTACCGGCAATGCTCAGATCCAGTTCAATATCCAAGAAATTAAGCAACCTGAACTTGACGCGGTACTTATCGCGCAAGGGGTCGCCGATCAGTTGGCCGGTCGGGTGTCTTTCCGACGGGCGATGAAGCGAGCGGTCCAGACCGCCATGAAAGCGGGCGCCCTTGGTATTCGAGTGCAGTGTGGTGGTCGTCTGGGTGGTGCGGAAATGTCACGCAAAGAGTGGTATCGCGAAGGCCGAGTGCCATTGCATACATTGCGTGCTGACATTGATTACGGCGCTTCCGAAGCCAAAACTACTTTTGGGCGTATCGGCGTGAAGGTATGGATTTACAAAGGTGAAATTCTTCCTTACAAATCGGTTAGCGAAGAGCAGTCTCGCGACGCCGAATCGGTTGAAAGCGATACTGGCGATGAAGCGCAGCCTCGGCGACGAGTGGTTAGTGCCGGTGGTGGACGGCGTTTGCACGAGGAAACGGTTGAAATATCCACTGATGGTACCGGCGACGAAATTGACCTCGAAGCTACTCCGTTGGTTAAAGAAGCCGATCCGGAACTAGAGCGCTTGTTGGCTGAAGAAGAAGATATCGAGCGGCGCACTCGCCAGCATCATGAGGCTCCCAAGTTTCATGCGGACGAGGATTGACATGCATTGCTTAATCGATTGTCGCGTTGCGGCTATTGACACTTCGGAGATTCGCTGATGTTGATGCCTAAGAAAGTTCGCCACCGCAAGGTGCAGCGCGGGCGTATGCGCGGCGAGGCCAAGGGGGGCACGCGAGTGACCTTCGGCGATTACGGTATTCAAGCGCTGGAGCCAGGTTGGATTACTAACCGGCAGATAGAAGCGGCTCGTATTGCCATGACTCGCTACATCAAGCGCGGTGGAAAAGTGTGGATTAATATTTTCCCCGACAAACCGGTAACCCAAAAGCCAGCTGAAACCCGCATGGGCTCCGGTAAAGGTAACCCCGAATATTGGGTCGCAGTTGTTAAGCCCGGGCGCGTGATGTTCGAGATTTCTGGTGTTCCCGAGAACCTCGCCCGAGAAGCGGTTCGTTTGGCAATTCACAAACTCCCGATCAAGGCTCGTTTTCTGGCTCGGGAGGACATGTCATGAAGTCGAGTGAGTTTCGCGAACTAAGCGACATCGAACTGATTAATAAGTTGAGTGGATCAAAGGAAGAATTGTTTAATTTGCGCATCCAGTTGGCTACCGGTCAGTTGGAGAGTTTTAATCGAATCACCGATCTTCGCCGTGATGTGGCCCGATGCCACACGCTGTTGCGCGAACGCGAGATTGCCCTTGCCGAGGAGAGCCAGTAATGACTGAAATTGCCCCGACAGCTCGGCCTAATGCCCGCAAGGTGCGAGAGGGACTAGTCGTGTCGGCCAGCATGGATAAGACCGTGGTGGTCTCGGTAGTCACTCGCGTCCGCCACCGCCGTTACGGCAAGACGATGCAGCGAACCCGTAAATTTTACGCCCACGATGAGGCGAATGACGCGCGCGAGGGCGACCGAGTTCGTATCGCCGAGACGCGTCCGTTGTCGCGACTCAAACGATGGCGTTTAATCGAAGTGATCGAGAGGGCACGCTAGCCATGATTCAGCAAGAGAGTCGACTAAAAGTGGCTGACAACTCCGGTGCCCGCGAAGTCCTGTGCATCAAGGTGCTCGGTGGCACGCGCCGTCGTTATGCCGGCATTGGCGATGTTTTCGTGGCCACAGTGAAAGACGCCAATCCTGGCGCGGCAGTTAAAAAGGGTGAGATCGTTAAGTGCGTCGTTGTACGGACTAAGAAAGAACGGCGTCGACCCGATGGTAGCTACATCCGTTTTGATGAAAATGCTGCCGTGCTTGTCAATGATCAGATGCAGCCACGCGGAACCCGAATCTTCGGGCCCGTAGGCCGCGAGCTTCGCGATCGTAAATTCATGCGCATCGTTTCCCTTGCCCCCGAGGTGCTCTAATGACCGACATTAAGTTAAAACTAAAAAAGGGCGACCGAGTCATCGTGTTGTCAGGAAAAGACATTGGTAAAGAAGGTTCGATTTCTCGCATTATTCCTGAGCGCAACATGGCAATTGTCGACGGGATCAATATCGCCAAGAAACACCAGCGTGCAACTAAGGCAACCAGTCAGGGCGGAATTATTGATAAGGACATGCCTATTCACCTTTCTAACTTGGCGATACTTTGCCCAAGTTGCGGTAAAACTCGGGTCGGCTATTTGGTCAAGCCCGATGGCAGCAAGACGCGTGTTTGTAAGAAATGTGAAAAGGATCTCTCATGAGTGCCAATGTTCGTATTAAGCCGCGTCTGAAAGCAGCTTATGACGATCAATTCCGCGCCACTCTGAAAGATGAACTTGGTCTAAGCAATATTATGCAGGTTCCGACTCTCGAAAAAATAGTGGTTAACTGCGGAGTCGGTGGGGCGATTAAGCAGGCCTCGCTAATCGACGGCGCCGTCGCCGACCTCACTTTGATTACCGGCCAGAAACCGCTTATTACTAAAGCCAAGAAGTCGATTGCTAGTTTCCAACTCCGTGAGGGAAACGCCATTGGCGTAAAAGTCACTCTTCGGGGTGACCGGATGTGGGAGTTCTACGACCGATTAGTGACTTTGGCCATTCCTCGTATTCGCGACTTTCGAGGTTTGAGCCCTAAGGCATTCGATGGCCACGGTAACTACACCATCGGCGTGACCGAGCAGCTCATTTTTCCTGAAATTGATTACGACAAGATCGACACGACACGCGGCATGGACATCACTATTGTCACTTCGGCAAAAAATGACGAACACGGCCGAGCGCTGCTCGGCACTCTCGGATTCCCGTTCACTCGGGATCAGGAAAGCAGGTAGCGAACGTGGCCAAGAAAGCCTTAGTTAACAAGCAAAAGCGCACACCTAAATTTCAAGTGCGGGCGTATACCCGGTGTAACCGGTGTGGACGAGCGCGTTCGGTGTACAAGAAATTTGGGCTGTGTCGTATTTGCTTCCGCGAGATGGCGCATTCAGGGGAAATTCCCGGCATCACCAAGGCTTCGTGGTAGGGGGTATAGCAAATGTCAATGACTGACCCCATCGCCGACATGCTGACGCGTATTCGCAACGGCAATGTCGCGTTTCACGACGAAATCGCTATGCCGTCGTCGAAATTGAAAGAAGCGTTGGCGCAAATCTTGAAGCAAGAGGGTTATATAGAGGGTTTTTCGGTTGATGATCAGCCCGACCGACCCGGCAAACGACTCAAGATTCTCATGAAGTACACCGTGGACCGTCAACGCACTATTTCGGGATTACAACGGGTATCTAAGCCGGGGCTTCGGGTTTACACCAGCTCGCGCGAAGTGCCTCGGGTGCTTGGCGGAATGGGGATTGTCATTATTTCAACTAATCAGGGACTCATGACCGACCGTGAGGCGCGCCAGCGTCGGGTCGGTGGCGAGATTCTCTGCAACGTCTGGTAGGAGAAGGCTCTCATGTCGCGCATTGGACAATCACCCATCACCGTTCCGTCGGGAGTGGAGATCACTTTGACTGGCGATCGGGTGGTAGTTAAGGGATCTAAAGGTTCGCTCGAACAATCGATTCCTGAAGCCATCACAATTACTCAAGAAGGCGACACGGTAGTGGTGGCGCGCCAAGACGACGAGCGAGATAGTCGTTCGCTGCACGGCTTAGTGCGCTCCCTAGTAGCCAACATGGTGCAAGGAGTTACTGAGGGCTATACCAAGGAATTGGAGATCATCGGCGTGGGTTACCGAGCCGCACTTAAGGGTTCGGGGCTTGAACTTCAATTGGGATTTTCTCACTCCATTGTTTTTGATGCCCCTGAAGGAATTACTTTTGCGACACCGGCGCCAACTCGTATAACCATAAGCGGCTTCGACAAGCAACTAGTAGGGCAAGTGGCCGCCGACATTCGCAAATTACGCAAGCCTGAGCCCTACAAAGGTAAGGGAATCCGCTATGTCGGCGAGCGGGTCTTGCGTAAATCCGGAAAGTCGGCCAAGTAGGAGATGGCAATGATAAAGCGAGTTTCGGGGCGCAAACGCAGGCACAATCGCGTGCGCAAAAAAATTCACGGCACCGCGGCGCGACCGCGTTTGGCGGTTTTCCGTTCGGCCAAACACATTTACGCGCAAGTAATCGACGATGTCTCCGGACGCACATTGGCTTCAGCATCAACTATGGAATCCGAGTTTCGTTCCGACAAAGCCGCGACGGTAGAAGTTGCTGCCGATGTAGGGCGGCGGGTGGCCGAGCGGGCCAAAGCCACCGGAATAGATACCGTGGTATTCGATCGGGCCGGTTTTCGTTATCACGGCCGAGTAGCAAGTGTTGCCGACGGGGCTCGCACTGCGGGTCTGAAGTTCTGAGAGGGCGTTTCTGATGGCGGATAGTCAATTCGAAGAGCGAGTAATAACGATCAACCGAGTAGCCAAAGTGGTTAAGGGCGGTCGTCGGTTCTCGTTTACCGCTTTGGTGGTAGTGGGTGACGGCAACGGCAATGTTGGTCTTGGTTACGGAAAAGCCAAGGAAGTGCCCGCCGCGATTCAAAAAGGCATGGAAGAAGCGCGCAAAAATTTCTTCTCGGTTCCGCTCGCTGGTTCCACTATCACTCATAAAATTTTGGGCAAGCATGACGCCGCTCGAGTTTTGCTTAAGCCCGCGGCACCCGGAACTGGGGTCATTGCGGGCGGCGCGGCGCGGGCAATTCTGGAAGCTGCCGGTATTCACGATGTCTTGGCTAAATCGTTGGGATCGTCTAACGCAATCAATGTGTCACGCGCCACTATCGCGGGATTGCAGGGATTACGTCGACCAGAAGACGTAGCTCGTTTGCGGGGTAAGTCGGTTGACGAAATCGCGACCGGAGGAATGTTGCGGGCCTACAAAGAGCGCAACACGCCTAAGCCAGTGATTGCTGAGGTCAAGTAGTCATGGCCACCACACTCAAGATCACTATGCGTCGATCGGCAATTGGGGCTAAGCCTAAGCAGCGCGGAACTTTACGCGCGCTGGGTCTACGCAAAATCAATCAGACGGTTGAACACCCTGACCGTCCCGAAATCCGAGGCATGATCACTCGTGTGACTCATCTCGTTACGGTGGAAGAGGTTTAGGCCATGGGATTAAAAATTCACGATCTGAAGCCCAACGCGGGTTCGCACAAGGCGCGTCGACGCGTCGGACGCGGTATCGGTGGCAAGGGCGGAAAGACTGCGGGCCGAGGATCTAAAGGTCGACGGGCGCGCGGTTCGGTTCCGACGCGCTTCGAAGGTGGTCAGACTCCTATTGCCCGGCGCACTCCTAAGGCCAAAGGTTTCCGTAACCCGTTCCGAGTCGAATACGCGGTCATTAATCTCGATACTCTCGACGCGTTTGATGCCAGCACTACGGTTGACCCCGAAGCGCTTCGAGGTAAGGGATTGGTCGCCAAGCGAGGTTTGGTCAAGGTGTTGGGACGCGGCGAACTCACTAAAAATCTCACCGTGAAAGCCCACAGTTTTTCCAAAACAGCTCAACAAGCAATCGAAGCAGCCGGAGGAAGTACTGAGATTATCCCGCTGCCTTGGGGTTCGCGCCGACCGCCGGCCGGAAGTAACAATGCTCTTACTAACCGATAACGACAGAATTGTTGACTGGCGAGAGTAGACACTGATCATGCTGACCCGACTGAAAAATATCTTTCGAGTAGCGGATCTGCGCAACAAGATTTTTTTCACCCTCGCGGTAATCGCGGTGTATCGACTAGGTGCTCACCTTCCGGTTCCTTACGTCGACTTTGCCGCCATTACCGATCTCCAGAACGCGTCTAGCAACAGTGGCGTGGTTGGGTTTCTCGATCTTTTCTCGGGTGGAGCTATTACCAATGTCGCAATTTTCTTCTTGGGCATCATGCCCTACATCACCGCGTCAATCATCATGCAACTTCTTGGTGTAGTAATTCCGAAACTCGAGCAGTGGCGGCAAGAAGGGCAGTCGGGGCAGAAGAAAATTACCCAGTGGACGCGTTATCTAACGGTGGCGTTAGCTATTGTTCAGTCGACGGGGTTCGTCTTTGCCCTGCATCAAGGTCAGGGTGGCCTCATTGGTTTGGGGTCGACATTACCTCAAGGGATCGATTTCATTCCCGGTTTCAACTTCTGGCGGGCCTCGTTGATCGTATTGGTCTGGACCGCGGGAACCGCATTAGTCATGTGGTTGGCCGAATTGATAACTCAGCGCGGCATCGGGAACGGAATGTCAATACTTATTTTTGCTTCAGTAGTGTCTGTGCTTCCGGCCGACGGGTCGTCTATTTGGAGTCAGGGAAGCAAGTTTCAGTTCTTTGTAATTATTGGAATCGGTATCGCCATGATTGTCGGCATCGTATTTGTTGAATCAGGCCAACGCCGAATACCAGTTCAGTTTGCTAAACGGGTAGTCGGCCGGAGAATGTACGGCGGCCAGAGCACCTATATTCCACTTAAAGTCAACCAGTCGGGAGTAATTCCAGTAATTTTTGCCAGTTCAATTTTGTCTTTTCCAGCTTTGCTCGCGTCGGCTTTAGGCAGCAACCTCACCGGAGTGCAGAAGTGGATCAACAGCAACTTGGTCAACAACCAAGGCTGGTTTTATATGGGCTTTTATACCCTGCTGATTGTTTTCTTTGCTTACTTTTACACCGCTATTGCTTTTAATCCTCAGCAGCAAGCCGACATCATTCGCAAGCAGGGCGGTTTTATTCCGGGGATTCGACCGGGTCCGCCGACCGAAAAGTATTTAGCCAAAGTGCTTAACCGAATCACCTTGCCCGGTGCGCTGTTTTTGGCGATCATCGCGCTTACTCCGTTACTGGTATTTGCCTTATGGGATATAACTCAATTCCCCTTTGGCGGCACCGCGCTTTTGATCACGGTAGGGGTTGCTCTAGAGACCATGAAGCAGATAGACAGTCAATTGCTAATGCGTAACTACGAAGGTTTCTTGGCCTGAGGTGCCCCGAATGGGAAAAGCACGGCGTGTGATACGAGGAGTCAAGCGTGGGTGAGCGCGGACCACGGATGGTCTTGCTCGGTAAGCAGGGCGCGGGCAAGGGAACCCAAGCAGTGCGCATCGCTGAGAGTTTTGGCGTCATGCGATTAGGTACTGGCGATCTTTTTCGAGAGGAGATCGCCGCCCAGACGCCGATCGGAATCGAGGCGGACTCCTATATAAATGAGGGCGAGTTGGTGCCCGATGAGTCGGTCATCGACTTAGTAGAGAGCCATATTGGTTTAGAAAATCGGAAAGAAAAGGGTTTCGTGCTGGACGGCTTTCCGCGTACTCAGACTCAAGCCGAAGCCCTCGATAAGTTTTTGGGCGATTTTGCCTTAGATCTGGTAGTCGACCTCGACGTTCCCACGGAGATAGTGCTGCATCGCATTGCTGGCCGCCGGGTTTGTCAGGATTGTGGCGCGAATTTTCACGTTGATAACCCACCCAAAAATAATTCGTACTGTGACTTATGTGGGGGTGAAGTGATCCAGCGGGCCGATGATACTGAAGATTCGGTAATGCGCCGGCTTGAGTTGTACGAAATTGAAACCCTGCCCGTTATTCAGCATTATCGCCGATCGGGGGTGCTAGCGCGAGTCGATGGCAGCCAAGAAACTGATGAGGTGTTTTCTGATCTGCTGGCGTTAGCCAAGTCTCGTTTCAACCCTGAGGATTGCTAGCGTAATTCTTTATGGTCACAGTAAAAACAGCCGAACAGATTGCGCTGATGCGGCGCGCGGGACGAGTAGTGGCAGAAATGCACGAGAGTTGTATTGCCGCGGCCAAACCGGGCGCGACAACTTTCGATGTCGATCTAGTTGCGCGTGAGGTGCTGGAACGCCGCAACGCCACTTCTAATTTTTTGGATTACCACGGTTTCCCCGCGGTGATCTGCACTTCGCCTAACGATGTAATCGTGCACGGAATTCCCAGTAAAACGGTGGTCCTCGAAGAAGGCGATATATTGTCGATCGATTGTGGCGCCATTATTGAGGGTTGGCATGGCGACGCGGCCATAACGGTGCCAATCGGTGAAATTGATGAAGACTCACAGCGGCTGTTGACGGTAACGAAAGCTTGCCTTGACGATGCTATTGCCGCAATCGTGACCGGAAATACTCTGGGCGATATCGGTCACGCGGTCGAAAGCCGAGCTTTAGCGGCAGATTTCTCCGTTGTTCGCGAATATGTTGGCCACGGCATCGGAACCGCTATGCACGAGGAACCTCAAGTTCCTAATTACGGAGTGCCGGGCAAGGGGATGCGACTTAAGTCGGGGCACGTTTTAGCGATAGAACCCATGATTAACATCGGAACTCAAGAGACCCAAGTGCTTAGCGACGGCTGGACGGTGGTCACTCGTGACGGTCAGCGGTCGGCTCATTTTGAACACTCCATTGCCTGCACCGAAAACGGTCCCGAAGTCCTGACCCGGCTCGGTTAGGCCCGGCTCGGTTAATCCGGGATCGGTTAATCCGGCGCTTACGGTAGACCCGCGAACCGGGGCGCATATCTAGTGCCGGTGGGAGAGGAGAACCGCGACTTGGGCAGCCGAGGGCTTTCCTAGTAAGGTTTGAGGCTCAGTACGGTTCGCTCTGGCGAACCCCCATAGGCGAGGAAAGCTCTGACCAAACCCAAAGACGACACGATCCTGGTCGAGGGAACGGTAGTCGAACCACTACCGAACGCGATGTTCCGAGTTGAACTTGAGAACGGGCACAAAGTGCTCGCTCATATCTCCGGAAAGATGCGGATGCACTACATCCGTATTTTACCTGGTGATCGAGTTCAAGTTGAACTGACCCCCTACGACTTAAGTCGGGGCCGCATCACCTATCGCTATAAATAATTTCTGAAAGGTAACTGTGAAAGTTCGACCATCAGTTAAAAAAATGTGTGAGAAGTGCAAAGTCATTCGTCGCCACGGCGCGGTGCGGGTTATCTGTCAGAATCCGCGCCATAAACAGCGCCAAGGCTAAGAAACTAAAAATCCTATGAAACTAAAAATCCTATGAAACTAAAAATCCGGGAGCAATAGAGACATATGGCAAGAATCGCTGGAGTCGACATTCCGCGTGAGAAGCGGTTGATGATCTCGTTGACTTATATTTTTGGCGTTGGTCGGACCACCGCGGCGACAATTTGTCGCGAAACCGACTTATCTCCCGATACTCCGGTGCGCGACCTTACCGATACCGAGGTAACAAAGATCCGTTCTTGGATCGATACCAATCTTAAAGTTGAAGGTGATCTTCGGCGTGATGTGTCGGCCAATATCAAACGTAAAGTCGAGATTGGCAGTTACGCCGGTATTCGTCACCGCCGCGGCCTCCCCGTTCACGGTCAACGCACTCGCACCAACGCGCGAACCCGCAAGGGACCTAAAAAGACCGTTGCGGGCAAGAAGAGCGTAGCTAAGTAGTAGAGGAGAAGGATTAAGTAGTGGCAAAGTCATCTAGCAAGGTCGCCGGCTCAAAGCCAGCATCGGGACCGCGGCGGACTAAACGTCGGGTCCGTAAAAATGTTGCTTACGGAGTAGTGCACATCAAATCTTCTTTTAATAACACGATCATCACGGTGACCGATCAGCAGGGCAATGCGCTGGCGTGGGCGTCATCGGGCAATGTGGGCTTTAAGGGATCGCGTAAGAGCACTCCTTTTGCCGCGCAACTTGCCGCGGAGACCGTAGGTCGTCGGGCCATGGAACACGGTGTCCGACGGGTCGATGTTTTAGTTAAGGGTCCGGGTTCGGGACGCGAAACCGCGATTCGGACAATCCAGAATATTGGTATCGAAGTTGTGGGCATTCAAGACGTGACTCCGATTCCTCACAACGGGTGCCGGCTATCGAAACGCCGGAGAACCTGATCATGGCTCGTTATGTAGGTCCAGTGTGTCGGCTTTGTCGCCGCGAACGGACGAAGTTATTTCTCAAGGGTGCTAAGTGCGAGACGATGAAGTGCGCGATTGAGCGTAAGCCTTATCCGCCGGGTGAACACGGTCGGGGTCGTATTCGTGAGAGCGAATACCTTTTGCAGTTGCGAGAAAAGCAGAAAGCCCGTCGTATTTACGGTGTATTCGAGAAGCAATTTCGGAACATCTACGCCATGGCTTCCCGTCAGCAAGGTATTGCCGGCGAGAACTTGCTCCAGATGCTCGAATGTCGGCTCGACAATGTGGTTTTTCGGGCCAACTTTGCCGCCAGCCGTAGTCAGGCTCGCCAGTTTGTTCGTCACGGCCACATCTCGGTCAACGGCAAGCGGCTCGACATTCCCTCCTATCAGTGCCGAGCTGGCGATGTGGTGGGGATCCTCGAGAAAGCGAGGGAAAATATTGTCATCCGCCATAATCTTGACACTCTCGATCGTGCGATTCCGGCGTGGATGGATGTTTCGGCCGCTAATTTCCAAGCGACGGTTCGAGCATTGCCGATTCGCGAGCAGATCGATGTACCGGTTCGCGAACAATTGATTGTTGAGTTGTACTCCAAGTAACTGCCTGTCCCTAATCCCTGGTGGTGGCTCTAAGCCTTCACCTCAGCCGAAAGAAAATTAAAATGCTAATAATCCAACGCCCTGAAGTTGAGTCTGGTGAGCCGGCTGGAAATATTCAGTCATTTACTATTTCGCCGTTAGAGCCAGGCTTCGGTCACACCCTCGGCAACAGCTTGCGCCGCACTTTGCTGTCGTCGATTCCGGGTGCTGCGGTTACCCAAGTGCGTTTTGATGAAGCGCTGCATGAGTTCGGAATAATCCCTGGCGTCAAAGAAGACATCACCGATCTCATCCTTAACATCAAAAACCTAGTTCTCACTACCGCTACCGAAGAAGCAGTGGCTCTGCGTCTGGACAAGAAAGGCCCGGGCGATGTAACTGCGGCCGACATTGCTACCACTTCCGATGTTGTAATTTTAAATCCCGAGTTGCATATTGCCACCATCAACGCCAAGGGAATCTTGGCCATCGACCTCACGGTTGAACCTGGTCGCGGCTACTTGTCGGTTGATCGGAACAAGCGGGAATCTGCTATCGGCGTAATTCCGGTTGACGCGATTTTCTCACCGGTGCGGCGAGTGACTTTCTCAGTTGAGTCGACCCGAGTAGGTCAGATCACCAACTACGACAAGTTAACGATTGAAGTTGAGACCGACGGTTCGATTTCGCCGAGCGATGCACTTTCGTCCGCGGGTGACACTTTGCGTAATCTCGTGAGTTTGGTCGCCGATCTTTCTGACGATCCTCGTGGATTAGGGCTGGGAGAAGTTTCTACGATTTCTTCTTCATCGCCCGATCTTGATCTGCCGATCGAAGACCTCAACTTGACTGAGCGTCCGAACAACTGTCTTAAGCGGGCTCGAATCGACACCATTGGACAGTTGCTAGAGAAGACCGAAGACGACCTTATGGCGATCACCAACTTTGGTCCTACATCGCTAGTTGAGATCAACGAAAAACTCGACGAGCGGGGCTTGTCGTTGCGAGTCAGGGGCTAATCAATGCCTACCCCTCGTAAAGGCGCGCGCCTAGGTAAAGACCCCGCACATCAACGGCTCATGCTGGCCAACTTGGCGGCGAGTTTGTTTGAAGCCGAGCACATCGTTACGACCGTGGCTAAGGCGAAGCTGTTGCGTCCGTACGCCGAGCATTTGATTACTAAGGCTAAACACGGCTCTATCCACGACCGGCGACGAGTGATTTCGGTTCTGCACGACAAGCGCGCGACCCACAAGTTATTTTCTGAAATCGGTCCACGCT
>JBCKKA010000003.1:0-59683 GCA_038904515.1 Acidimicrobiia bacterium | reverse complement strand
GCCGCGACGATTGGAATGACGCAGTGGCGACTCCATGGGGGATACACCGACGCAGAAACTCCTGACCTTGAATTTTTATCACTTGCCCACTGGGCCCTAGCACTGGCTATGTTCAATCCTGAGGCCGTACCAGATATTACCGATAAATTTGACGACGCTCTCGCAAGGGGTGCGGGAAGCGCACAAGTCGCAGCCGACTTTAGAACCAGAATTGACGACCAGCTAAAAGTCGAAGAAGTCAAAACGAAACGTCCTGAATACTACGAGAAGAAACAGCAGTTAGCACGCATTCCCGGCGTGCTTAAATCTGTAAATTTCGTTCGGAAAGTATTTCGAAGCAAACGGCTGAAACCAAATAGTCCGTGAAACCGTTACGAGAAGAGGTCTCGGAATGCTGGGGGCAGACTTGGCGGTTTGCTAGCTCGGCCGATCGGTAAGCGTTGCTCGGAGTGTTTGCTTGTCGCCGTTACGGCTAATCACAATCGAAATCGAGTCGCCGGGACGGTGCTCTCGAATGGCGGTGAGCACATCGGTGGAGTCGCTAATTTTCGACCCTTCAATTTCGGTTATTACATCGCCAACTTCTAAACCTGCCTCCTTAGCCGCCGAGCCCGCAGTCACCTTGGCCACATAAGCACCCGATGAGAGGTTGAGTGAATGCTCGCGTGCTAGCGCGGGCGTGATGCTCTGAGTGGAAACTCCTAGGAATGCCGGCGTGCGTCCCAAGCGTAAGTCTTCGATGATCGGTTTCGCCGCAGAAATTGGAATAGCAAAACCAACACCTTGATATGAACTCGGGTTAGCGATAGCGGTGTTAATACCGATCACGCGCGCTTGAGAATCGAGCAGAGGCCCACCCGAATTGCCGGGGTTAATCGCGGCGTCGGTTTGAAGCATTCCCACCAGATTGGCGCCAGTATTAGTGGGTACCGTTCGGTCGGTTCCAGAAATGATTCCGCGCGTCACACTAAGCCCTCCTTCAAGAGCGAGCGCGTTGCCAATAGCTACGACATCGTCGCCGACTTGAACGGAATCAGAATCGCCTAATGCGATGGTGGCTAGACCGGATCCGTCGACTTTAAGCACCGCGAGATCCACTGAAGGATCTTTGCCCACCAATTTGGCTTCCTTAATCGATCCGTTAGTGAAAGCGACTTCGATTAAATTAGCGCCCTCGATAACATGATTATTAGTAACGATGTAACCATCTTCGGTAATAACAAACCCGGTTCCGGCCGCTTCGCCCGAATCGGTTTTAGTAGTTACCGCCACAATGGCCGGCTGAGACTTAGAAATAATCGCGGCTACATCGGTGCTGCCAGTTATCTGATCCGACGCTCGACTGATGACCTCGGTTCCCTTAGCAGTTCGTACGACCGTGGTGGTTGAATCGTTGCGGAAACTAATTACTACTCCCGCACTTACCAGCGCGCCCACTATGGCGCCAACTATGGCCGCGACCAAAACTGACCGCGGTCGCTTATTCGCCTTTTTAATGCTTTCGGTTTGAGTCATCGCGTCGTCCTTGAGATTAATCGTCATGAATTTTAGCCGTCCCTAGATCGTTTTGGGATCGTTTTGGGATCGTTTTGGGATCGTTTTGGAATATGGGTTCAGGACTGCCTCGCTCGAGGAGTGAAACAATCAGGTTAGGTCGTCGATAGTTAAAACGTCACACCCGAGTTTTAGGTTCCGGCAAACCTGAGGCGATCCTGAGAGATCAGTCCGGAAATTGAGGAGCGGGAATTGAGGACCGGAAATCAAGGAACCAGAATTTGGGAACCAGAAATTGGGAACCAGAACACAAGTCAGAGCGTTTACTTATTTAGAGGACCGCGCAACACGACCGAAAGGCCAACGACTCCATGAAGACTCGCGAGCCGGAAACTCCCGTAGTCCCCGACCATAAAACTCCCGCTTGGATGGAACGGGCTCGCTGTCGAGGTGGCGCTTCGACTCAGTTTTTCCCTAACGATGGTTCGGGTGTCGATCGCGCTCGTAAAGTTTGCGCGGAATGCCCAGTAAAGAGTGAGTGTCTTGAGTATGCCCTTACTTATCGAATTGAACACGGCGTCTGGGGTGGCTGTTCCGAGCGAGAACGACGGCGCATATTGAGCCGCCGCCGAGTAGAAACTTCGGTTTAACCGCACCCAAGGGTTTTTCAGAAATACTCTGTATAGATCTAGTTCCAGCCGAATGGTCCGGTAACGAAATCGACAATTTTTTCAGTTTCCGACAGAGAACGCGGTCGCATCGGTCGCACCGCGGCAACTACCACATCGGGTGGCGCGTCGGAAATGCTAGTAAACCCGTGATCGCCATCGGCCCATACCACGACCGATCCTGAGGCAGTTACATACCAACGACCATTAGCGTTACCAATATTCACCGCACGACCGCTAGCAGGCAGTGCATCCCAATCGATGCTGGCGCTCTGTTCAAAAATCGACAGAGTAAATATTCCATCGGAGTAAAACGACTGCCGAATGTTGTTGGGGAATTCATAGCGAGCTAAAAGTTTGAATCCGCGATCAAGATTATTAGGGCTAAGAAAATCGTCGGCGGTATCGGGAACCGAACCTGAATCGCTTTTGCCGTCGGGAGCCGAGGGTGGCGGACTCGTCACTACTGAATCGGTTGCCGCGGGAATCAGCCGGACCGAATGAACCAAGTCTCCAGTTAAGGAATAAACCTCGCGGCTAACCTCCAGACCACTGGCTTGATCTATTCCTAGACGAACTCGTCGTCGGCCCTTGTTGTCACGAGCGTCGATTAAGTCAATTACCGAACCCATTGGACTCATTTGTTTTCCGGCCATCACGAGATCCCATTGCGCATCAGGATCGGGGCGCGTAACTTCGTTTTCTGCGGTCCACCTAGTGATAACTCCGTCTTTGGATACCCATAGAGAGCGACCATCGCCGCCCGCGGTCCATTCTCCGTCACCAACCCAAAAGCTCCCGTTATCAGCGCGCACGTGCACTTGCGCCGACTTAACCGACTTTCCTGGTCGCCACCGAATCTCAACTTCAGCATCAAGGTTTCCGGAAGCATGTCGAGAAGCGGTAATTAACGCGGCCGGATCGTCAGCAGCGCTAACCGAAGTGACGGTAAGTGTCGTCGGTATGGCCGCGATTGCTAGCAGCGCACCAACTCCTACGACTACGCGCCCAATCCCTCTCATCGGGAAAATCGATTCCGGGTTGCCACCGACACCAAATCGACAATTGGTGCACCGCCATTAACCGCTTGCACCGCGTGACGATTGCTGAAAACTCCTATCGGCGGTTGGGCTTTATCGGTTTTAGGAATAACGACAATCCCGATTACTAATACCGCGGCAACCGCGGCACCACCTATCGCGGTCATCCATCGATTGCGGCGGCGATTACGGCGGCGATATTTATCAATGTCGATTACCGCGGCTTCAGTATCAGTAACCGCAGCAAGCCGTTCCCAAAACTCAGATGGAGCGTCGCGCTCGGGAAGACTTCTAAGCGCGGAACGCACATTGGTTATTTCGTCGAGCACTACTCGCCACTGTGCCGATTCGGCCAAATGAGATTCGACCAAATTTCGATCTGCTGGGCCTAACTCGCCATCGATATAAGCCGATAGCAGATCTTCGCTGAGATCGAATTCGTTGTTGGTGGATGAAAAATCGGTCATCGTTCAATACCAGCCAGGGTGCTCCGAAGAATACGACGACCGCGGTGAATGCGAGACCGAACGGTTCCAATCGGAATATCAAGGACCGCAGAAATTTGTTCGTATGATTGATCGGCCACATCACACAGCACAACGGGAATACGAAACTCGTTGGGAAGATTCAAGAGCGCTCGTTGTAAATCCGCGCTGAGGTCGCTACTAAATTCATCGGCCGCCGGACTGGGCGGCAATACCTGATCGGGGTCATCAGGAAACGAACTCGTGGGCCGACGCGTCTGACGCCGCATATTGTCGAGGTGCACATTGGTCACGATTCGGGCTAACCAGCCTTTCAAGGAACCCGGCTCATAGCGCTCAAGTCCTCGCCGGACCCGCATTAGCGCTTCTTGAACCAGATCCTGAGCGTCTTGATCATTTCCGGTTAGTCGGTATGCCACCGTGTAAAGAAATCGTCCGTAATCTCGGGCCACCTCTTCCCACGTGGGAATTCCGTCAACCATGAATCAAAACGACGCCGAGGTCGCGAAGGTTCCCGTAGATAAGGCCAGTAAAAGATCAGGACTTCTTGGTGCCACCATCTGAATCAGAATCAGGCGCACCGTCTTTGTCGCCGCCTTCGCTGACACCCTTCTTGAACTCCTTCTGGGCCTGGCCCATAGAGCGAGCCAGTTTCGGAAGTTTGGTGCTACCAAAGACCAGCAGCACGATAAGGAGGATGATGATTAGTTCGGTGGGTCCGAGGTTCATGGATCCCATCCTTTCCGGGTCGGTACCAACAGGCTACCCGCTCGTTGCCGTAGAGGTGGCGTCTGAACCCGACCCCAAAACTTCAGCCAGAACAGCAACATCGGCTAACGCCCCTATCTGAAACGGTAGTGCTCCCGCGCCCACGATGATCGTCGTCACACCAAGATCAGACCAAACTTGGGCCTGCTCTCGCACTTGTTCCGCGGTGCCCACTAGGCGCCCCTTGCGCCATTCGTCAAGCGACATCGAATCAAGCACGCCCGCGGGTGTCGCTTGCTGTAATCGAGCAAAACGAGCGGCAAGATCGGCTTCATTTTCGCCGACCAACGCATAGAGGCCAAGAGTGCGTTCTACTGATAACGGGTCCCGGCCAATTGATTCACACGCGTGATCCAAAACTTTCGCGCGCGCTTGGTACGCCTCGGGAGTCCAGACCCAACAGGTGTTCCACCCGTCGGCCACCTCAGCAATTAGCGCCAGCATTTTGTCGCCTTTGCCACCAATAAATACTGGCGGTCGCGGAACTTGTTGCGCAGGGGGATCTAGATGGGCGCCCGTACAGGAAAAAAACTTACCTTCGTAAGTAAGGTCTTCGCCGTTTAGTAACGCAATAATTATCTCGGTCGCTTCTCGTAACCGTTGCACGCGCGCGCCGGGGCTAGGTAACTCCATTCCGATGGCCGCGTATTCGGGTTCGTAATAACCAGTGCCTAGTCCAACATCAAGCCGGCCACCAGTAATGCGATCTAGAGTCGACAACGCTTTAGCCGCCATCGTGGGTGGTCGGAGTGCTTCGCATAACACCAAAGTTCCTAACCGCACGCGTGGAACTATCCCCGCGAGCGCGGCCAGTGTGGCGATAGGTTCGAACGCTCCTTGGGGCTCAGCGGTCCCTCCGTACTTCTTGATATCAAGAAATAAGTGATCGGAAAGCCACAGCGAGTCGTAGCCGTAACTTTCAGCAGCCTGGGCATGCCGCGCCAATGTGGCGAAGGTGAGTGGCGACTCGCCCGCTATTGAGTAGTCGTATTGTGGCAAAGCCAAACCAATTTTCATAACTTCACCCTACCGATTCTGACTTACCAATTTGTCCAATGGGCTGGCTAGCCTCGTGGACATGCTTGAGTGCGTTATCAATATCTCCGAGGGCCGCCGATCGGTAGTGCTGGCTGAACTGGTTGAGATTTGTGGGCCCCAACTGCTTGATCTGCACATCGACCCCGACCACAACCGCAGCGTTTTTACTCTCGCGGGGCCAGGCCCCGCCGACGCGATTCCAGCCGCAGTCGATCTCGCCCGCGCGGTGAATACTCGAATAGATCTTCGCAACCATCAAGGCGTTCACCCTCGCTTTGGTGCCCTCGACGTAGTGCCGTTCTGCGCGTTAGCGGAAGCAAGCGAAATCGCCGTCGACGCCGCGCACGCTTTTGGTCGTTGGGCTGCTGTGGAACTTGAACTGCCAGTATTTTTCTACGACGACGCCGACCCCGAACATCGTTCACTCCCGACTTTGCGCGCCACCGCTTTTACTGAACGAGAACCCGACGATGGGCCATCCACCGCAAACCCTCGCTTGGGCGCCGTTGCGGTAGGAGCACGACAACCTCTAGTGGCAGTAAATTTTTTACTCGCCAGTTTTGATGTTGATGCCGCCCGCACGATCGCGCGGACCTTGCGTGAACGCGACGGCGGATTACCCGGAGTGCGAGCCTTGGGTTTTGCGTTAGCGGCTAAGAGCTGTGCCCAGGTTTCACTAAATTTGGTCGACTTAAAACGAACTGGTCTTGAAGCCACCACCATTGCCGTAGAACAAGCCGCGGCGGCAATGAATCAAGCAGTCAGCAAACTCGAATTGGTCGGTCTAATGCCTGAAGCAGAATTTGCCTGTCTAAGCCCGGAATTTGTGGCCCGCCACAGTTTGAGTGCCGACGACACTGTAGAGGGCCGACTGAAAAGCCGAACCTAAAGATGTTTTGCGATAAAGACTGCGCGCTTAAGCGGTAGCGGCGTCAGCAACCGGAGCTAGGCGACGAGCCATAGCTCGTTCCCGTCGCACTCGGCGGCGTTCTCGTTCGGATAGGCCACCCCAAATACCGAACTTCTCACCGTGGACGAGAGCGTATTCAAGGCATTCCAGACGAACCTCACAACCCCGACAGACGCCCTTGGCCTCACGAGTCGAAGCTCCTCGCTCCGGAAAGAACAGGTCGGGATCAACGCCAAGACAGTTGGCCCGTTCCTGCCAACGGCTATTGGGGTCGGCCCTCTGGACCTTTACCATCTCAATGAAATCTTGGACCTGCATGGCATCTCCTCCGCCTGGGTGATGTCGCTTTAGGGCAATAGTCCTAAGGGTTCGGCTCGGGCCCCTCGCCCCAACCTTGCGAACACTGAAAACTAAATTCCCTAGGAATTACATCCTTGGAATTCCATAGATGACATGCTGCCCGCAATCAACTACATAATGCAAGGGGCAGCCTCGATATCCCCAGCGAAATGTCCGATTTGGGCGATTTTTCTCAAGATTTATAGCCAGAATTGGCTATTTTTGAGCATTTTTTATCAGCGCGCGGAGATTTAGCCTTAGCTCGCTCGGCGTGACTGTCGGCGTTGCTCAAGAAAGTCGACCAGGACATAATCGCCCAGATTGTCCGGCGTGGTGAAGAACGCTCGGCCACCGTTAAGCCGCATCATGCGCTCGACAAAATCGCGCAAGTAGTAACTCTCGTCGAGCATAAAAGTATTAATTCTTATTCCGTCGCGCGTGCACCGCATGACTTCACGCAAAGTTTCTTCGATCGTTATCGGTGACGGCGGATAATTAAAATACGCGTCTCCGTTTTGTATGTGGGCGGTGGGCTCGCCGTCGGTAACCATGATGATCTGCTTAGTTCCGCTCTCACGCGCCAGCATGCGACGAGCAAGTAACAGGGCGTGCTGCATATTGGTTCCCCACTCAAAATCCCAACTCATCTCGGGCAATTTCTCCGGAGCAACTTCACGCGCTACTCGCCCAAAACTCACCAAACCAAAATAATCACGCGGATAGCGGCTGGTAATTAGCGAGTGTAAAGCCATCGCTACTTTTTTTGCCGGTAAAAAGTTATCGCGCATAGGCATTGACATTGATACATCGAGCAAAAGAACGGTGGCGCTACGAGTGACCTGCTCAGTTTTTTCTATTTCAAAATCGTCAGCGGTAAGTTTTACTGGTGTTCCGGCACCTTGTCGCCAGATTGCGTTCTTCACCGTTTGTTGTACATCAAGGCGAAACGGATCACCCCATTCGTACGGCTTGTGCTCGTAAGCAGGATCGTGGCCAATGCCTTCTCGTTCGGTGTCGTGATTGCCGGGGCGATCTTTCATTAACTTCTTAAATAAATCGCCGAGTGCTTTTTGTCCGAGTGCTTTTATTCCGCGCGGAGTGAGCTCAAGGCGACCTTCTCGTTGTTCTATGAGCCCAGCCTCTTCCAGCATTTTGGCCAATTCTGCTAAACGCTCTAATGATCGGGCGGCGTCGTCACCTAAGAGATCGCGGGCTCGGTCAATATCAACTTCAGCCAGTTCGCGAGGTTGAGTGGCTTGGCGTAACAAGTTTTCGAGATTGTCCATATCGCCGAGTTGATCGAGCAAGCCCGGCATCTGTCCCATCGAGAGCGGCTCGTCGCCGTCGAATCGCTGTGATCGATTCCACGGAAGATCGGGAAAGGCACCCTGCAGATTGCGAGATAACTGATCCATTTGCCAACTTAGATCCATATCCTCAAGCAAAGACTGCGAAAGTGCTTGCAACTGGGCGCGCTGTTCAGGACTCATGGAGTTAAGCATTTGTTGCATTTGGGCCATCGATTGCGCCATTTGCGCGAGCAATTCATCGAGATTTTTAGGATTATCGGGAAAAAATTCGCCGTGCTTCTCCATAAACTTTTCGAAGTCAGGTTCTTCACCGTTAGCACGCTGTTCGAGCATTTTGTTTAGATCAGCCAGCATGTCTTTCATTTGAGCCATGCGCTCGGGACTCATGTTCCCCATTCCTTCAGCCATCTGGTTAAAGGTGCTCTGTATTAGTTGGTCGCGTAAATCTTGCATCAGCTCTTCGAAACGGGCGCGCGCGGCGTCATCCATCCAGTCGTAACTTTGCAACGACTTAACCATGCCGGCTAAATCGGGCGGGAGTTGATCAAGTTCTTCACGGCGTTGTTTAGCAAGATCCTCAACTATTTCTTCACGCCGACGGTCGTTGGAAGAAAGAGCTTCGTCGACTCGACGATCAATCCCCGTACGCTCGTCCGAAATAATTTCTCGCAATTTTTCGGCAATATCTTCATAAACACCACCAAGATCGTAACGGTCGAGCATTTCTCGTCGGCGTTCGCGCAAAGCATCTATCATTTCTCGTAAACCCATCATCTCGTTGCCGTCGCGGTCGGTCATGCCCTGCTGCATCAGGCGCCGTAACGCCGCGTTAATGTCACCGTGATAAAGCAGATCGTCACTGACCTCGTCGAGAAGAGCATCGGCATCAAAGTTGAAGCCGGTCTGGGTGCCGTCCCAAGCGGAATAGCGAAACTTGGGCGGTTCGAGCCGATTACGTCGTCGCATACCCATTACCCGAACCGTAGTCTCCTGGCGAGCTAGGCCCTAGCTGGGCGATACTGCAACCGAGCGCTGAATAGTGATTACGGCAATTGAAGCCACAACAATACGAAGATGAACCAAATAGCTCATCGCCGCGGCCGAGTGGGACTCGTGCTGGTATTGGTGGCGACGCTCTTAATGGCCGCCTGCAGTTCTTCTGAAAATAAGAAACTCTCCGCATCGAGCGCCTTTTGCCGAGCGGCCGAGCGCTACAGCACCGAACTCCAACACGCAGAGCGGGTTGGCGAGGCCAATGCTTCTCGTCAGCTACCGCTGATTGAAGAACTAGCCCGTACCGCACCAAAAAAAATAAAAGCCGAAGCCGAAATATTTGCGCAAGCAGTTCGCGATGTAAAAAAAGACCCGACAGTTAAGGACAGGCCCAAGGTGCAAAAAGCCGTCGATACGGTAAACCGCTACGCCAATCAAGCCTGCAATGTTTACAAACGCGACAGCGGCTTATAGAACCGCTCTGTTTTCACCGATTGGCTGATTAGCTTTTAGCTCGATAAGACGACTTTCCGCCTATCGCGTCTTTATTAAGTCGCTGAGAAAGATGCAGTCCCTCGAGAACGAATTCTATGGCCGAAGCAACACCGGCTGGTGTTTCGGGTACTTCGAGATCGCTTAACGCGCCGCTCATTCCGGGCAACTTGGACAAAAGCTCGGTGTAGTCCTTAGCCGGAATATCGTCTCCGGTGTGAACGACGATGTCACCCTCGAAAGCAGTGACTAGTTCCGAGAGTTTCTCGGGCGCGCAAACCGAACGGAAAGTTTCGAGTGTGGCTGCTTGCACCAATCGCTCCAGAATCTGACCTTCGCGACCGTCGTCGACAGTTTCGAATTCGATTTTCCCTGCAGTACTCGCCACCAAGGATTCCAGATCGCTAACCCGCGGCACTATGTCGGTCTCGCCGTTACGCACCGCGCGGCGAGTCGCGCTGGCCACCATAATTTCGTAATTAGCGATCGACATTCGCACCGACACCCCCGACCGTTGGTTGATGTGAGGCGACCGCCGAGCCAGTTGGCTGATCATGGCCACTATCTCGGTCATAAAGTCGGGGACGATCACGGTCATACCGTCAGGGACGGCTATTTCTACTTCTTGCTCCATAACTCCCATCTCTAGATCAACATCAAGGGGATAGTGCGTTCGGATTTGTGAACCGAAACGATCTTTCAGTGGAGTAATGATACGACCGCGGTTGGTGTAATCCTCAGGGTTAGCCGATGCCACCAACATCAAATCGAGCGGTAGACGAATCTTGTAGCCCCGGATTTGCACATCGCGCTCTTCAAGCACATTTAACAGACCGACTTGAATTCGCTCGGCAAGGTCGGGGAGTTCGTTAATGGCAAAAATCCCTCGGTTAGTGCGCGGGACCAATCCGTAATGGATAGTTAACTCGTCGGCCAAGTAGCGACCTTCAGCCACCTTGATTGGATCTATCTCGCCGATTAGATCAGCAATAGAAGTATCGGGGGTGGCAAGTTTTTCACTTAGCCGTCGATCGCGGTGAACCCACTCAATTCGAGTTGCGTCGCCCATTTCTTCGACTAACTCACGCGCCGCTTGCGAAACTGGATTGTAGGGGTCGTCATTTATTTCACTACCGGCAACTATCGGCATCCACTCGTCGAGCAAGTCAACCAGAGAACGAATTATGCGAGTCTTGGCTTGACCGCGCTCACCTAAGAAAATGACATCGTGGGCCGCGAGTAACGCATTCTCAAGTTGGGGCAAAACGGTGTGCTCGTAACCAACCACCCCTTCAACTACCGATTGCCCTTCGGCGATTCGCTTAGTTGCGTTTTCTCGCACCTCTTGTTTCACTGGGCGCGAAACCCAACCTGCGGCTCGCAATTCACCGAGGGTTCCTGGCCGATCGTTTACTGTGGTCACTCAGGGCTCCTTTTTTGAGCGAAAATAACTTGTCTGCGCAGCGTAGCCAACTGGTTCTAAGTATCTTTTAAACCATGAAACTACGAGGGGTAACCGAGAGATTCCGTCAGTATCGTTCGATTCACAAACCTCCCCGTTGCCCAGAGCATTGGTCGACGGGGGCGCCCGATTACATAGGTCTTGGAGCTCAGCGAGCGGGGACTACTTGGTGGAATCACTTGATTGAATCGCATCCGGCGGCAAGTCCGCAACCGTTTAAAGAATTGCACTACCTCCGAAGCTACTGGAATAGACCGTTTACGGATGCTGATGTCGATAAATACCATTCGTATTTCCCTAGACCGTCTGGATCAATTACCGGTGAATTCTCCCCTGGATACCTTAGCCACTTCTGGATTCCACCACTACTAAACATTGCCGCGGCTGATGCTCGTTTCATTATTTTGCTGCGAAATCCCGTAGACCGATACCAATCAGGATTAGAACTGCAATCAGAAACCAGACGATTAAATTATAAAAGTTCTAGTCAGGCTTTTCGGCTCGGTTGTTACGCGTTACAACTAGAGAACTTATTTAAGTACATACCTCCTGAGCGTGTACAAGTACTGCAATTCGAAAAATGCCTACGCGAACCCGCTAGCCAAATAGCGGCTTCGTACGAATTTTTAGGTCTCGATTCATCTTTTATTCCTGTCGATTTAAAAACGGCACGAAATAGCAACCGAGGGGAACAAGCGAACATGAGTGCTGAGGATCGGGCCAATTTAGTAGGTGCCTATGAGGCGGAAGTATTGCGCACTAAGGAGTTAGTTCCGAGTCTCGACATGAGTCTCTGGAGCGACTTCACTCACTTAGTCTGAGTAGGTATGAAGATTGCCGTAATTGGGCCGCTGACTATGCCCAGCGGGCAAGGCGGAATGTCGCGCCATTGCATTGAGATTTATTCCCGCATTGCCGCGCGAGGTCACGAAGTCACTATTCTGTGCGGCAACGCTGAGACCAAAGAGTTTCGCGGCGTGCGACTGCGACAAGTCAAAATGATTCACAAAAGTCGATGGGATCGGCTCAGTTACGGCTTCACCGCTTCACTGGCCGCGGCGCGCGGCGAGTTCGATGTCGTTCATTATCACTCTTTCGCGTCATCAGGGTTTTCGTTCTTTCCTCACTTGTTCCACCCAAAACGCCGACGGCGAGTAGTCGCCACCATCCACCGTTTGGAGTGGCAAGACGAGAAATGGGGTCGCGTGGCACGCGCCATGCTGCGCACTAACGAACGCATAACCATGAGCGCGGCTGATGCTTTAATCGCGGTTTCTAAAAACTTGACTGAATCAGGCGAGAAACGTTTTCCCAAAGCGGCGCCAATCCATTACATCGCTAACGGAATAACTCCGTTGGCGGAGGCGGGATCGGGACCGTTAGACGAACTGAAAGTTATTCCTAACAAATACATTCTTACCGTCGGCCGCATTGTTCCTGAAAAAGGAATTCACCTCGCCTTTGACGCCTTTGACCAATTGCGCGCGAGCGCGCGTGACGGCGATTACCAACTGGTTGTTGTTGGTTCCGCTCGTGGCAGTAATGACGACTACGTAATGTCGCTACAAGAACGAGCCAGTATTCCTGGGTCGAATATTCGGATGGTCGGAGTACAAACCGGCGAAACGCTAGCCGCGCTTTTTCGTAACGCAAGCATATTTTGTTCGCCCTCATTTCATGAAGGACAGCCGCTCGCCATGCTCGAAGCCATAAGCGTAGGGATCCCCGTAGTGGCAAGCGACATCGTTGCGCACCGCGAACTGTTAAACGGAATGGGGGTATTGACCGCATCAGGAGAAACTGATGCTCTGGCTGATGCTCTGGCGCAAATGATCGCGCGACCAAAAGAGGCACAAAGCATGGGCAAGGCGGGTCAAAAATTGGTTATTGAATCGGGCGCTTTCGACTGGGACCAGGCGGCCGAAGCAACCGAACGTATTCTTATCGGATGACAAAAGCGCGCTTTGCTGGTGTTTTCGGTGCCGTGGCGGTCATGCTGGCAATCATCAACCCAATCGTTGCCAGTGCTAGCACCGTTAAGTCAAAATCTGAGTCGCCGGCAGGCGACGGACGAGTACTAATTATTTCGCTTCCTGGAATCACTTGGAGTGACCTAACCAGTCACGACGCTCCCACGTTGCGGAAAATCCTCAACCAAGGAGCAGTAGGTGGTCTAACTACCCGAACCATCGCCCGCGCGACCGCCCTCACTGAGGGTTATCTCACGATTGGTGCCGGAACTAAAGCGGTTGGTTCCGGAATCACTCCGATTCTCCTCGCTAGTAAAGGTGCAGGAATGGAAGTTAGCGAAAAATTTGGCACCGGCCGCGCCGGCGATGTCTATCGTCAACGCACCGGCCGCACCGCTACTGAACCAATTGTTTACTTAGACATCGGGGCAGCAAATGCTGCCCAAGCAGACGAGACCTACGACGCCAAAATCGGCGCACTGGGTGACGCTTTGAAAAACGCAGGATACAAAGCGGCGGTTATTGGGAATGGCGACCAAACTCCAACAGGAGTAGCGGTGCCCCAGTACGAGCGTTCATTGGTTACCGCGCTCATGGACCACCAAGGACAACTAACCGGTGGTGAAGTTGGCAGTAACCTGCTCGAAACAAATGCGCGGGCTCCGTTTGGATTACAACTAAATATCCGCGCCGCAGTCGACGCCTTTACCGTGGCATGGCAACCGCGATCAGTAGTGCTCGTTGAAGGGTCCGACTTGGCTCGTGTTAATGCCTACCGCAGCGTGATCAGTCCTGAACAAAATTTAGCTATCACCCGTCAGGCGCTACGGAACACCGACGCCATGATCGCTCAGATGCTCAACAAAGTTGACCTAAAGCGCGACACGATTATCGTGCTATCACCATCGTCACCCAGCACGACCGTGCCCCTCGGTGTTGCCGGGCTTGTGGGTAATGGCATTAAGCCCGGGCTACTTAAATCGGCGACCACACGGCGGGCGGGGTTCGTTCAACTCGTCGATATCGCTCCTACCGTTCTCGACCAACTCGGAATAAAAATCCCCGACGCCATGAACGGGAAACCGTTTACCGTTGCTCATACTGATATGGGCGCCAGCGCCCGACGCGAGTTTCTTATCGATAGCGACTTGGCTTCACAATTTCGAGACTCCATGATTACACCGGTGGCGATTATCTTTATGATTCTCCTCGGTCTTTTAATAGTGGGGACAATCGTTTTCTTAAACCGGCCCAACTCCGGTCGGCTACGAGAGGCTTTACGATTCGGCTCACTATTCACTCTGGGATTTATAACTGCTATATACCTGACTAGGTTGCTTACGTTCCATCAAACTACAAAATTCTGGTACTGGGTCTTCGCCGTTATCGTGTCAGCTGCTATCGGCGCCATCTCCATGGTTGCGGGCCAGCGACACAAAAACGATGACATGCTGATCGCTTTGGGATTGATAATTTTGGTAATTGGGATTGATATCATCACGGGCGGAAACCTCCAGTTTAATAATGCCTTCGGCTATTCCCCGACCGTTGGGGCGCGATTCGCAGGAATTGGCAACATCGGATTCTCTGCCATCAGTGCCGCAACGATTCTGTTCGTCGGGTTTTTTGTTAACCGATTTGATGACGGAAAAAAGAAATTATCGCGCGCCGTGATAATCGCTTGGTTAATTCTTTTGGGCGTGTTGATAATTGATGTTGCACCGATGTTCGGGAGTGACGTTGGTGGAATTATCGCGATGGTGCCGGCTTTTGGACTTACCGCGATCTTGCTTCTTGGAGGTAGGGTTCACTTTCAACTCCGCACAGTTTTGATTGGTGTCGCCGCCACAATTAGCGCGGTGGCAGTAATGACCGCTATCGACTTATCGCAACCAACCGGTGAACGAACTCATCTTGGACAACTAGTCGAGCGAATACAAAATAAGGGTTTAGGATCATTCGCTGATGTTGTCGTGAGGAAGCTTGATAAAAACCTATCGACCTTTACGGGTTCGGCCTGGGTGTGGATGCTGCCCCTCGTTTTAGGTTTCTTGGCTTATCTCGCTATGGCGGCTCGACCCCAGTTGCGAACCATCATCGCTCGCACCCCTGAGCTGCGAGCATCATTCATCGGATTCACTGTGCTGGCGATTCTGGGTTACGGCTTCAACGACTCGGGCGTTATCGTGCCCGGCATGATGCTCGGAGTTCTGGGGGCAGCGATAATCGCCCAATTGACGCTAACTTCGCCGGTGTCTACACCGATTTCTATGCCGATTCCTGCGTCGAATCCTGAATCTGAGCTAGCGCGACGGTAGCGTTTAATTATTCAAAGCTTGAAAGGCAAGATGACCAAGATCGTCCAAGAGGTCTCCACCGAAGACCAGCACGAAGGGGCTGACGCGGCCGAAAGGTTAAGCCATTACACCGGTGCACCAGTACCTCCGCCCGCGCGTACTGACGGATTCTGGCCCCTCGCGTTCTGGCGCTCGGATATTGCCAAGAAATGGTTAATGGCGTTAACCGGTCTGGCCTTAATCGGTTTCGTATTCGTGCACATGACCGGAAACCTAAAACTGTTTCTCGGGAAATCTGATATCAACGAATACACCGAGTGGTTGCGTACGATTGGTCACCCCGTACTCCCTGATGGCGTTTTTCTATGGGCAATGCGCATTGGTCTGCTCACCGCAGTCGTGATTCACATTGCTGCGGCCGCCAGTCTCACAATTACAAATCACAAAGCCCGCCCTGTGCGCTACCAGTCGCGTCGCGACTACGCCGCCGCCAACTTCGCGTCGCGCACCATGCGGTGGACCGGAATCATTGTTTTCCTGTTCGTTATTTACCACCTGCTCGATCTCACTTGGGGAGTAGGCAACTCGGCCTGGCGCAGCGGCGAGGTCTACGACAACATCATCACTAGTTTTCAGCGTTGGCCGGTTGCCATTATTTACATCGTGGCCAATATGGCTTTGGCCTTTCATATTTTTCACGGTTTTTCTTCACTATTTCAAAGTCTCGGTTGGAGTAATCCTCGCTTCGCCGCGCTACGTCAGGGCGGAGCGATTGGGATAGCGGGAATTATCTTGCTCGGTAATGTAATGATGCCTCTACTAGTGGTGACAAGGATTTATCCGTGAGCCAAATAATGCTTGATGCCAAAATCCCTGAGGGGTCGCTGGAAGACAAGTGGACTAATCATAAATTTAATGTGAAGTTGGTAAGTCCATCTAACCGCCGCAAATTCTCGGTGGTAGTAGTCGGTAGCGGATTAGCGGGTGCATCGGCCGCCGCTTCGTTGGGCGAAATGGGTTACCACGTTCAGATGCTTACCTACCATGATTCACCCCGCCGAGCGCACAGCATCGCCGCTCAAGGCGGAATCAATGCCGCCAAGAATTATCGCAACGACGGCGACAGCGTTCACCGGCTTTTCTACGACACGATTAAAGGTGGCGACTACCGCTCCCGTGAAGCCAATGTGCACCGTCTGGCCGAGGTAAGCGTAAATATCATTGACCAATGCGTAGCGCAAGGGGTGCCGTTCGCTCGCGAATACGGTGGGCTACTCGATAATCGGAGTTTCGGTGGCGCTCAGGTATCGCGTACTTTCTACGCACGAGGCCAGACCGGCCAGCAACTTCTTCTAGGCGCCTACCAAGCCTTAGCCCACCAGATTCATCTCGGCAATGTTGAGCTCCACCACCGCACCGAAATGCTTGATCTCGTTACTCACGAAGGACGAGCGGTAGGTGTAGTCGCCCGCAATCTAATAACCGGAGCAGTGCAATCTTTCTCCGGTCACGCAGTCGTGCTCGCCACTGGCGGCTACAGCAATGTTTTCTATCTTTCTACCAACGCGATGAACTCCAATGCTTCGGCGACTTGGCGGGCCCACCGCAAGGGCGCGCTATTTGCCAACCCTTGCTTCACTCAAATTCACCCCACCTGTATTCCTGCCGGCGACGAATTCCAATCCAAACTCACCCTTATGAGCGAATCTCTGCGCAACGACGGCCGCATCTGGGTGCCAAATGAATTTGATGACCCACGATCGGCGGCCGATATCCCCGAAGCGGAACGCGACTACTACCTAGAGCGGCGCTACCCCGCTTTCGGAAACCTTGTCCCGCGCGATGTCGCTTCACGGGCATCTAAGCGTGAAGTTGATAGCGGACGCGGCGTCGGACCGCTAAAAAATGGTGTCTACCTTGACTTCGCGGAAGCAGCCGCGCGCCTCGGACAAGAAACTATCGCCGAACGCTACGGAAACCTTTTTCAAATGTACGAACGCATCACGGGAGAAGATCCGTATAAAAATCCAATGCGCATTTATCCTGCCGTTCATTACGCCATGGGCGGATTATGGGTGGATTACAACTTAATGAGTAATATCCCTGGCCTCTACGTTCTCGGTGAAGCCAACTTCTCGGACCACGGGGCCAATCGTCTTGGTGCCAGTGCTTTGATGCAAGGACTAGCCGACGGGTACTTCGTATTGCCCGCCACTATCGGCGACTATCTAGCCCCCCAGTTGGGCAACTCCGCCCTGAAAACTGACGAACCGGTCTTCGCCGAAGCCGAAGCTCAAGTCAACGAACGAGTGGAAGCAATGTTGTCGATTCGAGGCAGTCGATCGGTTGATTGGTTTCATCGCGAACTTGGAAAAATCGTGTGGGACAATTGCGGTATGGCCCGTAGTCGAGAAACTCTCGAAAAAGCACTGGCCGAAATTCCCGCTCTGAGAGATGAATTCCATAAAGATGTAAAAATTCTTGGCCATAACGAAACCATTAACCAGTCGCTAGAAAAAGCCGGACGCGTAGCTGACTTCCTTGAATTTGGCGAATTGATGTGTCGAGATGCACTTGACCGTGAAGAAAGTTGTGGCGGTCACTTCCGTACCGAGCATCAAACCGAAGATGGTGAAGCTTTGCGTAACGATGATGATTTCGCCCACGTTTCGGCTTACGAATACACCGGAGATACCGCTAATCCGGTTCTCCACACCGAAAAACTCGACTTCGCATCCGTAGCATTCACCCAGCGGTCATACAAGTAGCCCGAAAATAGGTCGGAGAAAAGTGAAGATCAGTCTTAAAATTTGGCGCCAAAGCGGACCCGACACGCCCGGAGAATTTCGCGATTACGAAGTACCTAACGCCAGCCCCGATATGTCTTTCCTCGAATTGATTGATGTACTCAACGAAGATCTTCTCGACAAAAATGAAGAGCCGATCGCTTTTGATCACGATTGTCGCGAAGGAATCTGTGGATCGTGCGCCATGATGATAAACGGACGCGCCCACGGCCCCGAATCCGGTACTGCTACCTGCCAGTTGTACATGCGCAAGTTTGCTGACGGGGCGCATATCACCGTTGAGCCGTGGCGAGCCGCCGCCTTTCCGATAATTCGTGATCTGTGCGTCGACCGCTCGGCCTTCGACCGCATTATTGAATCTGGTGGTTACATCACCGCGCCCACCGGAACCGCGCCCGACGCCAATTTGATCTTGGTGCCCAAAGAAGTTTCGGACAGCGCTATGGACGCGGCCGCTTGTATTGGTTGTGGAGCATGCGTGGCTGCGTGCCCCAACAGCGCCGCGCAACTCTTTACTGCCGCCAAACTTCAGCACCTCAACTTATTGCCTCAAGGCCAGCCCGAACGCTACGGCCGCACTGTCGCCATGGTTAACGAAATGGAACGATGGTTCGGATCGTGTACTAACCACGGCGAGTGCTCGGCCGCATGCCCGAAAGAGATTTCACTCGACTTTATCGCCATGATGAACCGCGACTACATAAAAGCGCAGTTCAAGCAACGCCGCTTAGCCAGCCAGACTTGATTGTCGGTCTAATCGCGATCAGTTAGCCCGCTAAGTCGAGTGCGGTGCGCAAATCTTCGACCAAATCGGCAGTGGTTTCTATTCCGACCGACAAACGAATCAAAGCCGGATCGACGGCTAGCGGAGAATCGGTGGTAGTGGCGTGAGTCATACGCGCAGGATGCTCAATCAAACTTTCTACTGCGCCGAGTGATTCAGCCAGCGTAAATAATTCCGTCGCCGCGGCTACCGCAAGGGCAGCATCTTCGCCGCCCACAGTCGTAAAACTAACCATTCCTCCAAAATCGCGCATCTGTTGGGCAGCAACTTTATGCCCGGGGTGACTAATCAAACCTGGCCACATGACTCGATCCACTGCTGCGTGCGAGTCAAGCATTTCGGAAATCGCACGAGCATTGAGGCAGTGTCGGTCCATGCGTACGCCTAATGTTTTTATTCCTCGTAGAATTAGATAGCAATCAAAGGGCGACGGCACTGCACCCACTGCATTTTGTAAAAACGCGAACTTCTCGTGTAAAGACGGATCGTTAGTGGCGACAAAACCGCCGACTACGTCGGAATGGCCGCCCAAATACTTAGTACTGGAATGAACCACGACATCGGCACCCAAAGCCAATGGGGTTTGTAAGTACGGAGTAGCGAATGTGTTATCAACAATCAAGTGCGCGTTATTCTCGTGCGCAAACTTTGCTACCGCGGCAATATCAATAATCGTCAGCATCGGATTAGTCGGAGTTTCTACCCAAATAGCCTTGGTGTTGGGGCGGCACGCGGCTTTGAGTGCAGCAGCGTCGGTTAAATCGACGGCGTTCCACTCCACACCCGCGGCCGCCAATACTTGCGACACCAATCGAAATGTTCCCCCGTAGGCATCATTGGGAATTATTAAATGATCCCCGGCATTGAGTAAGCCTCGCAACACTGCGTCTTCGGCCGCTAATCCACTCGCGAAAGCGGAGCCAAACTCAGCTCCTTCGAGTGACGCCCCGCAGATTTCGAGTGCGCGCCGAGTGGGGTTGCCGCTGCGGCCGTATTCAAATCCACCGTGTTTGCCCACCTCATCTTGAGCAAAAGTTGTAGAAAGGGTGATCGGCGGGATAACCGCGCCAGTTACGGGGTCGGGCTCTTGCCCAGCATGAACGGCGCGAGTTTCGAAACCCTGACCGCCTTGAATCACTTGCTTTTTTTTATCATCGCTCATAAAAATCTTTTTTAACCTGGTGACTTTTAACCTGGTGACCGAGCAGCCAAGAAACTCAAAACATCTTGACGGGTCAAAACGCCGATGGGATGGCCACCTTCGAGCACCAAAACTGAATTAGCGGTATCGAGGCGATCAACGACAGCGCTAACAGTTTCTCCAATCCCCACCATAGGCATTGCCGGTTCCATCAAATCGCCAACTGGATTATCAAGCACAGCCGGATTGCGAAATGCTTTGTCCATTAATTCGAGTTCGGAAAGAGTCCCGCTTACTTCTTTGGCTGCTAACGGAAGTTCTTTGCTAACACTCACGATCAATTGCGAAACGCCGAGATCACGCATGAGTGCAAATCCCCGACGAGCCGGTTCGTCGGGAGAAATCAAAACTAACTCGGGAATAGCGTTGTCAACTGCGGCCGAACGCTTAGCTCCCAACACGTCACCGGCGGTCGGCCCGTCCGAAATCAAAAATCCGTAGCGAGTCATCCAGTCGTCGTTATAAATCTTTGACAAATAGCCCCGACCAGAGTCGGGTAATAAAACCACCATGAGATGTTCAGGGCCAAGATCGGCACCAGCTATCAACGCGGCGTGTACCGCGGTGCCGCACGATCCTCCTATAAGCAAACCTTCTTCGCGGGTAACTCGTCGGGCGGCGGCGAAGGAGTCGGCGTCGCTAACCATGATTGTTTGATCAACCAAACTCATATCGTAAGTCGGGGGCCAGAAATCTTCGCCTACGCCTTCGACTAAATACGGCCGACCACTTCCCCCAGAAAATACCGAACCTTCCGGATCGGCAGCAATCACTTTTATCTCAGGATTCATTTTTTTAAGTACCCGTGCGACTCCGGTGATCGTGCCACCCGTTCCTACGCCGGCGACGAAGTGGGTTATTTTCCCTGCCGTCTGCCGCCAAATTTCGGGACCAGTCGAACGCTCGTGCTCGTCGGGATTAACCGGATTGAAATATTGGTTTGGCCGATACGCATTAGGAATTTCTTCGGTAAGTCGATCAGCAACCGAGTAATAAGAGTCGGGGTGATCAGGTGGAACCGCAGTCGGACAAACAACAACTTCGGCGCCGTAAGCGCGCAGTAACGAAATTTTTTCGTCGCTCATCTTGTCGGACATCACAAAAACACACTTATACCCACGCTGGGCGGCAACAATGGCTAGTCCTACTCCGGTATTACCCGAAGTGGGCTCAACGATGGTTCCGCCCGGAACTAGTTGTCCCGCAGCTTCCGCCGCGTCAATCATGGCTACCGCCGGTCGGTCTTTAACACTTCCACCCGGATTAAACATTTCAACCTTGGCCACCAAATCGCAATTGAGTTCGGCTCCCACTCGGCGCAAGCGCACTAACGGAGTGTTGCCGATTAAATCGAGCGGGGAATCGACAATTTCGGGCTGGAGATCGCGCGCGTCGCTGAGATTGGTCACCCTCTAACGCTAGCGGTTAAAGCTTCCCCAATAATTAGTAGCCCGTATTTACTGAATTATTTAGCGCCGAGTACGGGCGGCGCGACTTATGGAGCGAATCTCCTCGGCATCAAATTGAGGGTCCGGTTCTACTATTCGAGTATCGGGCAGTCCCCACGCCGCCGCGATGGCCGAAACTTTTTCGCCGGTAGTTACCGCCGTCGCCTGTAAACAAGCCCCCGCAACGGTTGGATCGGTCTTGGACACATAAATAGCTCGCCCCGACAAGTCGGCGAGGCATTGCTGTAAAACATGAGAGCGGGCGATGCCGCCAATAAGAAATAACTTGCCGCGGGTAGCAACATCAGCGGCACCGAGCGTGTCGACCGCGTCGAGCGCGGCACACGCCACTCCCTCCATAACGGCACGCGCCACATTTTCTGGACTGATACCAGTTTTAATTCCGAAAAGTCGACCGGCGATCACCCCGCCACCGTTAATTGCTGAACGATTAGTTGGTGGAGCAAAAACTAAACCCGCCGCGCCCGGTGGCGAATTTGATGCCAACTGATCGAAACGACCGCGATCGCCACCCAATACTGACGCGGTATGGTCAAAAATTAATCGGGCTTCCACTATTGGAACTAAGGGCATGAACCGGCCTGAAGCATCGGCAAAACCGAAGACCGAGCCAGTCGGATCTTCTACCGGAAGTTCCCGCACCGAAAACACTTGCGCGCCTAATCCAAGATCTATGACCACATCGCCCGGCGAAAGTGAAAGACCAAGAGCACCGGCCATGGGCGCGCCGGTTCCGGCGGCGACTACTACGCCTTCACGGTCTCCCGCGGGTTCACCCGACTCCAACACGCGCGGTAGCCCAAGCGCCCAGTCGCGCTCCGAATCAATCTGGGCTAACAAATCAGGTCGCCAACGGTTTTCGCGCGGTGACCAGTAACCCGTCGCCGAGGCGTCGCCCCGATCGGTAACTGCTCGCCTACCCAATCGATAAGTCAACCAATCGTGAGGTTGTAGTAAAGCGACAATGCGATTGTAATCATCGGGTCGATTTTCTCGAATTGATGCCACTTTAGAAATCGAAAATGATGAATCCGGAACCGATCCGCAGGCCGTGGCCCAATCTTCAGGTGACCGTTCGTTCAACAACACGGTAGCAGCCGAACGCGAATCGAAATGATCGCCCACTAGCGCGGGACCGACTAATGCACCATCGGAGTCAAGCGCCACCAGACCACGCTGTTGCGCCGCTACGGAAATTGCCGCAACTCCCAGCGCGCCACCCGCTTGATGGCGAGCATCAAGCAAACCTTGCCACCACACCGTCGGATCTTGCTCACCGTGGTTATCAGAATCGGAAGCAAACTTGGCCCGGCCCGAAACTAAAACTCGACCGGTGTCAACCTCGCGCATCTCTAGTGAGACTGAATCACGCGCCGCATGAACACCTAAAATTTGCGGCACCGGCACCGCCCTTTCCGCTTTTGCCTAAATTATAAGTCTGGGATTACAAGTCTGAGATTATTAAGTCTGAGACTAGAAGTCTGAGCCCCTAGCTAACGGGATACTCACTTCCCCTCGTCTTCCGGGTCGTCATCCGGATCATCATCTGGGTCGGCTTCGAGTTCGTCGAGTTCTTCGACGATACGGTCGACATCGGCTTGCGCGCGAGTGATACTGGCTCGACAAGTGGTTAGCAATTCGCTGGCTCGGCGAACTAGGTCGGCCAGCCCGTCGACATCGAGGTCGTCGCCTTCGAGTTGTTCTAAAATTTCTTCTAATTCAACTAACGCTTCGGCGTAGCCAAGGGTCTTTTTAACCATTATTCCTCCTTATTTCTGGGCTTATTTCTGGGCTTATTTCTGGTCGGCTTCGACTCGACTCCGCACCTCGCCGTCGACAACTTCAGTTACTACGAGAGCACCGAGCGGAGCGTCGGCCAATCGGCGCACTACTCGACCATCCTCCGTGCGAGTGATCGAATAACCCCGTTCTAAAACTCGGCGAGGGTCGAGGGCGCGCAGCCGGTCGCCAAGATTTCCAATCCGCAATCCTGAATCCTTAATCCCGCGGCGGACCGAATCTAGGACTCGGCGTTGGTATTCATCAAGACTCTGTTGCTCGCGTAACAGACTTTGCGGGACTCCACGGCTGATCCGTCTAACCGCGTCAGCCAAATCGGCGTTGGCGTCTATGCACACACCTTGCGCGCTCGCCAAAATTCGTTCACCAATACGAGAAATATCGGCGGCAAAATCTCCTACCATTTCCACTAATCGACTAGCAACCGCGGTCGGAGTTTTAAATGCGGTATGGGCAACTTCGTCAGCAACGGAATGATCTATTTCATGACCTACTCCAGTAAAAACTGGTATAGCGAGCGCGGCAATCGCCCGAGCTACTACTTCAGTATCAAATGCTGCCAGATCAGTCTTAGATCCGCCCCCGCGCACGACCGCGATTACGTCCGGATTTGTTTGTGCGGCCACACCTAACGCGGCAACTATTTGTGCTGGTGCGTCGGCTCCTTGCACTGAAGTATTGGCCAATGCCACCGAAAATGCGTAGCCGCTACCTTTGATGCCTTCAATAAAATCGTGATAAGCCGCGCTGTCGTTACTAGTCACTAAGCCAATGCGTAGCGGCACCATAGGAATGGTTAGTAGCGACTGTTTATCTAACAGTCCTTCTTCTTGCAATGCCGCAAGAACGCGCGCTCGATCGGCCGCGAGTTTTCCAACGTTAAATACGGGGTCGATGTCTTCCATCGATAATTGGAGTTTTCCGTGGGGCGGGTAAAAATCGATACGAACTCGAATCCTTACTTCGATACCTTCGTTTAATTCAAGATCGGAATCGGCTAAAATCTTTTGCAGGGCAACGCGCTTTCTTTCCCATAACACCACGCCGAGTTTGGCGGAGGGCTGACTACCAGTTTTAGTTTTCTCTACTAAGTCAAAATAAGCATGACGGCCGTTAGGGATTCGAAACTGAGAAATTTCACCCCGTACCCAAACCATTGGCGGGAACGACTCAATCAGCGCGCCTTTAATAGCTTGGCCTAACTCTTCGACTCGGTAGGTCGGATCGTCATCAATCATGCAGTACCGGCCGGTTCTTAATTGGAAAGTCGCGGTAAAACTTGTTCGCAATAAAGCCGGAGGCTATTCCAACCTTCCTCAACTGACATGCCTCCAACCAAGGGATGCAAATTAATCGCGCCGTTCGTTGTCGCCGCCGCTAACGCTTCGTCGGGAGTTAACACTTGGTAGATACCCTCAGATCGCAGTTTCTCTATGGAATCAGCATGGCTGTGAACCGCCGACGCGATATCGGGAGTTTGCCACTTCGAGTAGGTGGTGGCTTCGTGCAGGAAATATTTACCCAAGTTGGCCCACGCCCTATCGGGATCTTCGGCTACATGCACCATCGCGGTAGTTGGCGAAGGCATAAGACAAAAGCCTTGCGTTCCGTATTCGGCGCACTTTTCGTAGTAGTACGCCTCTAACTCGGGAAGATGCGCGGCCAGAAACATCGGCAAACCGTGCCGAGCTGCTCGGCGCGCCGCAGGCTTACTGGTGCCACCAACTAAAAGCATGGGATGGGGTTGAGTTAATGGACGAGGAGTAACTCTTACGGTTGTGCCTCGATATTCGAATGGTTCTCCTGTCCAAGCTGCCAGCATTGCGTCGAGACATTCGTCCATCAACGCGCCTCGCTTCGACCAGTCTTTACCGTGCGCGGCGTACTCTTCGGGCCGGTAACCCAATCCGACGATAACGGTCAGTCGCCCGCCACTAGCTAAATCGAGTACGGCAATGTCTTCGGCAATGCGTAGTGGATCGTGCAATGGTGCCAGCAGTGCCGATATCGATACGCCGATATTTTTAGTACCACCAAAAACTAATCCCGCCATTGTTAAAGGGGCGGGACTCCAGCCATCGTCGGATCCGTGATGTTCTTCAAGTGTGAGCATGGGTACGCCACAGCCATCGGCATACTTAGCCATCTCGACGAACGCCTGGTAGCGCGCCGCCATGGCGGTCGGTTCAATTCCTGGTTGAACGCAATTAAACCGAACCGCCGTTAGCGCGGGCATCAGCTAGAGCCCAGCGCTGCAGACCTTAAGCCCTAGCGACTTCGCCGGTTTTCCCACAGAAGCAAATAACTTGTCCGCGCTGGCTTCAGTGATATTGGCGTTGATGCCATTATTCACCTTAGTCATGGCCGTCAATAGTTTCTTTATTTTGGCCTTCAGTGCCTTCGGTGCGGGGAGGGCTTTGATTGATGTAATCACTTGTTGATAATTAGGTTTTACCGCGTTCACCATAAAATCAGAAAAATCGGCGGCGCTGGGCCTATTAGTGGTGGCATCGGTCGTAACTGTCTCGGCATCAGCCGAAACAAGAGTGAGACTCTGGGTACAAATGTTGTCGGCCTGCTTGCGCCAATCTTTGGCGCTTAAGGCTCCCGCCGGGGCCGCCATTACTGCTGATAACAGCAGTGCGGTTGCGACGATAATCAGTGCATTGCGTTTCATAATGCCCTCCCCAGTTATATAATAGTTATTTAATAGTTATTTAATTACTCTTACTCTTACTCTTGCTGTGCACAAACGGTCAAACTCAGCCTTTGTGCTGCCACTCCTGCCGGTGTAAGCAACTCCAGAAATCTTGCTTTAGTAATCGTATAGCCAGTTCGATAGATGTGATCTAGGAGGCCGGCATGATGATGGTCTGATACTCGGTGTACGGACCAATTCCCTCGGGACCGAGTTCACGACCAATACCCGACTGCTTAAACCCACCGAACGGAGCATTGAAGTCGAGAATCATCGCCGAGTTAATCGCTACTACTCCGGTGCGAATTTGGGCCGCAACTGCCGCGCCGTGTTCGGCGTCGGTGGTCCAGACCGAACCACACAATCCGTAATCAGAATCATTGGCGATCTTGATCGCTTGGGCTTCGTCATCGAAGGGAATTACTGAAAGCACCGGACCAAAGATTTCTTCGCGGGCAATCTTCATCTCGTTATTTACATCGGCGAATACCGTCGGTTCTATATACCAACCTTTATCAAGGTCGGCGGGAGTGCCACCGCCAGTTACGACGCGCGCTCCTTCCGCCACACCGGCTTCAAGAAAACCAACTACCCGATCACGCTGACGCTCAGTCACTAGTGGTCCGATCTCGCTTTCGGCATCGAGTGGGTCACCAACTTTGAGCGCGCCAACTGTGGCGCCAAGCGCCTCGACAACTTCGTCGTAGCGCTTACGGCTAACTAAAATACGGCTCTGGGCGCCACAAACTTGCCCATTATTCATAACTCCCGACATCACCAAATTGCCCAGCGTGGCTTCGTCGAGATTTGCATCATCAAGCACAATGGCCGCCGACTTGCCGCCGAGCTCAAGAGTTACTCGTTTGAGTAACCCGCCGCAGACTGCGCCGATGTGACGACCGACTGCCGTTGAACCCGTGAAGCTCACTTTGTCGACACTGGGGTGAGTGAGAATATGTTCACTAACTTCGCGACCGGCCGCCACAATATTGACTACGCCGGGCGGAAGATCGGCTTCAATCACTGCTTCAGCCAACAAGTAGGCGTCGAGCGGAGTTTCGGGAGCCGGTTTCAACACGATCGGACATCCCGCGGCCATAGCCGGACCCAGTTTAAGGGCGCAGATAAACAGCGGAACATTCCAAGGGATTATTCCGACCGCTACGCCGACCGGAGCACGCCGCACGCGCACCGGTGAACCCAATGCGCCCGTGCGCTCTTCTTCAAACGGAAATCCGGAAGCAAGACTGGCGTAAGTGTCAAGCACCATGGTGGCCGAAAAAACTTGACCCATAATTGACCACGACTTGGGTGATCCATTCTGAGCCGAGATGAGGTCGGCGATGTCTTGTGCACGCGAACTCAACGCCGCCGAAAGTCGCTTGATACCTTCGCCTCGTTCCGCCGGTGTCATTTGCGACCACGGTCCATTGTCGAATGCGTTACGAGCCGCCGCAATTGCTTTATCAATGTCAGCAGTTGACGCGTTGGGAACAGTGCCGATCACTTCTTCGGTGTGAGGTGAAATTACTTCAATTACGCCTTTGCCTTCCGGTGCAACCCATTCGCCGCCGATAAAAAGCTTGTCGTGCTCGTTCATTATTGCCTCCCGGTAAAGATTGATTTACTCCCGCAGCCTACTGGCGGGCTTATGCGACCATGACGCTAGCGCATCGAGTGGAGCGGGAGTGCCGACAAGTCGTCCGGCCGCAACCGCTTTTCAACCTCAGCCGCTATTAGCGGAAAGCCGTTCGATCGTTGAGCGCAATTGAGCGCAAGTCGCTTCGAGGCGAGTATCAGCCGCCAGCAGCTCATCGGCCGTGGCCGAACCGCCGGCCGTGGCCGACCGCTTAGCTAACCCTTGGATTACACCGATAGTTTCGTCACAGGTCTTCATCTGAGTGGCGAGTTTCTTGATCTCCGGAGCCGAAATCGCCGAAGAACTATCTAAACTTCCGCCTAAAATTCCTCCGGCTCCTCCTCCCGAGGTCAAGGCGATAATCAACAGAACCAACGCCACGCCGACAGCAACAACGAATGCACCCAGCGGAATCGAGCGCTCGCTCATTCGTTTTAGGAATGCATTTTCGCTCGTATTGTTACGACGGCGTTCTGATCGTGACTCGGATACCGGAGTAACAATTTTTGGCTCAGCTGCCGCGGCATCAGCAATTTCGCTTTTGGGAAAGGGTTTTGGTGGAGGCGAATCAACTGGTGGGGTTGGTGAGATCGGTGGGGCTATTGACGCGCTAAACGGTGACGGCGAGATTTGCGTTGGACGGGGGGATCGGGGTGGAGACGAAATGGGAGACGGTGGACTAACTAACGGGCGCAACGGGCGGGTGGCCATAGTCGGTGCCGGCCGTTTAATCGGTTCCGGCGGGAACGGCGAAACCGCGGCCGACTTGCCCGCGGTATTCCATGATGGCGGCGGAACAAAACGAGGAGAAGCGAGCGGCGCGGTTAACGCTCGAGCGACGCCGCCCGGACGCAAAGTTGAACGGGCCGAACCTTTTTTAACCGTTGATTTACGAGCCGTGACTTTTTTAGCGGCCGGCTTTTTTACTACCCGCTTGACCGGCTTTTTCGCCACTTTCTTGGCGGTCTTCTTGACGGCCTTCTTGACGGCCGTTTTTTTTGCTCGTTTTTGTGCCACTTATTCATTCTACAATGTCGCCGAGAGAAGCCGCAATAATCAATCATAAAAACCAAAGATTCGGCCGCGCGATCTGACATTGGTCGGGCACTCGTGCAAAGATGCGATATCTCGAAAGGATACTGTGACTACTGCCCTCAATCGCGTTCGCATACTCGACCTAACTGCTGGCTGTGCGGGACCACTAGGAGTATTACTACTCGCTGAGCAAGGTGCCGACGTAATAAAAGTTGAGCCACCCGGCGGCGATCCGTTTCGATCGTACGAAGGCTATGCCGTTTGGACGCGATCTCGGCGTTCGGTTACTTGCGACTTGCAGTCCGACGAAGGGCGGGCGGCATTTTTAAAATTGGTGACTACCGCCGATGTAGTGGTCGAATCGTTTCGACCAGGAGTGATGGAGCGCCTCGGTGTCGGTTGGGAAACTTTGAGTGCCGCTAATCCGAAATTAATACTGGCATCGGTTCCCGGTTGGCCGGCTGGTCATCGTAATGCTCATCGCCCCGCGTACGACGCGCTCGTCCAAGCGGCTGCTGGACAACAGTGGGAGCAACCGGGCTGGCGGGCGGGTCCAACTTTTTTACCAATGCCGATGCCGAGTATGGGGGCAATATTTTTAATCTCAACTGGAATCGTTAGCGCGTTGATCGCGCGCGCGACCACGGGACGCGGTCAACATGTCGCCACCAGTTTGTTGCAAGGAGCAATGCTTTACACCACTCAAATACATCAATACATCGAAAAAGCCGACGCCAATCTGTTGGGCTTGATGGCTAAAACTTATCCGCCGGGCGTGCATCAAGGAATGATTTTTGAATGCGCCAACCGAGAATTCATCCATGTCTCGATCATGAGTGGATTGCCGCCGATGAAACCGCTCGAAGAAATACTGGGGGTAACTCCCCCCGCGCCTGAAGAGACCGAAGGACTACTTCCCCTTGAAATTCAATTACTAATGAGCGAACGCTTGCGGGCCGCGTGCCGTGATCGTGAGCGCGCCGCCCTAGTCGCGGAGCTGCGCGCTAACAATATTGCGGTTGAACCCGTAGTTAGCCCGGCCGAACAGTTCGAACATCCCCAACTCAAAGCCAACAACATGGTTGCCACTGTTGAACAAATCGGGATTGGCGCCACCACGCAGATCGGGGTTCCCATTCATTTGCTGGGAACTCCTGGGGAAATTCAGTCGGGGCAGCCCGCTATTGGTCAAGACAACGAAAGTATTTGGGGTGAACTCGGATATTCGCCGGCAGAAATTTCGGTGCTCGCCGGCATCGGAGTTGCCACTCCCAGCGCGCGGCCGACAACCGCTATTCGCAACGAACCCAGAACTGTTCCGATGACCATCGCCACTCCGCCCGCGCGCCAAGCGTTAGAAGGTTTACGGCTTATCGACTTTGGCCAATACTTAGCGGGTCCGTTTGGCCCGATGATTCTTTCCGACCTCGGCATGGATGTAATCAAGATTGAACCCGTCAGTGGCGACGGTATGCGTATGGCTGCGACCCCGTTCCTTGGCTGTCAACGCGGCAAACGCGACCTCGCATTAAATCTTAAAGACCCTGCGGGACTAGAAATCGCGCTGCGTTTAGTTGGCACCGCCGATGTAGTGCACCACAACATGACGCGGGGCACCGCAAGCCGAATCGGTATTGATTATCAGGCCTGTCGCGCGGTTAGATCTGACATCATTTATTGCAACACCTACGCCTACGGACTCGAAGACCCTCTCGGCCACTTCGGTGGGCTCGATCCGCTGTACCAAGCCTCGGCCGGTTTGGAATTTGAAGCCGGCGGCGTTCCTCACGGCCACGACCCCCTTTATTACCGCTTCGGAATGTGTGACACGGCTAATGCCATGTTGAGCGTGGTCGGAGTTCTAACTGCGCTATTTCACCGATCCCGTACCGGAGAAGGTCAGGAACTCTGGACCAGCCTTATGGACGGCGGCGCGGTTTTTGCATCGGATGTTTTACTTCACCCCGACGGCACTCCATCGACTCGACCCACAGTTGACGCTAACGGCTACGGGTTTGGACCGGATTATCGCCTCTATCCCACTCAAGAAGGTTGGTTACAAGTTTGTGCAGTGACTGACGCAGAGTGGACTGCGCTTGGTCGCGCGTTAGAACTAGACGATGGAGTAATCAATAAGGGCGAACGCACTTCGCTCACGGCGACTCTTGAAGCCGCTTTCCTAACCCGAACTGCACTTAATTGGTCGCGTATTCTTGACGACGCGGGCGTCCCTAACGAAATCGCGGTCGACACATTGGGTGGTCAGTCGTTCCTTTTCGACTCCGACAATGTCGCCCTAGGTTTAGTGGCTGATTACGAACACGGTCGCCTTGGCCGCATGCGTCAATTTGGATCCACTATTAATTTTTCTGATACTCCTGGGCAGATATTTGGACCGGCTCCGCTAGTGGGTGAACACTCGCGCCAAATACTTGAAGACTTGGGATTTTCAGGCGCCGACCAAGAAAACTTGCGCAAAGCGGGAGTGGTCTATTGGCCTGACGACGATTACCCGTGGGGCTGGTAACTCTTTACGAGGGGTAATTCATCTTGCGGCCGCCGTTTCCTCGGTAGTGGGATTGGTCGCCCTCGTCGCAGTAGCGTCAGCGCGGTGCACCGACACCGCGTACGTCCCGTCGCCGGGGAACGCGGCATGCTCCCAGGTCGACCACCGTTCCACGAGCTCGAGTCCGACTGCCCGGCAGTCGTCATCGTAGGCATGCACGTCGTACCCGCGGCCGAGCTGGAACCCGCAGACCAGCAGTCCTCCGGGTACGACGTGGCGGGCGCATCCGGCGACGAGGGCCGGCTGCGTTCCCGGCGGCGTGAAGATCGGGACGTTTCCGGCCATCACGACGACATCGAATCGGCGCCCGAGGTCGAGGTTGCCGAGATCGGCGACGAGCCAGGACAGGTCGGGTCGACGACGGCGGGCGACCGCGATCATCGACTCATCGGCATCGACCCCGACGACGTCGACCCCGCGACGGTCGAGCTCCTGGGCGACCCGCCCCGTCCCGCACCCGGCATCGAGGACGGACGCCGGAGCGAGTGTCATCACAAAATCGACCTCGCCGTGCATGGCAACTCCGGACGCGGCCAGCGCGTCGAAGCGCTCCTGGTACTGCTCGCCGTCTCCCGTCATCGCCCCATTATCACCGCTTAACGCGTGGCTGGTAACTCTTTTAGTTGAGTTCACTCTTTGTGCTCAAGGCCTGCGAGACTGCAGGGATGGAAAGGCTTGATGTACACGGTCGAGTTCGACCGCACTTACGAGGGGTAATCCATCTCGCGGCTGCCGTTGCCTCGGTAGTGGGATTGATCGCCCTCGTCGCAGTAGCGTCAACGCCCACCGCGCTAATCGCGGCAATTATCTACGGATTTGCCGGAGTATTGCTTTACGGCGTGAGTTCGTCTTATCACTTACTCGCGCATAGCCCTAAAGCCCAACGGATTATGCGTCGCATTGATCACTCCATGATTTTCGTGCTCATTGCGGGTACCTACACTCCGGTATGCATGCTCGCGCTAACCGGCACCGGCCGATGGTTTTTGCTAGCCGCAGTTTGGATTGTTGCTCTAGTCGGAATTTTTCTCAAAGTAAGCGCGCTTGAACGATTCCCCAAGCTCGGTAGCGCGCTTTACTTAGCAATGGGGTGGCTGGCAATAATTGCCCTTCCCGGGTTGTGGTCACGCCCAGGAATTCTTATATTGGGGGGAGTGGGGGGAGCGGTTTACACCATCGGAGCGATTTTATTTTTTCAACAAAAACCCAAGGGCTGGCCCAAATGGTTTGGCTATCACGAGTTGTGGCACACCCTCGGCGTAGCTGCAGGCGTGGCATTTTTTGCTATGAACTTTTATCTAATCAGTTCGGCCTAACTGAACTCGAAATCAGTCGGGATCGCCAACCAATTCAATCACCAAAATGGAGGCGAGCGTGGCGACTAGTTCAGTGGTTGCCCAGGTGTTCGACACCCCGACCCTATAAGACACGAATATTTCAATGCCGATGTAGAACGCGAGCCACTGAGCGGCGAGCAGAGATAGGGCCGCACGAGCAGCACGAGTTGCGTTTGATTTATTAATTTTCCACGCCCGTACCGCCCGCCAAAGTAAGGCCACGATCACGAATTGGCCAATGACTATGACGCCCAGTAGCCACTGGCTCAGAGTCTCGCTCGAGGTGTACTGCGAAGTGGCCTTACCAAGAAATTCAACGTTGTTGGAGCGAAACGGCCAACTTAGCCAGCCAAATGAATAAAATAAATCAGTAAGGTTGGTAATGGCGATAAGCGTCATTGTTGTCGCCCAGCCCAACAACAGAATCATGCCGATAAACCGGCGCTTTCCTAATTTTGCTGACAGTTTTTTCATCAATTCCTCCCCGTTAGCTTGCGTCAACTATTTAAAACTTTTCTTGATTCTGTTTAGGGTATGACAGTAACCGCTGATCTAGGTGGATAATCAGAGCCGACAATCAGAGTCGACAATCGGGGCTGTTACTGTTGGCTGATGGCTCATGACCTTGATTTCTTCTTTGATCCGGTGTGTCCGTGGGCGTGGATTACCAGTCGTTGGGTAACGGAGGTAGTAAATCAGACCGACTATCAGGTTGATTGGAAATTTATCTCGCTTTGGGTTGTCAACAAAGACCGAGATTATGAAGCCGACTTTCCGCCCTACTACCCGTCAGTACACGGGCTTGGGTTTGATCTGCTAAAGGTTTGTGCGGCCACTAGGGCCACCGATGGCAACGCCGCCGTCGCCAATTTGTATACCGAACTCGGGACTCGCATCCACACCAATGGATTGAGTGCAAGTATTGCCAAAAATCTCGAAGTCGACATGACTCAGCTGCGCCGTACCCTGATCACCGAATCAATTTCGTCCTGTGGGCTCAACCCCGACTTAGCCGACGCGGCCGACGACGACTCCTACGACAAGATCGTGCAGAGCGAAACCGAGCTCGCGTTAAGTCGAACCGGTAAAGATGTGGGAACTCCTATTCTCACCTTTACTCCCGATACCGATACTGAAAATTCACTTTTTGGTCCCGTGATGGCCACAATCCCGCGCGGGGCCGAGGCGGTACGACTCTGGGACGCAGTGCGCACAATGGCCGCGGTGCCGGGGTTCGCGGAGTTGAAGCGATCGCTACGCTCAACGCCTTCGTTCGAATAGCCGTATAACCGCCCCATTCGGTTCGAATGAGGCTCTCACCCGCGCTTTTGTGTCGATGATGGAAATTAGTTTGAAGTTGGAACTAGAAGTGGGCGCAACATCGTTCGTAAAGCGATGAGCGCAACTATATAAAGAACGAAAGCGATAACCAAAATCGCGTTAAGCCCGAACGTCATGGCCAAAATCGTGCTCAAAACCGATCCTACGACTGATGCAAAACCATTGACCGCCCAGCTCCAAGCCACATACTGCTGAGGGTGAGTGCTCAAACCGCTCACCACACCGAGTCCGAGAGGCATGAACGCTCCAAGACATACTCCCAATGGAGCCAGTACCGCAATCGCAAAAAGAATACGACCGGCAAGAGGAATCCCAAGCAAACTGCTGGTAATCGGCGCAAGCGCAAACAGATAAAAAATCGTGAGAGCCGCGAGTACGGCAATCAAAATTTTGACTACTCGACTGCGATGATGCTCATAGCGCGTACTTAGCAGCGCGCCAATCCCAGTAAAGATGAGAATCGACCCCAGCGTCACGGTGAGCGAATAGGTTGGAAAACCGAGGAACAGCGTTAGTCGCTGCATAAGCGTTATCTCAAAGAAAATAAATCCCAGCCCAAGGGCAGAAAAATACAATGCCGCAGTCGACTTACGATGCAACTCTCCCCATATTTTGCGAATGGCAATGAACGGAAGCAATAGGAATATTGCCGCAAAAAGCACTGAGACCAGCAGCAGCAGCAGGAGCACGCGCTCACCTACTTGAATCTCACGATCAGTACGAGAGATCGGCTCGGCTAGGTCGGTAGCAACTGAATCGAACTGGGTGAAATGCCAAAAGAAAGGTTTGTTGTCGGTTACTGGTCGTACATCAAATGGGTAAGAGCCGTACCACGCGTCCAGTTTTTTCTCCGGCGTGGTAATCAACTGAGCGGGCGGGCTGCCGTCGCCCACGCGGTAAGGGGCGTACACCAAGGTCGAGCCGGGTACGGCAGCAACACTTTTTTCGAGAGCGCTGATTTCAGTTCGGGTAAAGGGTGCTCGTTTTACCAATACTGTCGACAGCGTGTTGGCGATGGGGTCGGTATTCCTTACCACCACAAAATGACGAGCAGGATTGTGAATACCGAGATCAGCAAGAGCTTGGCGAGAAGTGGCTACATAACGAGTAGTGCGATTTGGTTGAGTGGCATAGTTGAATTCACCAAACTGTGCGGCGACTATTCCGTCACCGCGCAAATGCTCAAGACTGTCTTTGATCGCCTCCGCAGTATAAAGATAACTCTCGGAGAGAACGAACGCTCCCGCCGACGCCGCGTTGGAAGCCGAATAACTATCGGGTGCGGGATACCAAATCAGATCAAACTTGCCGTCTTGTCGGGCAAGGTACGAACGGCCTTCATCATTTACATAATTTACTTTTGGATCCTGCGCGATGTTGCCCGAAAGCTTGGCGAATACATTGGTTAGCAAATTGTAAGTAACCGGATTTAATTCCACGGCATCGATATGGCCGGCGCGAAAATAAAGAGAAGCAAGAATTTCGTGGCCCGCTGCGGCCCCAATGATTAATACTTTTTCGGGTGGTGCACTCAAAATTGCGAACGGAAACGAACGCGGGTTCTGATCGAATCGACCGAGAGTTTTGAGATCACCGTTGTACTTATTCATCTCCGAGCCTAAAAGACCATCATGGTAAAGGCCGAGATTGCCGCCTGGTGTCCGGAATACATCGACTCTAAATAATGGACTCCACGATGAATAGGCCGTATCGGCTTCGGTGAACTGCAACTTGCTTGCCTCGAGGCGTTGCTCGGGAAGCACGGACGGTTTGATTACCGCAACTAGTAACACCACCATCAGCGCTATGGCTACTAGGAAGGCTCGCGAGCGCAAGCGACCAGCGATGCGAGCACCGACTAAGGCGAGTACTGCGCCCGCCAAAAAAATTGTGGCGGGCGGACCAATTGATCCCAATAATGCAACCGCCAGTGCACAAGCGATGCCGGCGCCGATTAGGTCGGCAAAATATAAACGGCCGATGCGATCGGGACGCCGAGCGAACAGAGTAGCGATCACTACGCCAATGGCCACGAAAGCGGTGAAAAGTGCCAAACAGATGACTAGAAGACGGGCCACATTGGTGAACGATGACCAAGTTCCGTAGTCCCAAACGGCGAATGTATCGAAACTGGTAACTGCGACTACGCAATAGCCAACACCAACGCTTGCCGCCGCGATGAGAGAACTCCACAGTAATACCGCGTCGGTAGACGCATCGCGAATGCGTTTCGAAATGGCCACTATTACCCCGCCCGCACCAATTCCTAGCAGGGATAACCCGATGACTAGATAGGTGTAATAATAGAAAAGTTTGAACGAAATAATTCGGGTATAGCTAATCTCAAGCAAAAGTGCCGCGAAGCTAACTAAAAAAATATCAACGTAATAGCCTCGACGGTTCGAATCGACGGTCGTCACGGTCGTCTTAGTCACTATCCCCCACTAGTCGTTCATAAATGATATTGATTTCTGGGCTGTAGTAATCAAACTCTAATAGTTAAAACCGATTCAGTTGAACCACCACTTACTAAAGCGCCAGAAGCCTAGTAATCCTGCTTTCGACTAAGCCCGAGTAAACGCGGCAACATCACGGTATGGCAAAAAATGTCCTCGGCGGCGATCAATGGTGCTTATGCGCGTCGCGTTAGAAAGAAGCATTCGATGGTTAAGAGTTAGGCCCTGCCGGAGGGAGTGCCGGTGCGGCGGGGGCAACCGGGTTTTTGGTTTTCAGTACCGACAACTCGCCTTGCATCTCCTTTACCAAACTCTGGGTATCACCTTGAAAAATCGCTCTAGCTAACTCAAGGCGAAAGCGCAGCGCGGCACAATGCTCTTGGTCGTAACCGATGCCAGAAACTTTTTGCCGGTTCGATACCGCCATAGTTGTAATCGGATGAGATTCGTCGTGAGTCATGCCTAACATTTTGGCAAACGCCCATTCGCGAGCACTGTTCGCGCCTTGGAACACCACTCTCTGGGTAGTTATCGCGAGTTTGCCGACATCGATTGAAGTCGGTAATTCGTTTCCCGGTACAAACTTTCCCCGCGACCCACCCACGTTGTAACGCATTCCTTTAGCTACTCGAAAAGAAAATCCTTGGTAACCACCGGTGTAGTGTCCCGGCTGGCGACGCGGCTCGATCAAAACTGCTTTTTCGTACACCGCTACCATCGCTTCACCCTTTTTAAGAACAATCCCGGTATCGAGGTCGTCAATCCGGGTTCCGGCGGAACCAGCTTGAGCCAAATCGATCATGGCGGCCAGTTCATCAACATCTTCTTGCCACGCAACTAGCGCCGTCGCGTGCGTCGCCGCGGCGCGTTTCGCCACTTGCGCGGCTCGGTCGGCGGCCCGTTGTACCCGCTTGGCGGCCCGTTTGGCCTGAAAATCGGAAAAGAAGCCCATCCCGATATCATTCCAGTAAAATGCCGGCAAGCCCAGCCTCAACCAGTCGCCGGCTCCGGCCTCCCGCAACCCCGCTCCGACCGCTACCGTGTACCTGACACGAACGTCAGCCAAGCCACGGGGGTTCTTATGCCTATTCCCAAGATCATCAGCGTCGACGACCATGTTGTAGAGCCTCCGCACGTATGGCAAACCTGGCTGCCAGAAAAGTACCGCGAGAAAGGTCCGCGCATCGAGCGCAAGCGTTGGGGAACTTTTAGCCTTAAGCCCGGAGCTAAGTATGTAAACCCTGAAGACCCAAACGGCATGTGGGGCGATGCGTGGATTTTCGAAGATCGCTTGATCTATGTGCACAAGCGTTTTGTGGCAATTCCGCTCGACGCCACTCCCGACGGCGACATTACAAAATTCGACCGAACCAAAATGGTGATGGAAGCACTCACTTACGACGAAATGCGGCCAGGTTGTTACGATCGCGACGCGCGCATGGTCGAATTTGAGCGCAACTGGGTTGACGGTTCGCTTCCGTTTCCTACATTTCCACGTTTTTGTGGACAAACATTTTTTGAAGCCGAAGATAAAGACCTTGGTCTCGCGTGTGTTAAGGCTTACAACGATTGGATGGTCGAAGAATTTTGTGAACCATCTAACGGCGTAAACATTCCGTTATGCTTGATGCCGTTATGGGATGTTGAGTTGGCGACAGCAGAAATTCTTCGCAACGCCGAACGGGGCGTGCGCGCGTTTTGTTTCTCCGAACTTCCTACTCGTTTAGGACTGCCAAGTATTCACACCGGTCATTGGGATCCAGTCTTTGCTGCGTGTAATGACACCGGAGTAACTCTCGCTATGCACATCGGCTCGTCGTCGACTGATCCGATCGCTTCACCCGACTCTCCGGCTGGCGTGGGCGGCACGCTGGCATTTAACAACTCAATGGCGTCGATGGCCGATTATTTATTTTCGGGCAAGCTCATTGAGTTCCCCAAGCTCAAGCTGGCTTATTCCGAAGGTCAAATCGGCTGGATTCCTTACGCGCTCGAACGAGCCGACACCGTATGGGACCAACACGATTCGTGGCAGCACTCCAAGGATCGCATTCCTAACCCACCGTCGAGTTATTACTACGGGCGTATCTTTGGCTGTTTCACCGCCGATCGAGTGGGTCTCAAGAACCTCGACTTGGTAGGTGAAGACAACATCTGTTTCGAAACCGACTACCCCCACACCGACACTACGTGGCCCTACTCGCGTGAGTACGCGGAAAAAATGGTGGCCGATCTCGACGATGAAGTTACCTACAAAGTTTTACGGGGCAATGCCATCAAAATGTTGGAACTCGACCGAATCTAAATAAATACAGAATTATTGTTCGGCCATAATTGCCGCGAACTCGGCTTCGGGTTCGTGCACCATCGGTCCTTCTGTCTCAACGATGACTTTTTGGATCTGCGCGGTGCATCGGAACGGAGCCGAGTAGCCCGAGCCAACTGCGGGTCCTTGTTCCCATCCGCAGGTATAGCCCGCACCCGAAATTGAATGCCGATAAAGGGTCACCCGCTCAATCGTTCCACTACCAACTAACTCACCATCAACCGAGAGCGTTACCGTGCCCCCTTCACCTTCCGCTATAAACGAAAACTCGATTAGATGTTCGCCGGCAGTAATAAGTTTTTCAGTTTCAATCACGGTGACATCGCGCCCTAAGTAATTACTTGCGTAGCGCAAACGACCGTTGAGGATATGCAACGACCAACCGCCGAGAACGGTACCGAGAGCCAACAACACCCCTTCGGGAGGCAAATCATCGCTGACCAAAATCGGGGCCGTAATGGTGTGGTTGCGGCGATAAACGCTTATCCCTACTTGCTCAGGGAGCACTTCGCCGCCGGGCCAAAACACCGCGCGGCGAGCGGCGGCAAACGGACGGCGGGGGTTGAGCAACGCGGCCAGCGGTCGATTATCAAGCGGCAATACCTGATGCTGGCGCGCCTCTTCCCACCATCGCTCGACCATGACCCCAAGTCGATCAGGCTCGCTCGCAGCTAAATCGGTGCACTCGGAAAAATCTTTGGCGACATGGTAAAGCTCCCAAACATCATCTTCGAACGGCGCGTCGGGATCGATCCCATCGTCGTACATATGACCAAGCGGCTTGAAGGTAACGGCCTTCCAACCGTCGTGATAAATGGCGCGACTGCCGAATATTTCAAAATATTGCGTTGTGTGCCGTCCGGGAGCGTTGCCGTTATTTAGCAAATAAGAAAAACTGGTTCCTTCAATTGGCGTTTGTTGAACGCCCCGAAGTTCGGTAGGTGCACTTACCCCAACAAGATCGAGCAGAGTGGGCAAAATGTCGATGGCGTGAGCGAACTGGTGCCGTATTCCACCGCCCGCCGAGATGCCACGGGGCCAGCGCATAACACACGGGTCGGCTACTCCACCTTCGTGTACTTCTCGTTTCCAACGTCGCAACGGAGTGTTGCCGGCCATAGTCCACCCCCAAGGATAATTATTATGCGCGCTAGCGGTACCGATTTCGTTTATGCGTTCGCGCAATTCTCGTCGCCCCGCGGGCGCACCGTTATGAATGCGCGCGTCGTTGATCGAACCTTTCATGCCTCCTTCAGCACTCGCGCCATTGTCGGACATAACCAAAACGATCGTGTTGTCGGTTTCACCAAGTTGGTCGATGAAATCTAAAACCCGTCCGATCTGGGCGTCGGCGTGCGAAAGAAATCCGGCGAAGCACTCCATAAAACGCGCCGCTACCGCTTGGTCTTCGGGTTTAAGTGATTCCCACTCCGGAACCCATTCCGGTCTCGGCGCAAGTTTGGTCTCAGACGACACCAAGCCCGTGGCTTGCTGACGAGCAAATGTTTGCTCACGCCATACATCCCACCCCGCATCGAATTGGCCGCGGTACCGATCAATCCATTCAGTAGGCGCATGATGGGGCGAATGGCACGCGCCGGTGGCAAAGTAAGCGAAGAACGGCTTGTCGGGCTCGGCGGAACGGATTTCGCCGAGGTAACGAATTGCCCGATCGGCTAAATCTTCACTGAGGTGATAGCCGGATTCGGGACGAGCGGGTGGCTCCACCGCGGTGTTGTCCTGCCAAAGCGTGGGTACGAACTGATGCACTTCGCCACCGTGAAATCCGTACCACCTCTGAAAACCACGACCACACGGCCATGATTCGCGCGACGCCGCGGCATGAGTTTCGTCTTCGGGAGTTAAGTGCCACTTCCCTATCGCCACCGATGCGTAACCATGCTCGGCCAGTATCTCGGCCAAGAAACCATTTTCACGCGGAATATCGCCGAAGTAGCCGGGATAACCCAACGCTAAATCGGCGATGCGACCCATTGCGTTGGAGTGATGATTACGGCCAGTTAAAACGCAGGCGCGCGTGGGTGAGCACAACCCAGTTGTGTGAAAATTTGCCAGTTGAATGCCGTCCGCGGCTACCGCATCAATGTTGGGAGTAGAAATATCCGATCCGTAACAACCGAGTTGGGCATAACCGACATCGTCAAGCACAACGACCACGATGTTGGGGGCATTGGTGGGAACAACTGGATCGGGTGGCCACCACGGAGTCGACTCGCGCCACGACGGACCGATTACACCGCCGAAATCAGGCTTAGGGGCCATTACCGACGTGCGGGAAGTTGGCGGAGTCCGTTAGTGAAGTTGGAGTGTCCCCGCTGTAGCGGCCCAGCACTGGTGAGCGTAGGAATGCGATCGAGCAGTTCTTCTAGCATCACCCGAATCTCAAGCCGAGCAAGATTGGCGCCTAAGCAAAAATGCGGACCGCCGGCGCCAAAAGTTACATGGTCGTTGGGCGTGCGTCCAACATCAAATTGCTGCGGATCGACAAACACGGTCTCATCAAAGTTGGCCGACGCGTACCACAGCAGCACTCGATCGCCTTTTGCTACGGGCACCCCACCAATTTCAGTGGCTTTTATCACCGTACGACGAAAATAAAGAATGGGAAGCGAGACTCGTAAGATTTCTTCTACTGCGGTAGGAACCAGCGAGCGGTCAGCGAGCAACCGCTCCCACTGATCGGGATTAGCGAACAAGTACGAGACTCCTTGAGCGATAGCAGTACGGGTGGTTTCGTTGCCCGCAACTACTAAGAGTAGAAAAAATAAATCGAATTCGAGTTCACTCAGTTTCTCTCCATCGACTTCAGCTTCAAGTAGTGCCGAAACAATGTCGTCAGTACGACTACCGTTTTCTATAGCTTCGCGTTTTTGCGCGCCTAACGAATTGGCGTAGGCATACATCTCCATCATCGCGGCACCGCCGGACATGCCGTCACTCCCGCTAGACGGGTCGTCAAAACCGATTATTCGTTGACTAAGAGCAAACATCTTTTCGTGATCTTCTTGAGGAATGCCCATCATCGCGGCAATTACCTGCATTGGTAACTCAGCGGCTAAGTCGGTTACAACATCGATCTCACCATTCTCGTCGAGCAATTGATTAGCTCGATCGCTAACCGTGCGCGCCACTGTGCGCATCTGAGTTTCGAGCATGGCAATCATGCGCGGAGTAAAACCACGGTTTACCAAACGCCGATAGCGAGTGTGTTGAGGTGGATCCATTTCGATCATCATGCGGGGCGCTTCGGGGTTGAGTAACTCTTTGCGATCGAACATCACTGCGCCAAGCGGAGCCGGCGAGAGGTGCTCAAAGTCGCGATTAGCGGCCACTACATCGGCGTGCCGAGTCACCGCCCAAAAACCCTTTGGCCCGGTGTTTATTCCGTACTGATAAGAAACCGGCTCTTCTCGTCGCAGGGCAGCAAACGCTTCGTGGGGGATACCGTTGGCAAAAGTCTCGGGATCGCTTAGGTCAATTGTTTCCATCGAATGAGCCTGCCAAAGAGGGGGTAACTTTTCAAATCGGAGCAACGGGGTCGACCACCACTACCGGAATCACGCGGGCAGTGGCTTGCACATAATCGGCATATCCCGAATACATGTCAATGAACCGAGCGTAGAGATCGTCGCGTTCGGCGCCCGTAGCAACCCTCGCCCGCCCGTTCAGCGTGTGGCGCCCATCTTGAATAGTCACGGCGGGATTAGCCACTAAGTTCTTAAACCAAGCAGGATTATGATCGTGGCCGCCATTAGATGCAGCCAGAGCGTAGGAATCGCCCAACTTCACCGCAATCAACGGCCAGGTGCGCGCTTTGCCGGTACGGCGACCGGTGGTGGTGAGCAATACCGCGGGAGCGCCACGAAACGAGCCGCCAAGTCGACCGCCACTTAGTCGATACCAAACTCGATGGGAGACTGAAAAAACCCGGGCTAGGCCAATCGGCAACTGAACTATGAAGTTACGAGCCATAGGTAGCAAGAATAGAGTCCAACAACTAGGTAATCAATTTACGCAGCTAAGGAGAAGAGCGTTGATTCTGCTAACCGCGATGACACCTAAGCACAAACGCTGACGCTAATTAAGTAGCGGCTCGACGCGACGCTCGCGCCAATCGGGCCCATTTCTCTAAGGCGGCGACATCGACTTCGCTCATCACCGAATAGCGCAAAGTTAATGATTCCCACGGCAGCGTGAGGATGCGACGAGTTGCGGTCGCGGGCCGACTCAAACCTAAAGCTTCCCAATCAAGTGATCGTCTACCCCACCAAACTCCACTCGCGCGCGCGGTAGTAATCGGAATGGCTTCTACGGTGCGAGTTGCGGTGTCAACCGTAACCACAACGACGGGGCGCGATTTACCCACATTTGGATCTTCCTGATTGGGAACCCACGACCAAACTACGGCGCCCCGCACTATTTGGTTGCGAGCCAACTTGTCGACATCACGCGCATTGCGCAACCGTTTTTCTTTTTTACTGGCGGCAGATTTACGATCGTCGGCACTGCGTTCCCACCCTTTAGGATGACGACCCGACCGACCGTCGCGCGCGGCGCGTGCGCGAGCTCGGGTTGAATTCTTTCCCATCGCCCCTCCCCCGAGTGCGCTTTGGGGTATTTAGTGTGACCATACTCCTGCTGGCACGATTACGAAACCAACGGGAGTGTTGGCGCCGAACCGGTGCTCCGAAGGAAAACGGGCCGCCTAGCGCCGCCGCGGAAGGGGCTGCCAGTTAGGCAGGTCATTAGGTGAAGTGTCGTTGCCGGTAATCCGACTTAGACCGGTGCCGTCGGTCTTCATGGTGTAGACCGCGGAAGAGCCACCTTGGTTTGCGATGAAGGCGATCAGCTTGTTATTGGGCGACCACGCCGGCGCGGTGCTCTGCTCGTTTGAATTGGTAATCATCACGGGATTAGCACCGTCGACGGTCATTACCCAAATCTGATCGGTGCCGCTTCGGTCACTTACAAACGCAATCGAGGTACCGTCGGGCGACCATGTGGCGTAATGACTATTGGTGCCGGCATCGTTGCTGAGGTTGATTAATCCGGTGCCGTCGGCGTTAATCACATAAATATCGGCATTGGCGGTGCCGTCCGGATCGCTGTTAGTGAAAGCGATCTTGGTGCCGTCGGGCGACCATGATGGTTCCACTCCGCGGGGAAACAGGTTGACGGGTTTGGTGCCATTGGCTTTCATCACCCACAGTTGCAGTCCTCCGTTGCGATGCGAGACGAAAACTAAGCGCTTGCCGTCGGGCGACCAGTTGGGCATCGCGTCCGCGGCCGAATTTTTGGTGATATTGACGGCCTGCGACCCGTCGGCCTTGCTGACATAAATCTCGTCATTACCGTCGCGATTTGAGGTGAAGGCGATCTTTCTACCGTTAGGCGAAAAGACCGCTTGTCCTTCTTCACCGTTTTTCGTGCGAGTAATTCGCTTAACGCCTTTACCTGAAGGGAGCGCAGTGTAGAGATCGAAGTTGCCGGTACGCGAAGAAGAAAACACAATGCGGCCATTGGCGCCGGGGTAAGCCGAAGCTCCGGCGGGGCTGCTGGTGGTGATCGCGAGCACTCCGGCGACTAGTGCGACGAGGGTAATACGGCGGAAAAGTGTTTTGTTAGTCACCAACGAAAAATAACACCTACGGAGTAATCAAAATGGGATTGATGGGCAACAGATTCAGGCGGCCGGTGGCCGCCGACGGATGGTATTATCGTTTTACTTGATACTAATAACCGGATTTTTATTGAAATATAAAGCGAAATTCCGGTAATCCGCATTTTCAATTATCGGGTGGTACTCTGTTAATGGCAGTTGAAAGCCTGAACGGCAATTCCTGCGGTTAAATCGAAGTCGCCGAAGGTTAGTGTCCCACCCAAATGGGATAATCGAATCCTTGAAGCAAATGATGAGAACCAACAACTCGGTTGATTGGTGCTGGGTTCCAGTCGCCAACGCGGGGCTGATGGAGAAAGAAAACTCACAGGATTAGGAGTAGTCATGAAGAATCAACGAGCAAAAAATGGCGTCCCGATGGACTTGGGCATCAACGGCAACCTGTCCGATACCCTCCATCTCGTCGATTTAGAGAATCTGGTAGGCGATCCTTACGCCAGTAGCGAGCGGTCACAATCGGTTTTGGCCGAATATCGCCAGATTGCGGCGCAAAAATTTGGCCATCTGGCCGTGGTGGCCGCCAATCACCACCTACTTGACCCCGTGATTTATGAGCTCGCCGAATGGAGCCGGGCCCATCACGCCTCCGGTCCCGACGGCGCCGACAATGTGCTGCTCGACAACGCCCCTTGCGAATGGGTTTGCCAGCGTTTTAAGCGGCTCGTGATCGGTAGCGGCGACCACATTTTTGCCGATTTGGCCGAAGCCGCCATCACCCACGGATTGGCGGTAACGGTGGTTGGTCGAGTCGGTTCGATCGCTAGGCGATTTTCGACGCTGGGGTGCGATATTCGAGTGCTTTCTGAATTCAACGATGTTTTGGTGGCCGCTTGAGTATAAAACCCATCCAGTACTTCGCCTACGGATCGAATCTTGATGAGGCGCAGATGCTCCGGCGGTGCCGGAATGCTCGCAAAGTGGGTCGAGCTCGGCTCGATGACTACCGATTCATGATCAATAGCGAGGGCTACGCCACGATTGTCCCCGACGAAGGACACAGCGTATGGGGTGGTCGATGGTGGTTAACCTCCGAAGACGAGACCAACCTCGATTATTGCGAAGGGGTGCCCGCGAACCTCTACCGCAAGGAGATGGTGGTGGTTGACGCTAACGGTGCCGACGAAAAAGTGCTCGTCTATCTCGCCGCCAATTGCCAACCCGGACCGCCGCGTGTTGGCTACCTCGAACTCATTTTGGTTGGCGCGCGCGCTTTCGAATTACCCGAAAATTATATAGCTGAATTAAGCACTCACGCTCGGCGTAACCGCTGAGGGTTGATGCAAACTCAGCAAGAAATATCCAAAGCACCAACACAAAAACTACAAAACCAAGGGATGAGTAAATTATGGATTCACTAATTGAGCAAATTATAAACAAATGGGACGAGTACGAGATTGACTTTCGTGCCAATGAGTACCGAGGGAACTTTGGTGACGAACAAGTACGGATAACCCCGTACGGCAATAAGCGCTTAGTTTTGAGTTCAGTACACGGTCTTCAACACTCCCGCCAAGACGAAAACAGAATAAAAGAAGAAGACGAAGGCACCGGCGGATTGTGTTTAGCGCTCGGCGAACTACTCGATATCACTACCGCCGTTGTGCTCGACGGCACATTGCTCAACGATGCCAATTGCGATCTTGATCACCCAATTAAAAATGAGCTAGCAGCAGTTGGTTTACCACCAAAAGACGGCGTACTAATTGATCTGCACGGTATGGGTCTTTACAGCAAAAAAAGTGGTGACCGGTTTAAGCACGAGCAAGACATTGTCATAGGAATGGGTTTAGAACTTGTCGCCACCGCAACGGTTGGCGAAACATTGGCTAACGCGTTTCATGACGAAAATATGGTGGTTGACTTGGGCGGCAACAAGACCGGTTGGCGCGCCAAGGATCCCGAACGAATGACGATGTGGGCACAAAACCGCGGCGTTAGTGCGGTGCAAATCGAAATTCTTGACACTTTTCGCCAAGAAAAATATCCCATTGAAGATCGCGCTCGACTAGTACGAGCACTCGTAGCGGGCATAAACGAAGTCCAGACCGTAATGAACCTAAATGAATAAAAGTAGAGGTAAAAATGTGAAAGAAGTATTTTCCAAACTCGACAAAGTTACCCAAGATGTGCAGACCGACAATATCGGCGTACACGAAGTTTGGGGTGGCGCTGATGTAGGTGTGCTGTTCGAACCTATCCCCGGACCGTGGGACAGTTATTATCCTGAACCGCGTTGGGTGATCACGCCGTCGGCCGCTGAGGTTAGTTGGCTGTTCTTTGAGCTCTACTGGGAAGTCTTTACCGATTATGTCGGTGGTCATAACAAACACGAGTTCGTTGGTCGGTTAGCCAACGCGGCCAACCGCTATCTCGATCAAGTCGATGGTGTTGAGAATCAGCAGGATCTTTTACTGGCCATTATCGAAGAGGCCCGGATAATCGCCAAAGAAATGGAAAGGCACGGCGGTATTGCCACCCTGCCCGTAGCGCTCGGAAACACCATCCACGACGACTTGGTGCAAGAAGCTCGCCGCGGTCGGGCTTAATTGACCAAGCGAAGGTTTCACTAACCGTAAAAACCTCCTATTATTCTCATCCATGGCTCGGATGGTACCCAAGCGTTTGGTGGCAGGTGCACCTCGTTCAGAAACCCGCTGCTGGAACGAACTCAAAAAGCTGCCGGATACTTGGACGGTTTTCTCACGGATTAACTACCTGAACACCGAAGGAGAGAAACGGCGGGACGGAGAAGCCGATTTTATTTTGCTCAACCCAAAAGTCGGGCTGCTTTTTATCGAAGTTAAAGGATCTGAATTCGATAAGCGAGACGACGGGTGGTTTTTCAAGACTGAAAACGGGTGGGAGAAACGACCCGACCCTTTCGAACAGGTCAGATCGGCATCACATTCTATAACAAAGTTTCTAAAAAATAAGATTCCGTCGCTTCCCCATATTGCTTTTGGCACCGCAGTAATTTTTACTGATGTTGAAGTTGAAGATGATCTGGGGCCAGACGCGAAAAGAGAAATAATTATTGACTGTAATGAAATAGATAAAATAGGTGAACGAGTTAACGAGATAACCAAAAATTTTGCATCAAAAAGCAATTTCTCGGATCAAGATATCAAAAATATTGAAGATGAACTAGTAAAATTTTATCGCGGTAAAATTAATGAAAAACAATCAATCAACCAAATTGATGGAGAAATTTTAGATTTATCAGAACAACAATACAAAATTCTCGATATTCTAAGTCAACAAAAGCGCGCGGTTATACAAGGTGTTGCCGGAAGCGGAAAAACTATTATTGCGAGGGAGTACGCTTCGCGGCAGTCTGCGCAAGGCAAGCGAGTGCTTCTTTTATGCTTCAACCGGCTTCTTGGTATTGAACTAGAAAAAATATTTAGTGATGACGAAAATATAACTGCTAATAACTTTCACAGTTTTGGCACCAAAATTGCCAAGGAAGCCAAAATCGATCAGAGCGAGTTTGCGGGTGGTGATGCGCGGAGCGAAGAGTTTCTTCAAAATGGCATCAGCGACCTAATCGCCGAGGCGGCCAGTAAATTGAGTCGATCTTATGATGCTTTAGTTATTGACGAGGCTCAAGATTTCCGTAAAAATTGGATTGTCGGTCTGCAATGTCTCTTGGAAGACTTAGAAGAGAGTCCTATTTTTTTATTTCTCGACCCTCAGCAGAGGTTTGATGTTGAGGAATGGATTAATCCGTTTCCCGAAGAACAGCCGTATCTACTGAATGAATCTTGGAGAAATTCTCATGCTATTGCCCGAAAAGTGCAGAAAGTTTTCGATTCAGAACTGACTCCGAGTAGCGGCATTGAGGGTTCCGAGCCCGAATGGATTAGTACAACAACTGATGACGAAACTGTTCAACAAATAGAAGAGTGCCTCAACGACTTGATTGTTAACAAAAAAATTGAAGCTGACCAAATAGCAATTCTGACCGGCAACAGTAATCTCGCTGAAGTTTTACGAGAAAAAGAGAAGTTTGGCGTTACTATTGAAACAATCAGGAGATTTAAAGGTCTTGATCAAGCAGTAGTGATACTGGCGTTGCCGGTAGAGACGAAAAGTGTTGATAAAAATTTAGCCTACGTTGGAATGAGCAGAGCAAGGGCTAAGTTGATTGTGGTGGGTCCCAATGCGAAAAGAAAAGCGGCCAACTTTGGTGGGAAACCCTAAGCGGCCGGGCTTAATAAATCTCTAATCTCTATTTATGCCCAACATTGATCCCAGTGATTGGGCGCAGTACCAAAGTGTCGGCTTTACCTATTCGCCCCGACCGGGCATTACTCACTACATTGAACCCGATCCGAGTGGTGCCACCGTCGGCGAATTTCCTTTCGCGACTTCCGTTAGTTTTGTCACTGCTTACAACCCGGGCGGACCAGTCGTGGCGGCGGCAACGAACTTGGCCCAACACACTCAGTTGCTAACCGCAGTTGAGTTGGCCGGTTGGGAATTTGTCGAGGCGATCGGCGGCAATCCGAACGCGGCCGCCCGAGAGCAGGGGGTACTTATTCTTAACGCCCCGGACCAAGCGGTTAACGATATGGGTTACCACTTCGGTCAGGACGCGATTTATCACTGGAGTACCGCCGAGTTTGTACTTGAAGCGTGTGGACCGGTCGAGAGTCGTCAGGAATCGTTTAGGCAAGGCTGGCGGATAAAAAAATTGCCGCCAGAATAAGTTGAGCCAATTGCGAACCAAAATCGTAAGCCCCGGAGTCAATGTCCCAGGTGGCTACTAATGTAATTTTCCTAATGCTTTATTTGCGCCACTCTGAGCGAATGGGCCTTCTCGCTCAAGCACTAAGTAAAACTCTTGCCGATCCGCTCGAAGACGAGTTCGTCGAAGAATGGATCGCGGTTCCCGCCGCGGGCGTTAAGCGTTGGCTGCAACTTGAGCTCGCTCGCACACTCGGCGCGAGCAGTAAGAGCGCCAACGATGGCGTGGTGGCCAACATTAAGTTCACCTATCCCGGGTCGTTAAGAACCGCGCTACTGGCCGCCGACTCCGATGCGCCCTTTGAAAACGCCGAAGAGGATCCGTGGTCGGTTGACCGCCTTACTTGGGCGGTGCTCGCAGCAATTAGTGAAAGCAAAGATCCGTTGATAAAGCCTCTAAGCAAAGTGGCTAACGGCGCCAGTATTTATGGACGGGCGCGCTACATCGCCGACTTATTCGATCACTACGCCAACCACCGTCCCGCCATGATGCGCGCGTGGATGGAAGCACACGATGTTGATGACCGCGGTGCGTCGCTAGCTGACGTAATGAAGTGGCAGCCGGCCTTATGGCGAGCCACCCGTGAAATAGTTGGCCAAAATAGTGCGCCCGAGCGTATGCCCGAGTTGATCGAAAAATTGCGAACCGGCGAAGTCAAGCCCAAACTCCCCCAACGACTTTCGCTTTTTGGCGTAACCGGACTACCTGGCGGTGAGCTGTTTCTAGAAATGGCCGATGCTCTAAGCGTTAAGCGAGATGTTTATCTCTATCTACTTGAGCCGTCATTTACGGCGCTCGATGCCGTGCAAAAACTTTCGCAGGGCAAACCGCACGGGGACCGGAGTGATGACACTTCGCTAACTGTCGTCACCCATCCTCTTTTGCGTTCGTGGAGCCAACCCGCTCGCGAGCGCGCAGTATTGCTGGCCCGAGCTACCGGAGAAAGTGCGCGGTATAAATCGGATAGTCCGACGGCGACCAACCCCGCCACCCTGTTGGCCCAAATTCAATACGATGTGCGGGCCGACACCGAACCGCAAAATAATTTCACCCTCGCGAGTACCGACCGTTCGATACGGATTCACGGATGTCACGGCAAGACGCGACAAGTCGAGGTGCTGCACGACGCATTGCTGCACGCGTTATCCGAAGACCCCACTCTTTCGCAGGACGACATCTTGATCGTGTGCCCGGCGCTAAACGACTACGCCGCTTTGATCGAAGCAACTTTTGCCACGCTCGGCGAAAAAGTTGCCCGAGAATCCGATGGCCCCCGATTGACGGTGCAAATCGCCGACCGTTCTCAACGCGAGATTTATCCTGTGCTCAACGCGTTGGGCGCGCTAATCGATTTAATTGGCAGCCGGTTTAGCGCGTCAGCAGTGACTGAATTTTTAGGCCTCGACTTGGTGCGTAACCGCTTTGGCTTGAGTGATCGCGATTTTTCTAGTCTCGAAACCTGGGTTGATAAAACTAATGTGCGTTGGGGCCGCGATGTCAAAGCCCGTAAACAATGGAACATACCTACTTCAATCACAACCAACACTTGGCGATCTGGTCTTGATCAACTTTTGTTGGGAGTAGTTGTGCGCAGCACCGAACTCGGACTCGGTCCCGGTGAAGTAGCGCCCTGCGCCGGCGGTGGCGACGCACCCGAAACTGTCGGGCGGATAGCCGATGCCTTTGAGCGGTTAAGTCGCTTGGCCGATTTTGCCGGCACTGGCCACTCGGCGCGCGAATGGTGCGAAGAATTATCCCAAGCCGCCACTCAGTTCTTTACCGATCCCCGCGAGCGCGAACAAAACGATCTCGACTGGCTGCGGGGCGAACTTGAAAAAATTTCAACTACCGCAGTAGTTGGTCATGGCGATGACGCGCCCGAAAGCACTACTCCCCTCGAACTCGCCGACATTAACCAACTGTTGAAACCGCTACTCGAAGGCACGACCAGCCGCCCCGATTTTTATCGGGGCGCAATAACCGTTTCGTCGCTTACGCCGCTACAAGGAGTTCCGTTTCGGGTAGTGGCCATTCTGGGACTCGATGAAGGATCTCTAAGCAAAGTAACCCCACGGAGCGACGACATCAGCGCTCGTACACCGCAAGTCGGCGATCGCGACAGCCGAGCCGATGCTCGTCAGAGTTTGCTGGAAGCCGTGCTCAGCACTCGCGAGCGTTTAATTATCACTCGCGAAGGTCACGATCTGCGCACTAACCAAAAAATTCCTGATGCGGTCGTGATGGCCGAACTGCGCGACACGATCAACTCCACTCTGGCCGACGCCGAGCAGGTGAACGCTTGGTCTCATATCGAGATCACTCACCCTCGCCAAAAGACTAGTGCGGTCAATTTTTATCCCCACCAACTTGGCGTTGAACGCGCGTGGAGTTTTGATTTACAAGCCCGCGAAGGGGCACGAGCGCGAACGAATTACCAAATCGGCTCGACTGATGATGAAAGTCGTCAAGCAGAGTCAGAGTATTTATCCGCGCCAATCGAAGCCGACGCGGCCGACGCGGCCACTATTTCGCTTACCGATTTACGCGAGTTCTTACGCCATCCCGTTAAATGGTTTTTTAAACAAGGTCTCCAAGTGCGGCTGGCTTACGAAAACGAAGTGCCGGACGACGAGTTCGCCACCACGCTCGGTAATCTTGAAAAAGCAATCGTGGGTAAACGATTACTAATCAGCAGCAGTAACGAAAATGCCGTCGATATTTGGAAGCGAGTTGAGCGATCCAAAGGGACGCTGCCACCCGGTCCGTACGGCGATGCCGCAATCGTGGCTTTAGAAGCAGAAGTTAAGCAATTCATGACCATCATTGCTGATGCCGGCATCGACCCCACTAGTACCGACCGCCAGTCAATTGATTTAATCCTGCCCGACGGAACTCGATTGGTGGGTGCGGTGGACCTTGGGGCCGAGCCCGGATCGCTAGCGGTTGAATTTAAGCGGGCTAATGCCGTTCAACACCTTCACGCGGCGCTCGATTTGATGTTATTAACTGCACTCGACCCCGCTACCGATTGGCGTTCGGTTTGCTTACGCCGAGGAGAAAAAAAGGATCTCCCCCCTGATTTGCTTGAGTTAAATGTCGTCAGTACGACGCCCGCCGAACGCGAGCAGCAAGCACTTGAAGGCTTAGCCGTAATCGTTGATTGTTTCCGTCGCGCGACTCGTGAACCGATTCCGCTATTTAAGCTTTCGCAAAAAATGGCCGCCGGCGAGCGCATTGACGCGAATAAAGATTGGAGTGACGGTTTTCGCGGTTACCAAGAGGGCGATGACACCGTCCACAAAAAAGTATTCGCCGATCTCGAATGGTCTGGTATTTATGCCCTACCCGTGCGCGGCTACGACCCCGATGGCTTAAAATACAATCCCACCAGTAGTCGGGCTGAGCATTACGCGCGGTACCTCTGGAATGCAGTAAACGAATTCTGTGCCGCCAAACCGAGTATCGCACCAGTGACTCTCGCCAAAACTAGGACAAAAAAATGACTACTGGGCAAAGCCATGAGGCGGTTGGCCCCCTACCGCAGGGTCGCTACGCGATTGAAGCCAGCGCCGGCACTGGGAAAACCTACGCGCTCGCCAACTTGGCCTTACGGCAAATTGCGGAAAACGGTATCCGCATCGACCAAATGCTCATAGTCACTTTCACGCGGGCCGCGGCGGCCGATTTACGCGACCGAGTCCGCAGTCGAATTTTAGATGCGGTACTGGCCTTAGACGATGAAAGTTCGCTGCGGGCGGCGGCAAACGATGACGAAGTTTTCGAAGCCTGGGCGAACGAAATTGAAAATAATGAATCACGGCGGGAGCAATACCGATCACGGCTTAAAACTGCCCTCGAAGCTTTTGACACTGCGATTATCACCACTATCCACGGATTCGTTACTCAGACTCTCACCCAAATCGGTATTACCAGCACCGAAAATATCGATGCGGTTTTAGCCGAGGATGCTGACGATCTAGTCAAACAAGTGGTGGCCGACTGTTTGATTATTGCGTCTACCACCGGCGGAATCGCGCTAAATCGACTGCCCGACGAAGGCGCGCTAATAAAACTGGTACAAAAAGTTATCGGTAACCGCGGCATTGAATTAGAACCCCGCATCGAAAACGCGGCTAGCGGTGAGGCGGCCACATACGAAACCGAAACTGCACTTAAGTGGCGACTGCTCGTTGACCGTGCGACCGCCGAAATCGCGGCGCGCAAACAAGCCGCAGGAACACTTTCGTTTGACGACGTGTTGGTACAACTACGAGACGCAATCGCCAACGATCCCCTTACCGGCGAGAGTCTACGTGAGCGTTATCGAGTGGCGCTGATTGATGAATTTCAAGATACCGACCCCGTGCAGTGGGAGATTTTTAGCAGCATTTTTTCTGAAGCCGCACCCAATACTGCGCTGGTCATGGTGGGCGATCCTAAACAGGCGATCTACGGATTCCGCGGAGCCGACATCCACACCTATCTCGCCGCCATCAATATCGCGGGCACCGAACATCGCAATCTCAGTGTCAATTGGCGCTCCGACGGAGTTGTCCTTGATGGCTTGAACGCCCTACTCGGTCAAGCCGACTTTGGCGATGGCCGCATTAAATACGTACCGGTTTCACCCGCACCCGACCATCGGTCAACTCGGATTCGCACTAAAGGTACCGATCAACCTGGTGTCGAAATACGGATAATGGCCAGCGAAAAAATTGACGACTCCAAGCGAATGAAAAACGGATCGGTTTCTACTGACTACGCCGAAAAAATTATTACCGCCGACCTAGTAGTTCAAACTCACCAACTACTCAACGAAGCCGAAATCCCTGATCGTGACCACGGAGAAGGCGCGTACCGACCACTGCGACCGGCTGATATTGCCGTACTGGTAAACACAAACAAAGAAGCACAAAAAATTCAAAAAGCCTTAATCGAAAGTGGGGTTCCCGCCGTAGTGGCTAAGGGAGCCAATGTGCTCGAATCGGAAGCGAGTGAGCAGTGGCAGGAATTATTAGCCGCGCTGCTCGACCCGTCCGACCCCACTCGAGCTCGGGCGGTAGCCCTTACTTGGTTTTTTGGTTGGAGTGCGGCCGAAGTCGCGGCCACTAACGATGAACAACTAGCGGAAGTTCAACAGAAACTTCAACTCTGGGAGACCACGCTGGCCAACCACAGCGTCACCGAATTTTGTGGGCAGGTTTGGCGCGACAGCAAAGTGGAACAACGGTTGCTAGAACAAAACCTCGGTGACCGCCACTTAACCGACCTTGAACACATCACTGAGCTGCTCCAACAGTCGTCACCCCGCGACGGAATAACCGCAGCCCAATTACGTCGAGTACTCACGACTCTGAGTGAAGAAAACCAAGGCAATCGAAGCGACGACGATGTTTTTGCTCGGAGAATCGAGTCCGAAGCCGAAGCGGTACAGATTATGACTATCCACGGCGCTAAGGGATTGGAGTTTCCCGTAGTGCTCGCACCCACGCTCTGGCGTGGCCGCTTATCAGTTAGTCGAGATGAATGCATCTATGTCGATCCGGATACCAAGGTGCGCACATTTGATGTTGCTAATAAATGCGAATGGCCGAGCAAAAGTATGGCCAAGGGGCGAATGGATCTCGCCAAAGCCGAACAGGCGGGAGCAAACGCTCGCTTGGGCTACGTGGCGTTAACTCGGGCAAAACATTTGGGTATCGCTTGGTGGTCGCCCACTCAAAACTGGAAAAGATCGACACTGAAACCGTTGATCTTTCCTAACGAAACCAATCTTTTAAATCATGACAAAGAGATCATGGCTTCCCTTGCCCCTCGGGTTGAGGCGAGCGGAGGCGCGTTGTCGGTCGTTGCTCCCGGAGTAGCGGAACGCCCGCGCGATAAGTGGATAGACCCCCTCGCCGCGCCCGTGCTGCCCGAATTAGCGGCGGCGATTTTTAATCGTGAATTAGAAATAACCAAAGAACGGTGGTCGTTTAGCAAGATCAGCAGCCGCGACCGGCACGGAGCGTTTGGCGCGCCGATGGCTACTGACGATTCTTTAGGCGATCAAGGGGCCGCCGACGAACCCCGAGTAAGTGTTGATCTCAACGATCGCGACGCAAACCGACTAGAGGGAATATCCGCCGGAGCACCTGCTACCGACCTTCCCCTGGGTGCGCTTCCGAAAGGAGCCACTTTCGGAACGCTGGTGCATAAAGTTCTCGACGATCTCGATTTTGCCGCGGCTGATGTTGAAGACGAGTTACGAAAACGCGTCGATAAAAATCTGCGTGGTGTCGAAGAAGAAATTGACAAAAAAGCGCTCGTTGCCGGCCTGCTCGCGGCAATGCAAAGTCCGCTCGGACCGCAGCTCGAAAATAAAACTCTGGCCGATATCAAAAAGACCGATTGTCTTGCGGAAGTCGCGTTCGAACTCCGGCTGGGCGATGGCGATAACCCAGCAACCGATCGCGACTTGGGTAATTTGATATTGGCACATATGGACGCCGACGATCCGTTGCGACCATGGGCCGAAAAACTTAGTACCGGATTATTTAATGTTGATTTAGTTGGTCATTTAACTGGTTCGATTGACACGGTATTTCGAATATCTGGGAGCGGCACGACAAAGAAGTATGTCGTTAGCGACTACAAGACCAACGGTCTAAGCGAGCCCGGACAACCAATGCTCGCCCGCGATTACGAACCCAGTCGGTTAGCGGTGGAGATGGCCAACCATCACTACCCCCTCCAAGCACTGTTGTATTCGGTGGCGCTGCACCGCTACTTGCGCTCTCGGATACGCGACTACGACCCCAAAGAAAGTCTGGGAGGGGTGGCTTACTTGTTTGTACGGGGTATGACGGGCCCTCAAACTCCGATTACCGACGGCGAGCCTAACGGGGTGTTCTCGTGGCCGTTGCCATCCGAGTTAGTAGTAGCAACCAGCGATCTGCTGGCCGGCAATCTGACCACCGCGAGCAAGAGGTCGCGATGACCATAGATATTGCCGTCCCTGCCGCGGTGAAACATCTCGAAGGTTTTGTTAACGCAGGAATATTCGAACCGATTGATGTACACGCGGCCGCGGCGATTGCTCGGCTTATGAATATCAAAGATAAGAATGTTGTATTAGGCGCGGCGTTAGCAGTGCGCACCACTCGCGAAGGCCATGTGTGCGTGATGATCGATAACGCCGATGTTGGTGTTGAGGTCACCGACGGAACTAAAAAACTTGCGTGGCCCAGCCCCGACGAATGGCGAGCCTCGTTAACTGCCAGTCCGGCAGTGCGAGTAGTGACAGCAGGCGAGGTGATAGATTCTCAACCCGGTGAAATTATCGTGCCGCTGATATTCGACGGCGAACGGCTCTATCTGGATCGCTACTACGACTACGAGTTGCGACTCGCCGCGGCAGTACTAACTCGTGCCGGCACAACCACCGATAAACAAGTTGATGCCGGCAAAATTGATACCGGCAAAATTGAAGCGGGCAAAATTGAAGCGGTCCTAACCTCCATCTACGGAGCCGAGACCGTGCCACCCGATCTTCAGCGCGACGCCGCGCGCCGCGCGCTCGCCGGAAACTTCACCGTTATCGCGGGCGGACCCGGTACCGGAAAAACTCACACCATCGCCCGACTTCTCGCCGCCCGTATCGCGCTCGATGGTGATCGGCCCAGTGCGATTGCGCTCGCCGCGCCCACCGGAAAAGCCGCCGCCCGTATGACCGAAGCTATTCATCAAGAAATGGAAGCCTTGCCCACTGCTTCAACCGCTCGTGGGCGGTTGGCTCAGATCAAAGCCACCACCTTGCACCGGCTCTTGAGTATCACCCCTCAACACTCGGCAAGCTTTAATGCGGCCAATCCGTTGCCCTGCGACTTGATCGTGGTTGACGAAGCATCAATGGTGAATTTGGCTCTCATGACGCAATTATTCGACGCACTCTCTCCCCACTCATCAATCGTTCTGGTGGGCGATCCTGACCAACTCGCCAGCGTAGAAGCCGGTGCGGTACTGGGCGACATCGTTGCTGCGGCCACGACCAGCCCGACCGACCCCAGCCCGACCGACCCCAGCTCAATTGCGGCCGCCAGCGATCTCGGAGCTCGTACGGTAAAACTCACGCGCAACTATCGCTTCGAAGCGGGTTCCGGCATCGCCGAACTCGCCGATTTGGTACGTCTTGGTGAAACCGATGCCGTGCTCGCGCTGTTAAGTGAAGGACGGACCGATGTTGCTTGGATAGATCCAACCGATAATAATGCGGCTCAAAAAGTTGAAGACGAAGCGGTCGCCGCGGCGCTAAAAGTTGTTACCGAAGCGCGCGCCGGAAATATCGATGACGCAATGCGTGAAAGTGTAGAACACAATGTGGTGTGCGCAACTCGCTACGGAAAGTTTGGCGTCAACTACTGGACCGAAAAAATACAAATTGAATTGCTAAAACAAATACCCGATTGCGATGCTGGCCAAGCGTGGTACGCGGGTCGCCCAATAATGATTACCGTTAACGACTATCTCAATAATTTATTTAATGGCGATACTGGCCTAGTAGTAAACGACATCTCTAGCGAAGACTCTTCTGCGAGTGAATTAAAAGTGGTATTCGAAACTAACGACGGCTGGCGGCGGCTAAGCCCTTCGCAAGTCGGGGAACATAAAACTTGGTGGGCCAGCACCATCCACAAGACCCAAGGGTCTGAATTCGATCGGGTGGTGGTGTGCCTGCCCGAGGCGCCCGCTCGGGTTCTCAGCCGAGAGTTGCTCTATACCGGCCTCACTCGAGCCCGCACTCAAGTGAGCGTGGTGGCTTCTTCCGCCGCTCTCGTGACGGCAATCAATACTCCGGCCGTAAGAGCATCGGGGCTAGTCGGGCATCTGCGCCGCTAGCGCGTGCACCACTAGCGTTGTTAGAAACCGCGAACCCTCAGGAGGACGCTATGGCCGCCGCCGACACCATCGAACCTATCGTCGACACCACCGCCGGAAAAGTAAGCGGCTTAGTTCGCGAAGACATCTATCAATTTTTTGGCATTCCGTTCGCCGCGCCGCCAGTAGGAAAATATCGGTTCCGCGCTCCCGGGCCGGTCGAAACTTTTGAGCAAGTGCGGCCGGCGACTAAACCCAGCCCCGTCGCCCCGCAACTCGAATCGATTCTTGAGCAATCGCTCGGTGCACCGGCACCTGAGTTTGATGAAGCGGAGTGCTTAACTCTTAATATTTTTAGCCCAGGGCTCGACGACGCGCTCCGTCCGGTAATGTTCTGGATCCACGGCGGCGCGTTCGTCAACGGTGCTGGCTCAACTCCAATTTACGACGGCACGCGCTTTGCCCAACACGGTGATGTCGTAGTGGTAACCATCAACTATCGCTTGGGTGCATTCGGCTTTTTGTGTCTCGACGATATTTTCGGTGAAGAATTTGCCGGTTCGGGTAACGCGGGAATTCTTGACCAAATTGCTGCCCTCGAATGGGTACGCGACAACATTGCTAACTTCGGTGGCGACCCCAATCAGGTGACAATCTTCGGCGAGTCGGCGGGGGCCATGAGCGCAGGAACTTTGCTCGGCACTCCGCAAGCACAAGGACTGTTTCATCGGGTCATTGTGCAGTCGGGATCGGCCAGTTTTACGCTAAGTCGCGAAGCCGCCACGACTACTGCCCGCAAAGTGCTCGCCGATGCCGGCATCACCACGGTGGCCGAACTCGAAGCGGCTCCAGTAGAAGCCATCCTTGAAGCGCAGAAAGATATTTTGGCCCACAGCGGCCGCACGGGCATGCCGTTTATGCCGGTGGTTGACGGAACTGTGTTACCCGAACCACCACTAGCCGCCATTGCCGCGGGTAAAACTGGCGATGTTCCGGTGATGGTGGGAACGACCGCCGACGAAATGACGCTGTTTCATGTATTCGATCTCGGCATTGGTGAGATGGATCACGACGCAGTTATTGCGGTTATGCGCTCAGAATTTGGCGAAGAAACCGAGGCGGCTCTTGCCACCTACCGCGTCAATCGCCCCGATACATCGGTGGCCGATCTCTACACTGCCATCGCCACCGACCGAGTGTTCCGTATTCCGGCTATTCGGCTAGCCGAAGCCGAAGTGGCGCAAGATCGGCCGGTATTTATGTATCTGTTCACTTGGGCTACTCCGGCCTTTGGCGGGGCGTTGCGAAGTTGCCACGCGCTTGAATTGCCGTTTATGTGGGACGCCCTTGATCGTCCCGGCCTTAGCGTGATGACTGGCGACGGACCGGAGCGTCAAGACATTGCCGACGCCATGCACGCAGCGTGGATCGCATTTGCTCGCACCGGCAATCCCGGTTGGGACGCTTACGACCTTGAACGACGAGCAACTCAGCAGTTCGATGTGGACCGGCCGCTGCTCCTAGACCCTATGGGCGACGAACGGGCTCTCTGGACCGATAAGACCGAGCTCTAAAACTAAATACACGCTAGAGCGTTGCCCGAACCCTTAGGATTTTCCGGTTCGCTCGGTACCGTTGATACCCCACTTGG
>JBCKKA010000002.1:0-69739 GCA_038904515.1 Acidimicrobiia bacterium | reverse complement strand
GGCACCGCGTGGATCAGCGCCACCTCCGCCCCATCCATCCCGATGAGCGAGGACCGCTCGACCGCAGTCTCGTACGCACCGCTCGCCAACTCCGCCATGCCAAAGACTCTAGTGGGATGACATTCAAATAACGCGCGATTGACGGACTGTTTCAAGCGCTACTCGACCGCGGCGTATGCGTTTGGTGGTGATGTCCCGGAACCAGCGTTCGACCAGGTTCGACCACGAAGAGCTTGTCGGCGTGAAGTGCAGGTGGAAGCGCTTGTGCTTGTCGAGCCACTTGCGCACATTGTCGTGCTTGTGGGTGGCGTAATTGTCCAAGACGATGTGGATGTCTGTGCCCTTGGGGACCTCACGGTCGATCAGCTTCAAGAACACGAGGAACTCCTCGTGGCGATGACGGGAGAAGCACTGGCCGATCACCTCACCGGTGGCCACGTTAAGTGCGGCGAACAGCGTCGTGGTGCCGTTGCGTTTGTAGTCATGGGTCACCGTCCCGGGACGGCCCTATTGCATCGGCAGGCTCGGCTGCGGGCGATCCAACGCCGAGATCTGTGACTTCTCGTCGAAGGAGAGCACGATCGCGTTGTCGGGGGGGGGTTCATGTACAAACCGACCACGTCGATCAGCTTGTCCTCGAAGTTCGGGTCGTTGGTGATGAGCCGGATCTGTTTGCCCGCGTTATTGCTGCCAATACTTTTTTGCCCACGGGTGACAAGCCTCCTGGCGATGCAATTATGGCGTGGCAAAAATTCTCACAAGAATCGGAAGAATTTCCTATCGGTTCCATAATCAACGGCGGATGCACCAGCAAACTTTCGGCCGAGGTGGTAGCGGCGTTTATCGCCGCAACTTAAACCGAATCTACTTTTACCCACCCTTGGTCAGGAAAATAACGCCGAACCACTTGAGCAGGATTTCCTACCGCCACGCTGAAATCAGGAATATCGCCAGTTACAACTGCACCCGCGCCAATTACTACATGTTTTCCAATGTTTGATCCGGGAAGAACAATCGCACCGTGACCTAACCAGCTTCCATCACCAATGGTGACCGGATCGGGTGGAGAAAACTGTTTACCAATTGATTGCTCAATATCAATATAACCGTGGTTCGCGTCGGTTATGTAAACATTGTGACCAGTAAATACGTCGTTCCCTATTACTACCGATTGATGACCGACGATGCCGCTGCCTTTACCGATTAAACAGCGATCGCCAATGCTAACTACCGTTTCAACATCAAGAATGTGGTCGGGCGCAACTCCCGCCGACAAACTTGAGTAAGGGCCAACGATCGTTCCGGTACCCACTCGAATATAACGCTCACCAAATAGCGCCACTACTGGAAAACAGATCGCGCTGCCATCACCGAACTCGCGAAAAGCGCGCGCTTTGGACGAACGCGGGCCAATTGCTGCCCAATTGCCAACCCGCGACCAGGCCCACCAGGCCAGTCTCCCTATTCCTCTTCGCAGCACGTTAAAAATTCCGCTTCTGTCAATTACGCCAATCGATGTTTACCGAGGCTACTTTCATCATCCGAGGCTACTTTCATGATCTAGATTCATAGCCATGGAACTAGAAGAAACGATAGCCATAGTCACCGGCGCGAGCCGAGGAGTAGGTGCTGCTACCGCGCGTGCGCTCGGTGCCGCGGGGGTGAAGGTGGCGTGCGCGGCGCGGTCGACGGATGCCAACCCCCAGTCCACGCCGGGAACGCTCGACTTGACCGTGGATCAGATCCGTTCCGAAGGGGGCGAAGCGATTGCTGTGCCCACCAATCTGGCCGTTGACGCCGAGGTGATTGCCATGGTTGCTACCACCATTGCCACTTACGGTCGGGTAGATATCTTGATCAATAACGCGGCTATCACTTTTCCCGGCGACCTCGACCTCCCTATGGCGCGCAATGATCTGACTTTTGCAGTAAATCTGAGAGCACCGTTGTTGGCTATGCAAGAAGTTGCTTCCGGAATGAAAGCGCGGCGCCTCGGGTCGATTATTAATGTTTCATCACTTGCCGCGCTTAATTATTTCCCCGGACTCATGAGTTACGGAGCCTCTAAAATCGCTCTAGAACACTTCACGGTTGATTGTGCCGCCCAACTCCAAAGTTTTAACGTGGCCGTAAATACTTTTCGCATCGATATACCGGTGGCGTCAGAAGGTTTTCTGGCCAACGCGCCCGACCTCGACCATTCCAACTGGGAACCCCCCGAAGTAGCCGCCGAAGGGATCTTATGGATGCTCCGTCAACCGGCCGCATACACCGGCAACAATGTAGGTATGGCTGATTTACGCGACACTCAAGGAATTATGAAATCGAAAGCCGCTCACCCCCAAAAACCCCCGGCGGGAATTTCTACCGAAAATCCAATGCGGCTTCCCCACTAACCCAGACTTCATACCTAGATTTTATAATTCGGATTTCATAACCCAGATTTCATACCTAGATTTCATACCTGACTTCATGATTAGACCGCCGCGCGATACGCAAAAGTCTCGGCTCTATCGAGCCGAAATGCGAATATCGGTTAGTCCGCTCCCTGGGCTGCTGGCGTGCGAGAAGTTTGGCGAACAAGTCGCGGGAAGTCTGTGGTGGGCCATCCGTTTTCCCCATCACACCGTGGCCGACTTTCCTAAGTTGCGCCCCGGCAACGGTGCTCGGAGTGCATTTTTTCGCCCCGCGGAAGCCGAACATCCGGAAGCAACCATCACTCTGCCCCGTAAATATCGATCCAAAAACGTTGTACTCCACGAATTAGGCCACTGGGCGTTGTTGTCACAACCCGAACTCAGTTACCACGGACCATCTTTTGCTCGCTTATTGCTTGATCTTGTAACCGAATTTCTGGGCACCGATCGCGCCCAAGAACTGCAATCAGCGTTAGCGATAGAGCGAGTGCGAGTCGCACCGCCTGCGCAACTTGGCGCCGACGGCTACTTACACTACGGGCCCGATCGAATTCCTAGTAAAAAATCGGTTGATGCTAATCCCGTAATGGCGATAGGGATTGGCTAGTTACTTTACCGGAAAACTTAATGACCCTCACCCACTTTCCGATCCAACCGTGGCGTTCATAGTGCTCGGCGTAGCAATAGTGCGGGAAGGTCTATCGCTCCGTACGGCTCGTAACGAAGCTAATCAGTTGCGCGGAAAAAGATCCTGGCCGGATGTCCCGAGTTGCACCAAGCGGGGCTGATGCAGCAGGCTCACCGGGTGCAAGTCGTTCACTTAGTTCGCCATGGCCGCACCGCGTGGAACGTGCAGCGGCGGGTAATGGGCTGGCTCGACGAGGGTGTGGAGCCCGTTGGTCGCCGCGACGCGGAGGCCGTGGCCGAAGCGCTGGCGGGCGAGGACGTGACGGCGATCGTGTCGAGCCCGCTGCGCCGGGTACTGCAGACGGCCGGTCCCTTGGCGAATCGGATCGGTATCGAGCCGCGCCTCGACGACCGCGTCGGCGAACTGCGGGTGGGCCCGTGGGAGGGGCTCACGGAGGACGAGATCGGCGAACGATGGCCCGAGGAGTGGCGCCGATGGCGGAACGAGCCGCACACCCTGGCGCTCGAGGGTCGAGAGACGCTGCGCGAACTGAACGCTCGGGTCGCCGCGGCGCTGGACGAGCTCGCCAGTAGCTCAGCGGCCTCCGGCGCGGTCGTCGTGTACACCCACGATGCCGTGGTGCGGGCCGCGGTCGCCTGGGCGCTTCGAACGGGACCCGAGATCTACCGACACGTCGAGGTCGCCAACTGCTCCATCACGACGGTACGCGTCCTCGACGGCCTGCGCCGGCTGGTGCGGGCCAACGAGGTCGGCCACCTCGATCGGCGCGGTCGCCAGGGTTATTGACGGCTTGGGCGCGGACGGGCCGAGCGCGCCGGCCGGGATCCTGACGGTCACTGGCGAGCGGCGGGCGCGCGCGACGAGCCGGGCGAGGTCGGCGAGCGACGTCACCACGGGGACGCCGCTCCCGGCGAACGCGTCCGGGTGGCCGGGACGAGAGAGCCCGACGAAGCGGACCCCCGCGGCCCGGGCGATCGCCGCGTCGCGCCGCGCGTCGCCGACGAACAGGACGTCGTTGGGCGCGACGCCGATCGCGACCGCCCAGGCCCGGAGCTGCACCACCTTGGGATGGTCCGGTCGCCAGCCGTCGACCGCAGCCGCGCGCGGGGTCAGCGCGTGGCGCCGGCAAAACTCCTGGACGAGCTCAGCGCGTGTGCTACTGCAGATGAGGGCGGGGACCTCGGCGCGCCCGAGGCGGTCGATGGCCGCTCCCGCGTCCGCGAACGGTCGGCAGCCTCCCATGAGTCCTTCTTTGGCGGCTTCGAAACCGACGGAGATCTCGTCGAGGCGCGGGTGGCCGTACGCGATGACGTCGAGTTGGGTCCGGAAGTCGTCGCCCGCGGTCGCGAGGTAGCGGCTCGTGGCTTCGTCGCGCGACATGCCGAGCTCAAGCGAGAGCAGCTCGGCCGCGAGCTTAGCGAGCGTCCCCATGGAGTCGGCCACCGTACCGTCGAAGTCCAACGCCACGGCACGCACCCCCATGTAGTGCGCGCCGGGTCCGTCCGCCCACCAGGACGCCCGCAGCCGCACGCTCACGATCCCCGCGCACAGGACAGCCACGACGGCGAGCGCGGCCAGCAGCGAGTTGGCATCCACTGCCGCGCCCAAGGCGCCGAGCGTCAGGATCAGCAGTCGCAGGTCGCGCCCGCGGCCACCCGCGAGGATGGTGCCGTGGTACCTGTGGCCCAGGTCGACGGCGGCCTTGGCCGTGGTGTAGCTGACGAGCAGGTGCCCGACAAGTGCCAGGCCGGCGACGGCTATCACGACCGGCACCTGGGCCGACCCAAGAGGGCCGGCGAGGTCACCCGAGGTCGCGAGGTAGATGGCCGCGCCGATAAAGAGTAGACCGTCCGCAGCCCGGTCGAGGACCGCGTCGAAGAACGCGCCGAAGCGCGACGAGCGGTGCGCGAGGCGGGCGATCTCGCCGTCGCTGCCGTCGAGCACGCTTGCCGCCATGATGAGGACCGCGGCTACCAGCGGGGCGTGGGCGGCCAGGGCCGCCGCGGCGGCGAACGCTACGGCGAACGCGACAATCGTGACCTGGTTCGGGGTGATCGAGGGGAAGACGCCGAGCAGCACCGGGGTCACGAAACGCTGCGAAACCGCTCGGTTCAAGCGCGTCGCCACGGCGCCGTCGAGCGCCTTACCGGTACTTCGGAACAGAAACCGGCTGCCGCGGCGACAGTCGGTCGGAGTGTCGACATCAAACCACCATTCGTCGTCCTTGAGAGGCAGCGCGCGTGCCGTGCCGAGGCTGGCGAGCACTTGCACGGCACCCGCGAACGCGGTGTCGCCGCATGCCGCGGCTTCTTCGACCGCGTCGAACACCGCCGTGCTACAGACGAAGGCGCCCACGTCGAACGCGTCGTAGGTGGGCAGCATCTTGCCGATGGCGTCGACGCGGTCGCCGGTGAGTAGAACCTTCATCGCGTCGGCCGGGTCGACACCGGCGGCCCGTCCGAGCGAGCGGTCCACGGCGACGACGACCTCGCCCGGTCGCACCGACGTCGCCCGGAGTCGGCGCAGCAGTGCCGACGTGAAGACGTGATCGGCCATCACCAGCGCGAACGGTGCGTCGCCGACGACGTCCTTCGCGACGAGGACGGAGAGTCCGTTGCCCTCCCGATAGCGCGCGTTATGGACGACGGCAACGCGCAGCCCTCGGCGACGGCTCACGTCGAAGGCCTCCCGGGCGACACGTTCGTGTTCGTGGCCCGTGACGACGACGACGTCGTCGAAGCCGGCCTCGTGCGCCGCGACGATTGACCGTTCCAGGAGTGTTATACCCCCGACCCGCACCAAAGGTTTCGCACCCACCTTGGACTCGAGGCGCGAACCAACCCCAGCGGCAAGCACCACAAGCCGAGACGGCTGCATTTTTCTCGATCTCCTTCTTGCTGTAGCCCCGAATGACCTGCCTCGGGTCTTGTAAGGGCTCGGGCTATTGCGTGACCGCGTCGATAGCGGGTGTTGCTTGACTCTAGCGGATCACTGCAAACCCGCGAGGGCTGCTGACCGAGCTCGAGGAAGTGAGCATCCGAGCCCCGGTTACTAGTACCTGTGTAATTTTTATCGAGCCCGACAAATACCGACGCGAACTCGGGCCCGAAGTCACTTAAGTCTCAGCCGAGGCGGCGCAACTCCGCTAGAAATCGTTTACCGTTTTCGACGTAGGCGGCCGCCATCATGGCAATTACTCCGTCGACGACCGAATCAGGGCGAATCTTGGCCGGCACGCCCAACGCCATCGCGCCGCTCGGAACTTCCATATCGTTAGGAACTACCGCGCCGGCACCGACCAACGCGCCGGTACGCACAATAGAACGGTGGAGCACGATCGAACCAGTCCCAACTAAAGCCAGATCTTCTATGGTGCAACTCTCAAGGTGGGCGAGGTGGCCCACCACGCATTCGTTGCCGACAATGGTGGGATGGGCCGCGGTGCAGTGAATAACCGAACCGTCTTGGATCGAGGTACGGGCGCCGATAATAATTTTACCAATGTCACCTCGCAGCACTGCTTGAGGCCAGATACTCGACTCAGAACCAATCTCAACATTGCCGATCACAGTCGCGTCGGGATGAACGAACGCATCCGGATGGATTTTTGGCTCAAACTTGCCCAATGCATAAATCGCCATAAAGCAAAACACTAACCGCAGTGGCGCGCAAGTTACATAATTACCGCGCCGCCATCGACGGCTAATGCGTGACCGACCATGAACGAAGCGGCGTCGGAAAGTAACCAGACCATTGCTTCGGCGATTTCCACCGGAGCGGCCAACCGACCAATCGGAGCCGAGTTAGCCATGGCCGCTTCGATAGCGGGATTGCCGCCCATCCAACTTTCGAGCATCGGCGTGCGGGTGCTCCCAGGGCACACTGCGTTTATGCGCACACCGGCTTTTATGTATTCGAGCGCGGCGGCTTTAGTGATACCTAGTACCGCATGTTTAGTAGCAACATAAGCCGGCAGCCCCGCGAAACCCATTAAGCCGGCACCGGACGAAGTGTTAACGATCGCGCCCCGTCCTTGGGCAACCATCGGTGGGATTTGGTGTTTGAGACCAATAAATACTGAAGTGAGATTAAGCGCCACTACCTGGTTCCACTCTTTGAGGGTGTACTCCGCGGTGGGCTTCGACGGACCCGTGGTGCCAGCATTATTAATCGCGAGGTCAAGGCTTCCCCAACGATCAACCACCGCCACGACGGCCGCGGCCACATCGGCTTCTTGAGTGACATCGGTCGGCATAAAGAAGGCATCAACACCCGCCGCGCGACAAAGGTCGACCGTGGCTTGCCCGCCTACTGCGTTGATGTCGGCGACCAAAACATTTGCCCCTCGATTCGCCAAAAGCATCGCCGCGGCTTGACCTAAACCGGATCCCGCTCCCGTTATCATTGCCGCGCGACCCGAAAAGTCGCGGGCTACCGGCGGCGCGTCCAGCTCACTGATTTCACTCATTTGCCGCTCCCGTTATTTCGCTCCCATTATTTGATGTCAGACAATTAGTAACAGTATCCGGTCACGCCAAGTACCAACCTCGCGCAAATCCGAAGGCTCCGGCACATAAGAATATCGCGCCCAGCACTAAAACCAATCGGCCCCAGCGGGGGCGGGCTGACAGCTCGATGCCGACGACGGCGAATATCGGAAACGCGGCGATAGCGTAACGACCCATGCTATGAAAATCTTTACTACCCAATGCAGGCAACAGAACCGCCGCGGCGCTGTACGCCGCGTAACTGGGTCCTAATTTTTTGGCTACCAGCGGCAGTAGGGCCAACAGCACGACTAGCAGCACAGCCGGAATAAGCCGGCCGCCTACGTAATAAATATCCTGCCCATTGGCAATCTCGCGGAATAAATCAAACTTCAGCCAAGTCCGGGGACCCTCTTTTTGCTTCCATGCTTCTTGCACGGTTACATAAGCAAACCCGTCACCAAATCTATTATTTAGAAATAATGACCAGCCAATAGGACCGAGCAAAGCAATAAACAAAATCGCATCACGCCCGCGTAAGACTTTCAACGACACCGACGCGGGCAGGCCAAGTTTGGCCAACCAACCCGAATCGGGCGCACGCATGGGCATACCACCCCGTCGGTCGATTATCACTAAAACCATGCTTACGAAAATTACAATTCCGATAGAACGAGTGGCGCCGGCTAAAGCGCCCGCAGTCGCCGCGAGGAATAAGTGATCCCGCTCGAGTAATAAAAATGCGCTAACCGCTAATGCGAGAAATAAACCGTCGCCGTAACCCGCACCGAACAAATAAAACCCGTAGGGATAGAGCAATAAAACCGCTACCGACCATGTTGCTACCCGTCGGTCAAGTCGCCCCGTGCACCAAGCCGCGTAAGCGATAGCAGCACCAAATCCCGATAGCCAACTCGTGATGATTACCGCTAGCGGAATATCGCCAATAATATTTCCGAGCCCACGAGCCGCCATGGGATAACCAGGGAAAAACGCCACACTCGATTGATAGCCGAGGTTATAAAAATAACCTTGCTCGGCAATACCGACATACCATCCGCAATCGAAACGGCACCAGCCTCCCGCCAGCCCTAAACGGTCGATAATGCTTTTTAAACCGGCATCGCCACCCGAATATGAATTAGCCAATACCGTTAGCGCGGTTAATACCAGAGCGATTGCCAAGTAAGCCAGCGCGGCACGACCGACGACAACGCGATCGACGCGTTCCGGACGCTCGGCTACTGAAGTCGTCACGATCTGCTTACCGTCCCCACCAGATCACGGTAGGTGCCCAGAGTGAACCCCGCGTTGACAATTTGCTGCCTGATAGTCGGTGTGGTTAGCGCGGCAGTCTCTTCGGCCCAACGAAATCCCCACGAGTAAGCGCCGAGATCGGGATCGTCGGCCTCACCGGGGTGACAAACGATGTCTGCTTGTTGAGCCGACGAATTGCCCAACCGACCGATGACTTTTTTAAGACAGTCGATTTCGAGAGCACCTGCTTCATCGAAACCAGCCGAAATATCGGTAAGTGTTCTTCCTGCTCGCACCAGGCGGCGCGCTAACCGCTTCGACAGATAGTCAACTCCGAGTGAAAGTGGGGTAATTCTTCGAGTTCGGGGAATCCGGACGAAATCGATGTTTTCAGCCACGGCCAGATCGGTAACCACTTTTCCGATCGTGGGCCAAAGATGAACATTTTGATGAGTATCAAGATGAGTCAGAGCTAGACCCGAGTCGCGCAATAACGCAATCTGAGCCGCGAACTCTCGACGCAAGTCGTCGGGATTAATGAGCCGTAACGCCGCTCGGCGGGTCACGGTCGGCCACGCCTTGGCAAACTTGCCGTGCTTGTCAACTAACGACGGGATCTCGGTTGCACTCAAAATCGGAGCACCGCTACCGACCATAGTCAAGTGCACACCAATTCCCACCGCAATATTTCGCAACTCGCGCACGCCCGTCAAAAAGGCGGCGCCGTTAGGCAAGACCGATGTACTCGTAACTACACCGGAGTTGATAGTGCGAATAATTGCCCGGTTGGTACCTTCGGTTAAGCCAAAGTCGTCGGCATTGACGACTAGCAATCGCTTGGCCGTTATCATTTTTTATTAGTAGTCACTGGCTTAATGCGACGAATTTCTCGAAATTGACCGAACATCTCTCGTAAAATTTTTCTAATTGTGCGCAGAGAAGAAAGAGTGGAAAGCCCGACTGTGCGAGGAAAAAAATCGAGTCCGACTTGAATAATTCCGTATCCACTGCGTTCGGCTCGGGCTAAAATCTCCGCGTCGATAAACGACCCTTCACTTTTAATTGTGATATCGCGCAAAACATTTCTGCTAATCAACTTACAGGCGAAGTTAACATCGCGCACTCTTATTCCTAACATGACGCGAACTAACCCGTTGTAGATAGACGAATAGATCATGCGTCTAAATCCTTCAGCCTTGCGCTCAAAGCGATACGCCGAAACTATTCCCGCCTCGTAGGCCGCGGCCAGCCTTACTAAGCGACCGATCTCATTTAGATCGAAGGGCAGGTCGGCATCAGTGTAAAGAACTCGATCGCCATCGGCGGCCAGTATTCCCGATCGCACTGCCCCGCCCAGACCGGTGTTCTCGGGATGATGAACTACATGCACACGACTATCGCTTGTCGCTAACGCGTCGCAAAGACTCGGAGTGGAATCGGTAGAAGCGTCGTCAACTATTACTAACTGACCCTGAGTTATAAGCCCACTATTTGCAAGGACAGTGAGTTCGGCGAGCATCGCGGAAGTGCACGGATGAAAACTTTCTTCTTCATTCCACATCGGCACCACGATGCTCAATGATCCCACCGCGCTTAAAGAATTATCAGGCGACTGGTTGGAACTGAGCGCATTTTTAGGAGTAGGGCTGTCGTTAGTCATTCGCGTTAACGCTATCGGGACGCGGCCCTAGCCCTGCGCCGGCGAATTGAGGTCGAGCCGAGCAGCAACGAAAGTCTCTGAGCCACCGGTAATCCATACCGCGAGATGGTCATCGTTTAGTTCACTAACCACTCCGATTTCGGTAGTGGGATCTATTGGTACACGATATTCAAGCAAAGCACTGGCGATCTGGGCCTTCGGGACCATGCGGTGTTGGGCATCTTTGATCATCACCCAGGCCAGCGCGTTATTCATATGACCCAGCACATCGAAATCGCTGGCCCGCGTTATCCAAGGGCGGGCCACCAGCTCAGACGAGGGGCGGGGTAATCGCAGTCGTCCTCGCACTTTGCGTTCTTGCGCACTGACTCCGTAAACATCAAAGAACCGATTCTCTAGTTCTGCGGGGCGACCGTCACGGTCAATAAACACCCAAAGCCCAACCGCCTCGATAAATGGAATACCCGCCACACTAAGGGTGGTTCGTCGTTCGGCCACACGCGACCCCGTTCCCGAACAAAAGGTCGCCATTTCGACTTCGTCAGAAAATTTTGGGCTCGCTTTGACCACAACCGCCGTACGCCGCAATACCCAAGCTCCCTCAATACCCGCTTCGTCGACATCATCAGCAGCCACATCTTGTAAATACCGCGCGAGCGCATCGAGGCGTAAATATCCCGATGACCCGACATCGCCGAGCCGAACTTTTCGGTTTCGCACCACTCGTCGAGCGTCGGGCGGGCAATCGACTAGAGACCACGGCGGGCTTTCCACATCCTCATGGTTGCACAATCGCCGCCGATATTGGAGTAGTTTAAAGCGAATGCTTCTGGAACGCGTTGGGCGCGGAGCCGCTCGACATCACCGTGCGGTGATCGCGGTATGGATTCTGGCCGTAATCCTCCTAGCAGTTATTAAAACTTCAGTTGGTGGTGCTTATCTTGATGCTTTCACGATTCCGGGAACCGAATCGCAAACGGCAATAGACCTGCTGGTAAAGCGGTTTCCCGCCCAGTCTGGAGTGGGCGCTTCAGTGGTAGTTGTTGCGCCTAATGGCTCGGTCAGCTCCCCTACTGCCGCCACCGCTATCGAAGAAACCGTAGCCAACATTGAGAAGCTTCCCCGCGTGACAAGCGTCGTGCCGACACCCTCGCCGCTCGATCCCAGTATTGAACTTCTTAACGTTCAGTATTCCGGATCTATCTCGCAAGTAGGAAAATCGGGTTATGCCCAACTAGTAAAAGCCACCGCACCCGCCAAAGCCGCCGGTCTTAATGTGAATTTTGGTGGTCAACTCACTGACTACGCCGTCAGTCCGCCCAACTCGCCGGCCGATCTAATCGGGCTCCTGCTTTCGATTGTCATTTTGATATTCGCCTTTGGCGCGGTCGTAGCCGCCGGCCTACCGATTATTACTGCGATATTCGGTCTTGCTTTTGGAATAACTAGCATTTCCGTGCTCTCGGCGTTTATCGATGTGGGGTCGGTTGCGCCGATGTTGGCCATGATGATTGGTCTTGGCGTTGGAATCGATTACTCACTATTTATCGTCACTCGTCATCGCGAATGTCGCGCCGCGGGGATGACGATTGAAGATTCAATCGGTCGCGCGGTAAGCACCGCAGGACAAGCAGTGCTCTTTGCCGGTCTTACCGTCGTAATCGCCATCACTGGGCTCGTCATCGCGGGAATTCCTTACGTTTCGATGCTCGGCTTCACTACTGCATTTGTGGTTTTCATTATGATGATCGCGGCCCTTACTCTGATTCCCGCTTTGCTGGGTGCACTCGGGGATCGTATTGACCGCGGCAAGGTTCCCAAAATTTTCCATCGCCAAGAAAAGGTGACCGACGGTAAGCCGACATTTTGGGAGAATTGGGCCATCCACGTAGCCCGGCATCCGTGGCCCTACGGAGTGGCGGTTTTACTTATTCTTCTAACCTTGGCGGTACCATTTTTATCTATTCGTTACGGCCAACCCGACGATGGCACTCAGCCTCCCGGTACTACTAATCGCATCGCCTTCGACACCATCGCTAAAGGTTTTGGTAACGGATTTAACGGCCCGTTGTTGATCGTTGTCACTTACCCCAACGGCGGCGCGATTCCGCCGAACCTACTTCAAGATCTGAAAAATACGCCCGGCATAGCGGGCGTGTTCCCACCGTCGGCCCAGAGCGGGAGTATTAATCCCGCCGACAACACCGCTATTGTCACCGTTATACCGGCTGCTCAACCCGATTCGGCGGCCACTACCAACTTGGTTCGTAATTTACGGTCCTCAGTAGTCCCCAACGCGCTTAAAGGCAGCGATGCTAAGGCGTACGTCGGTGGAGCTACCGCAACTTTCATCGATATCGGGGACCGAGTAGCGAGCCGCCTACCGTTCTTTATTCTCGCCGTAGTGTTCTTGAGTTTCCTACTGCTGATGATGGTCTTCAGATCAATCGTCATACCCGCTACCGCGGCGGTTATGAACCTTCTGTCAGTAGGCGCGGCTTACGGAATAACTGTGGCCGTATTCCAATGGGGATGGGGAATAAATCTCATTGGATTACAAACCACTATCCCGATTGTTTCTTTTGTACCGATGATGATGTTCGCGGTGCTGTTCGGGCTGTCTATGGACTACCAAGTATTTTTACTTACCCGAATACGCGAAGAATACGATCAGAAAAATGACACCCGTGCAGCGATAGTGGCGGGCGTTTCCAAAACTGCGCGCGTGATTACCTCAGCCGCGCTAATCATGATTACGGTATTTTTGGCGTTCGTATTTAACCCCACACCATTAATCAAAATGTTTGGCTTGGGCTTGGCGGTGGCGGTAGCTCTCGACTCAACTCTGGTGCGCATGGTTTTGGTGCCGGCGGTAATGGAGATCCTCGGTAAAAGCAACTGGTGGTTTCCTAAGACTCTTGACCGCCTCCTACCCAAAATCAAGATCGAATAAATATAATCTAGCCTCCGCGCGTATTTAGCGGACTTTCACCGCTTAACTGGCGGCTACTAGGACAGCCTATCTGCGCATTTTTTATTCGTTAAGGCTTGAAGACGAACAATGTCGCTCTTCTTATGGAGTGGCTTCGAGGCGGAGCTTTTCTTGGTGACTTTAAAAGCACAACTCGGAATCAAGTATTCAAGGGTTCGCCCCGACCATTGACCGCCACAAAAGGCTCTTTGGGTAGGCCCAGGCCTCGTTCGCCGATAATATTTTTTTGGATTTCGTCACTCCCACCGTAGATAGACGGAGCCGGAGCAAACAGTGTCATCTCTTGAATAACCCCGCCGCCAATGGTCGATTCGCCGGTCAACATAGCTTCCGCGCCAAGAATCTCGGGACCAAGGTCGCGACTTAGTCGAGTGATGCGGCTCATTAACAACTTTGCGAGATTGCCCGCCGCATTAATGCCTTTACCGCTCGATCGGACCGCTTTGATTCGTAGCGAGGTGTACCGTCCAATCTCGTTGAGCGTATAGAGCTCAGCCAAATGCTGACGAATAGTGGGATCATTAGCGCGACCGACTTTTTCGGCCAAGTTGCAAAACAAATCGAACGATCCGCCAAACGCGCTCGGTTGCACTGAACGACCCCGCCCATTGATTAAATCTCCCACTCGAGTATTGAGAACTCCAGTTTTAGGACCAGGGAACGCCGCTCCCCCCGCGCCACTACCTCCGCCGCCGAGCCCTGACCGTTCGAAAGCCAAAGTCGTGTTGGCAACCGCCCAGCCGTTATTGAGCCCACCGATTAGGGCATCGTTGGAAACACGCGCCCCGTCAATAAATACTTCGCTAAATAACGCGCGCCCGGTCATTTCTCGTAACGGTCGCACCTCGACTCCTGGTTGATCCATAGAAAACGCGAAATAGCTGATGCCTTTGTGTTTCGGCGCATCGGAGTCGGTGCGGGCCAACAACATTCCGAGATCGGCTACCGCGCCCCCGGATGTCCAAACTTTTTGTCCCGTAATAATCCATTCATCGCCGTCGCGTACCGCTTTGGTTTGCAAACTTGCGAGGTCAGAACCCGCGCTCGGTTCGCTGAATAACTGGCACCAGGCTTCTTGCCCGTTGACGATCGGTACGAGGTAACGACTTTTTTGCTCAGGCGTGCCGTGAGTGTAAATAGTCGGCCCAGCTAACAACATTCCTAATCCGGCCGGCGCACCCACCGCATCCGCGGCCTTCAATTCTTCCGCTATCACTCGGGCCGCAGCAAAGGGATAACCCCGGCCCAAGGTTTCTTCCGGCCATGTCGGAACCGCCCATCGACCGTCACTGAGGATTTGCCACCACTGTGCCACCGTCAATTCGGGATCCCACGACTTGGTTATCCACTCCCGTACTTCAGTACGCATAGCCTCTAGGTCGAGTTCGGTACTGGTCATGAGATTCCTGTCTGCGAGTTTTCTTGTTTCAGAATATACTTGAGTATTCTTGCTGATGAGATTACTCTGAAACTGATCGTTAAGGTAATGTGCAATTAGAGTCTTGAACCAGAACGCTTAAAGGATTTGAAAATGGATAAATTCGAAGCACTTGGTCGAGCTGATGTCAACAGCATTGCCTCGATTTTGGCTGATGACGCTATAGATTTTGGCACTGACGAATACTCCACTCCCATAGGCGGCGACACCGTTTTCACTTGGGACTACGAGCGCACCCGACCAGGACTATCAAAGCTCTACGAACGCGCTAAGACTTCGCAGTGGAATGTATCGACCGACCTCGACTGGTCGATTGAAGTAGATATAGAAAAAGTTGCCCGCGAAATGCAAGTGGCATTCCAAGGTATGCGAGACAGTTTTACCGCGATGCCTAATTCACCACTCAAATTATGGAGTGATAAAGAATGGGAAGTCTTTGCTACCGAAGCTTTCAATTGGCGCATGAGCCAATTTCTTCACGGCGAGCAAGGCGCACTGCTCTGTACTGCCAAAATCGTTAATACCACTCCGTGGATCGACGCAAAGTATTACGCCGCTACTCAGGTGGTCGACGAAGCTCGTCATGTCGAGGTGTTTGCTCGCTATCTTGATACCAAACTTGATGGTCACTATCCCGTCAACGCCAACTTGCAACTACTAATTGACGATATCTTGCTCGATAGCCGCTGGGACATGACCTATATGGGTATGCAGATCATGATCGAAGGACTAGCGCTGGCCGCATTTGGAATGATGCACGCAATTACGACTGAACCGTTATTGAAGTCACTGCTGCGCTACGTCATGAGCGATGAAGCCCGCCATGTCGCTTTTGGCGTGCTATCTCTACAAGAGTTTTATCAGGGTCTTGACAACAACGAGATAAAAGAACGCCAAGAGTTTGCTTTTGAGTCGGCTCTGCGCATGCGCGACCGGTTGATGATGCATACCGTTTGGGAGAAATGCGGAATCAGCCGAAAAACAGTTACTGAAATGTTTATGGCTTTTCAATCAACTGGTACTAACCCATTTCAGGCTGCCTTATTTTCGAAGATTGTTCCCAATTGTAAAAAACTCGGTCTACTCGATGCCGGCGACGGTTGGCTGCGCGATCGTTTCACCGAAATTGGTGTAATTGATTATGAAGATGCGCCCGACACCGAAGTTGAATACGCGCTGTTTGATGCGGTCAACCAAGAGGAACTAGTCAGCTAGTCGAAGCTGTGGGCGTTTTACCGCGGCTTTTAGTGCGGTCGAATATTCTGATCTGCTTATCTCGATGACTCCTAAAGATGCTAGGTGCGGAGTTAGCCACTGGACATCAAAGAGTTTTCCTCCACCAGTGCGTAAACGGTCTACGAGTGCTGCCAAAGCAACTTTCGAGGCACCACTAGCGAGAGAAAACATCGATTCGCCCGCAAAAAGACCCCCAATCGCGACTCCATAAATACCACCCACTAGTTGGTGAGGTTGCGCCTCTGCGGTAGACCACACCTCGACGCTGTGAGCAAACCCCATCTCGTGTAACCGTACATAAGCAGTAATGAATTCTTCGTCGATCCAGCCGTGAGGGCGACGAGGGTCGGCACATCTACGCATCACTTCTTCAAACGCTTTGTCGACACTTAGCCCAAACCGCCGCTCGGCTCGGCGTAAAGAACGACCTCGGTGAAAATCGGTAAGCGGTAACACCGCACGCGGGTCGGGTGACCACCAGCCCAATGGGCCGTTTTTGGCAACCCGCATAGGAAACAGTCCGTGCCGATACGCGTTAAGCAAAGTAGCCGGCGCCAAGTCGGCGCCCACGCCGACTAAATCTTCTCCCCGAGTGGGTGCGGGGAACGACCACTGCGAATCGTCGGGGTTGGCGGTCATCAGCCGGGCGCGCCGACTTTCACCAGTCCCGACCACAACGCCAATCCAGCCGCGACGGCCGCACCAAACAGAACGACCGCGGTTATAGATGTGGCTTGTGCTATCGGTCCCGCTATCAATACCCCTAGCGGCACCGTACCGCCGAAACCCATGACCCATAGCGCCATTACTCGACCGCGGTAAGCATCGTCGACCCGTTCTTGCAACACCGTTGATAACGACGTGATCACCAAGAAATAGGCGTAACCCAAAATTGGAACCACGATGAACGCAGCCAGCGGTGATCGCACTAAAGCAAAGATCGCCAATAAAATCGCGAACGCAACCAAACCGGGCCGCACCAAGCGAGCCTTCGAGCGTTGCGCCAACAGGGTTCCTACACTGACCGCACCGATAGTGGCACCAAGACCGAATACTCCGTACAACACTCCGTATTCAATCGAGCGCGCCTTAATACCAAGATTCTCGACCGCGAGTGCGGGCATCAAGCCAACAAATACCAACGAGAAAAACGACAGAGTTACGAGAATTGCGAGCACCCGACGCAAAACGGGGTCACGATGTACTACCCGAAAGCCTTCGGTTAATTGTTTAAACACTCCCAGCGGGTTAGCCGCGGCTGGACGACGAGGATATTGGACGACGACTAATGCCACTATGGCAAAAAGGTAGGTCGCAGCGTTAAGAAAAAATACTGGAGCCGGTCCGACGACAACATAAATAGCCGCACCAATGGCAGGTCCAATAACTCGCGAGAGATTCATCTGCACGGATTGCAACGCCACCGCGCCCGCCAGATCGGCTCGCGGCACCAGCGTGGGCAAGATGGCGTTTAAGGCCGGCGCTCCTAGTGCGTTGCCAAACCCGATAGCTAACACAAATAGAGCGAGGACAACTTCGCTGGGATCGCCCGAAGCTACTAGTAGGGCTAATAAGACCGAAAAAACTAACTGTTGAATTTGGCATATCAGCAAGAACGCTCGCCGATCGAGCCGATCGGCTAGTACGCCGCCAATATTTGAGAGAAACAGTAACGGACCTAACTGACAGAAAAATAAAATTCCCACGTAGGTAGCTGACCCAGTAAGTTCAAAACCATAAGCACCGAGCAAAACATTCTGCATCCAAGTGCCGATATTGGAAGCAAAAATACCCGACCAAACGATGCGGAACGCGCGGTTTTTTAACGCCGCTCCAGCCGTACCGCGAACGAATATTCGGTCACCATCAAGATAGGCGTCGGTTATATCTTCGGGACCGGGTTGATGAAGAGACATTTTACTAAACCTTAGACTGACGGTCGATCGTCGGACTTATTTATTGCGGCCTTAGAGCAACTACTGCGAGTCGAGCGCTTGCCAGCAGTACCATGCCGCCACCGAACGGTACGGTCGATAGCGATCGCCAAGGGGTTCGAGGGCGCGCGAGTCGGGAGCAGTTGCTAATCCATGAATGAACGCGTAACCCTTACGCACACCAAGATCAGTAACCGGCCACACATCGAGACGCCCAAGTTGAAACATCAAGAACATCTCTGCCGTCCAAGGCCCGATTCCTCGTACTTGCGTTAATGCATCAATGACTTCAGAGTTGGAGCGACGGGCAATTCGGTCCAGTGGCAACTCTCCCGAAATTACATGCTCAGCCAAATCGTGCACCGCGTTTATTTTGGCCCGTGATAGCCCCGCGGCTCGCAACTGCTCAAGTGAACTCGTGGCAATAATTTTGGGAGTAATCGTGCCGCCTACCGTTGCGACTATTCGGGCGTGGATAGTGGTGGCCGCCGCACCGGAAAGTTGCTGACCGCATATCGCTCGCACGAGATGGGCAAAATGATCTTGGCCCCGCTTTCCTCGAGCAAAATCGGGTGGCCCAATGCGGGCAATGGTTTGTCGCATTGCCTTATCCGCCTTTGCTAGTGCCCCAGCCGCTTCTTGGAGTTCCCGACGGATCCTCATCACCTCTGACACTATTGGCGTTATGGACTTGCTCGCGTTAGCCGACGACCTCTGGCGCGGCGATACCCGTTACAACGCGTTTGATAACCCAGGGGTCAGCGCATCGATAGACGACACCACTCTTTTCGTACACGGCTTTGCCAATGTCAATGCTCTGCTTACCGAAGACGGATTAGTGCTGGTAGACACCGGCAGTACCGCCATGGCTGAACTCATACACAATTCAGTACGAAGGTGGAGTGACGCTCCACTAAATACGGCCGTGTTTACTCACGGTCACATAGATCACTGTTTTGGAGTGGAGTATTACGACGCCGATAACGCCAGCGCGGGAGTACTCGCGCCACGCGTCGTTGCTCACGAAGCCATTACTGACCGATTCGACCGCTATCGAATCACCGGTGGTTACAACGAGAAAATAAACCGCCGACAATTTGGATTAACCGATTTTGTTTGGCCTCACGACTACCGCTATCCCGATGAGACATATAAAAATGAATTAATTATTGAAGTAGGTGGTGAGCAATTCGAACTCCACCACGCGCGCGGCGAAACCGACGACCACACTTGGGTTTGGGCTCCAGAACGGCGCGCGGTTTGTGTAGGAGATTTATTTATTTGGGCCGCGCCCAATTGCGGTAATCCTCAAAAAACTCAGCGTTACCCCATTGAGTGGGCGCACGCCCTGCGAAAAATAGCGGCGCTGAATGCTGAGGTGCTACTGCCGGGTCATGGTCTGCCGGTGATGGGGGCCGATCGGGTGCGCCAAGCCTTAGAAGAGAGCGCCGAATTACTCGAGTATCTACACACCGAGACTTTAATAATGATGAATGCGGGAGCCACTCTTGACGACATAATTCATACCGTGCGCGCCCCTGACCGTCTGCTGGAACGACCCTACTTGCGACCGGTTTATGATGACCCCGAATTTATTTTGCATAATCTATGGCGCCAGTACGGCGGTTGGTTTGATGGAAATCCTGCTCGGCTAAAACCTCCGCGCGATAAAACTTTGGCCCTTGAAATTGCCACTATGGCGGGCGGGCCTGAGGCGCTGGCTAAGCGGGCACTCGCGGTGGCTAAAGCCGGCGATCTACGCACCGCAGCTCAGCTTGTGCAGTGGGCATTTGTTGCTACTGCTCCCAATGACAAGGCTCGCGTTGTTGCTCGCGCCCACACTGAGATTTATCGCCAGCGAGCCCAAGAGGAAACTTCACTCATGGCTAAGGGAATATTTAGAGCTGCGATGAACGACTCGAAGACTGTTACCGATCTTTAAATAAACTTGATCCAGATCGGGAGTTCCAGATTAAGAACCTAGGTGACCGCTAACTTCGCCGGCCGCTCGCAATCCGCTGGCGTAAGCGGCGTGCACTACCGAGGCAATAGTTTCGGTCGCAGTTCCGTCGCCCGCCCAAAACAATGCCCCGGTGTCGGGAGCAGCCAGAGCGCCACGCGATCCCGCTCCACCGATACGGACAAAGCTGTATCCTCCACGCGTATTTTCGTTAGTACACCAATCAATTCGTCGCGATTCCTCAATGAGTTGCGAAGGTTTGATTTCAGGAAATACTCGATCAAGATCGTCCAGCGCGGTTTTAATCGCATCGGCCTCAGTGCGAGCCGAAAGTGCTCGGGCGCGATACCCACCAACATAGGCAATTAAAATGGGAGTGGCGTCGTCGCCCCAACCGTAAAGGGGCGTCCAGTAGAGCCGTACCGGTCCATCACAACCCAACATGGTTAGGTCGGCCGGCCAAAATCTTTCTTGGAAACGAAACAGGATCTTCATTACCGAACCCATCTCTAAACCGTTGAGCGCCTGCCATTTTGAAGCGGGTAAATCGGGAGAAAATCGAATCGCACCCGCCTTCAATACGCCGACCGGAGCAGTACAGATAACCGACCGACCGGCGAACTCTTCACCCGCGCGGCTCACGGCCGTGGCGCGGTCTTCACTCCAGCGAATCTCCGCGACCGAGGTTTCGTAACGAATATCCAAACCTTTACCAATCCAAGTCGGTAGCGCGTCGTAGCCCGCTACCAGCCTCCAGTCGAGACCCCGTTCGAGTTCGACAACCCGATCGTCGTGTATTCCTTGCACGCTCAACTGATCGAGGTCGCCGAGGGGATGAATGGTAAGCATCTGTTCGGCCATGATTCGCCCCACTCCGGTTAGGCCTTTACGCTCCAAAAGTTCGGCGGCAGTGATGTCGGGTCCTTGGAAATTTTCTAACTCGCCTAAAAGATCTCCCAATTGGCCGAGGGTGGGATCTTGATACAACTCCGGAGAACGAACTCCGTCTATCGACATGAGGTAGCCGTCAGCGGGATTGCATTCCCGAGTTTCGAAATCGCCAGCTTTGATCTCGGTCCAAGTATCGGCATCCTTCGTATGAACGAATTCGGCTCCACACTCAACTGGACCATTAGCAAAATCGCGAGTGGTGAGCATGCGACCGCCAATTCGATCGGTTGCTTCAAGCACAACTACATCGAGACCATTGCGAACACACTCGCGTGCTGCGGTAACTCCCGCCATACCGGCCCCGAGTACTACAACATCATGCATAAGCGCTGATGATAGCGTCACCAATTCAAGGGTAAAAGAGGAATCCGTGAGGATAAAAGAATCAAAAATTCTTATTACCGGAGCATCTTCAGGGATTGGCGCGGCATTAGCACCATTACTCGCTAAACGCGGTGCAACGGTAGGGATTGTGGCGCGGCGACAGAATCGTTTAGAAGAAGTACTCGAACAATGTCGTGAGTATTCGCCTGATTCGCGACTTTGGCAGGGTGATCTTAGCGATCGCGACCAAGCCCAATCGATCGCACTTGACGCGTGGAAACATTTTGGTGGACTCGATTGCTTGATCAATAACGCGGCTATCCCTAAACGCACACCAGTAGACCGCTTAACTCCCGCTGATATTGATTCGGTTATGGAAATCAACTTTGCTTCCCCTGTCGGTATGACACTGGCGCTACTACCCCATTGGCTAGCCCGTAAATCGGGGTGCATTGTGAACGTTGCGTCGCTGGGAGGCCGAATAGGAATCGCACACGAGGCGGCCTACTGTGCATCCAAATTCGCGCTGTGCGGCTGGAGTGAATCTCTGGCTATTGATCTCGCGGGTACCGGAGTGGAAGTTAAGTTGATACTTCCGGGTCCAATTGAAACTGAAATCTGGGATCTACCCGACAATGATGCTGCGATTTATTCCGGACCGCTAGTGCCCGCTAGTGATTGCGCGGCCAGCATTGCCACCGCACTTGAAACTGATGGTTTTGAGTTTTTTGCGCCGCCCGAATTCCCCGGTGGTGGGAATCAACGCGACATCGTGGTAGGTAAAACTAGCAATATCGATCAGTTCATTTCAACCATAGGCACTATGGCTATCGCGGCTCGAGAAAAAGAAACTGGAGTCGCGTCAAGTAGCTAGCGAAACCTCGACCGGTATTCCGTTAAGTACTGCATTCCCCGATAGTGGATCGACTAACGAACTGTCGGTCAAAATATTGCTGTTGACTCCCGCCCGCTCGCGGGCGACGCCCATCTGAATTTGGTTTGAGCCGTGACCCCAACCGTGGGGCAGGCTCACTACTCCCGGCATCAACGCGTCGGTGATATCAACCGCCACTTCGAGTTCTCCTGCTTTCGACTTGACCCGCGCTATTTGTCCGGGCGCAACTCCGATTTTTTGTGCGTCGTCGGGATGAACTTGAAGCGTGCACCGATCTTTGCCTTTGACAAGAATGTCGAGGTTATGCATCCATGCTCTTAGGACAAAGAAAACCTTTGCTGAAAACATCGTCGCGATCGCCCCGGACCAAAGTTATTTCAGAATCTTCTAGATGGAGTTCAAGACCACAGGTCGCCTCACAAAAGGGGCAAGTGCGATACTCAATCCTCTTGGTCATGACCAAAGGATACGGTACCGCTCACGCGTTACCACCGCTTAAAATGCTGACCAAGACTAAATCTACCGAAGGGCTATTTCAGTGAACGACCGCTTCTACTTTCGCCAGTTGCTTTCGGGAAGAGATTTCGCGATCGATAACCCGGTGGCTCAGCAGATGGTCAATTTTGTCTACATAATCGGTGACCGCGAAACCGGCGAAGCGCTGTTAGTTGATCCTGCTTACGGCGTACAGGAATTGGTGGAGATAATCGATAACGAAGGCTTGCGCCTCACTGGCGTACTCGCTACTCACTGGCATCCCGACCATATAGGCGGCGACCTCATGGGCTATCCCATTGACGGAATTCGCGAACTGGCCGGCATGACTTCAATAGCGGCACCAGTGCATGTGCAGCGAGCCGAAGTGGAGTGGGTGACCCGCACTACCGGTGTATCCGAATCCGATCTGGTCGTTCACGACAGTGGCGACAAAGTGATGGTTGGCGATATTCCCGTCACCCTTATCCATACGCCCGGCCATACCCCTGGTAGCCAATGTTTTTTAGTTAACGATTGTCTAGTTGCCGGCGACACTCTTTTTCTTGATGGCTGTGGTCGCACCGACTTACCCAGTGCCAATCCCGACGAGATGTACGAAAGTCTGACTCAGCGACTCGCGCGTGTTCCCGACTCGGCAGTTTTGTATCCGGGCCATCTCTACTCGGCCGAACCGTCAGCAACTATGGGCGCTACCCGCGCGCATAACTACGTTTTTCGAATACCCAATCTTGAACAGTGGCGATCAATGATGGGCGCGGGACTCTAAATAAGTTATTAACGAGTTTTAATTCGTAGCATCAAAGAGCACCGGCAAAGCGCGCGGTCCGCGGAACGCGAGCCCTTCGATAATTGGTGCGGGTTGATCGGGATCGAGACGCAAGTTAGGCAAGCGGTCGAGAATTGCGTTGAGTCCTACGCTGAGTTCGAGTCGGGCTAAGTGCATTCCCAAGCATTGGTGTTGACCGGTACCAAACGCCATGTGGTTTTGCGCGGGCCGGTCGAGATCGAAGTCCTCGGAATTTTCATACCGAGACGCGTCGTGATTGGCTGACCCGGTGAGAACACTTAGCGCGGAACCCTTAGGAATTGGACAACCGGCTACTTCAGTATCGACTTTAGCCACGCGCGATACCTGAGTGACCGAAGTTTCCCACCGCAGAGTCTCTTCAATAAGCGCGGGCAGCAAAGCACGATTGGCATTCACCTTTGCCATTACTTCGGGCATCGTCAATAAGGCTGTAAGCGCGTTTCCCATAACCCGAAATGTGGTTTCGGCGCCGGCGGGAAGTAGCAATCGAAGGAAACCGTAAATTTTTTCGTCGCTTAGACGCGCGCCGTCGATTTCTGCACTAACTAGATCGCTCAGCAGATCGTCCTGAGCTTCAATTCGCCGCGCCTCCACTAGCGGCTCTAGGTAAGCCCGCATCGCGCGCGAGGCTTCCATGCCGGCTTCGGGATTGAGCGGGCCGGTATTGATTTTTTCCGCCCAGCCGTGGAACTGAGCGCTGTCTTCAATGGGTACTCCAACAATTGCGCAGATAACTCTTACTGGATAACGACTGGTGACGTCGCGCACAAGATCGGCTTGACCAAGCGGGGCAATCTCATCAAGACACGTATCGATTGCGGGCGCGATGGCAGTCTCTCGCCATTTTTCTAACTGCGATGCTCGAAATGCGTGAGAAACCAGATTGCGATACGACCGGTGTTCTTGACCATCCATTGCGAGAATTAGTTCGCCCATGAACTGGCCGATGTGCTCGGCGTTAATAGAAGAAGAAAACACTTCACCCGCACGCAAGATGTGTTCAACATCGTCCCAACGCGTTATCTGAAAGGCTCGTCGATCCGGGCTACTAAGCATTGAGCCCGACTCTTGGTCGGGGTTACTTCCTATAACTGGACACTCCCGCCGCGCCTGTTCCCACTGGGCATAGGGCTGACCGGTAAAGAAATCGACTTCCTTATATTTAAATCCCTCATCGCTATTATCCACGGTCGCCGACGCCGACTGACCGGACGGGGTGTCGATAGTCATAATGTTGCCCACCTTCTTTGCTACTGGCTTCACTACTGGCTTCACTGCTGGCTTCACTGCTGGCTTCACTGGCTGGCTTTACTGGCTGGATTTACTGCTGGATTTACTGGCGTGAGACTAGCCCGTTCACCCACTACCGCGTGCGCCACTACGCTGCGGGACGTGAACAATCCTTTTGCCGAGACCGAAGATCAGCAAGCGCTCCGAACCTTGGCCCGCGAAGTGGCGGCGCGCGATCTCGCTCCAAAAGCTCGTCATTGGGACGAAACGGAAGAATTTCCGGAAGCGTCGTGGGAGGCAATACGCCAAGCCGGTTTGTTCGGAATCACCGTCGATGAAAAATACGGTGGGCACGGATTTGGCGATATTGAGGCCGCAATCGTATTGGAAGAACTCGCCCGCGCCGATGTATCCAGCGCCATTCTCGCGCAACTGACTTTTAACGGTCCCCCGCGGGCGATTCAGCACCTCGGTTCGGAAGCTATGAAAGAACGGTGGCTGCCAATGGCCGCGTCGGGTGAAGCGTTGTTTTGCATTGGCATTAGCGAAACCGAAGCCGGTTCGGCGGTAACCCAAATGCGGGCCCGTCTTACTTCAGATGGCGATGGTTACCGACTTAACGGTTACAAAAATTATGTAACCGGTGGCCATCGCGCTCGAGTTTGTTTAGTGTGGTGTCGTTTTCCTGGCAGTGAAGGGGCCAAAGGTATTGGCGCGGTGCTAGTCGATCTCAAATCAGACGGCGTTACCGTGGCCGGTACTCATGTGAAAATGGGGCTGCGCGGCACTAGTGAAGCCGAACTTGCTTTTGATGACGTGCGCATCGAACCCGAAGATATTCTTAGTGTTGGTGATGTAGCTACTAGCGACACTTTCAAGACTCTTATCACTCATATCAACCACGAGCGTTGTGGAAACGCGGCTATGTGCGTGGGCGCGGCGCAAGGAGCATTGGAGTATGCAGTTAATTACATGAACGAAAGAACAATTGGCGGTAAGCCCATCGCCGAATTGCAAGGTCTGCAATGGAAAGTTGCTGATATGGCAACCCGACTGGAAGGCGCTCGATTGCTTATGCTGCGCGCGGTTCATTTAGCCGGCCCCCACGGAACTCCTCCGGCGCTCGAAACCGCAATGGCTAAAGCAGCCGCTAATCTCGCGGCCAAGTTTGTCTGCGATGAATCGATCCAACTTCTCGGTGGGTACGGATATTCGCGTGAATACCCCGTGGAGCGGGTCTATCGGGATATTCGTGGGTTGTGTATAGGCGCAGGAACGGTTGAAATCCAACGCAACTTTATTGGCTCGCAAGTTCTGCGGGGTGCCGCGCCCGCCAGTGCTGGTTGGCGTAACTCGAGCCCCGAGTAACTCCGTCTAAATCAATTAGCAATCCTTTGGTTAATCGCCGACTCTCCGCCACCTACTCCCACCCCGGATCGGCTAATTACCGCGCCGCGGGTGGAGCATGGGATGTACCCACTCTCGACGCGCTCTTCCGATCTGGACAAACAAAATCAACAGGTCCGCTCGTACTTGAACCTGACGCGGGTGTCAGCCTTAACGCGGATCAACTCGAAACAATGGTTGCCGCGTTAGCGGGCGGCTTAAACGAAGTCGGCGTTCGGCGCGGCGATGTAGTGGCCTGGCAGTCGCCCAACTCGTGGGAGTTAATTGTTCTGTACCGAGCCTGTTGGCGATTAGGCGCCATCGCCGGACCCATTCATCATCAGGCCGGCACCGCTCACGTTGATCACGCGTTGGCAACGCTATCGCCCCGTTTGTTTTTAGCCAAGGAAGATGTGCGCGGGCCTAACGCGCGTTTCGACGCTCTGCTTAACTCCGGACAGCCAATAACCAAATCAAAGGCGCAAGGTGCGGATATTGCGGTGGCTTTATTTACTTCGGGCTCGACCGGATTGCCCAAGGCGGCCCTGCATACTCAACGCGGTCTCGCCACCAAAGCCATAACCATGGCTAGAGCACACGACTTAGAACCACGCGATGTCGTGCTCATGCCGGCACCACTCGCGCACATTTCTGGGTTGCTTAACGCCGTGCTAATTCCTGGAACAGTAGGTATGCAGTCGGGAATCATGGGTGCGTGGGACCCCGAAGTTGCCCTTGATCGAATAGAAACTGAAAATGTTTCTTTTATGATTGGACCACCAACTTTTTTCCTAGAGTTGATGGCGGCCAAAAAGTTCACCACTAAACGGGTTGCGAGCCTGCGGTTAGTTTCATGCGGTGGCGCGGGCATTACCCCTGCCTTTGTTGTCGAAGCTCGTCAACAGCTCAATTGTGAAGTGAAGCGTACCTACGGCTCTACGGAAGCCCCTACTGTGACCACCAGTAGATCTACCGACGACTTCGACCGATCGGCAAATACCGACGGGCGAGTGGTGGGCGCGGCGGAATTGAAGATTACTGATCCCGTAACGGGTCGCCAGCAGGAGGCGGGTGCGATTGGCGAATTGCTCATACGCGGGCCCGAACTTTTTGCCGGTTACTCCGATGCTGAACTCACCAAAGCGAGTATCGCGCGGGGTTGGTTCCGCACTGGAGATCTCGCGCAAATAGACGACGAAGGTTGGCTCACCATCTCGGGTCGCATAAAAGACGTAATTATTCGGGGCGGTGAAAATATATCTGCCGGTGAAGTTGAGCGGATACTTGAGTTGCATCCGGCGGTTAAACACGCGGTGGTGGTTGGTGAGCCCGACCAACGATTAGGAGAACGGGTCTGCGCGTTTGTGATCGCTGACCAGCCGTTCGATCTTGATGCCTGTCGCGATTGGTTTGTAAAATCAGGTGCCACTCGATTTACTACTCCTGAACGAGTGGTGCGAGTTGACGAGTTTCCGTTATTAGCGGCCGGTAAGCCGGATCGAGAAGAACTGCGAAATCGCGCGGCAGCACTAACGCACTTGTAGTTGTCGCTAAATAAGTTGAGCGCCACTTTCTACCCGAGCGCGTAATAGTTTCGCGAGGCGTTCGCGGTGGTAAGAAGCATCGCCAAAGGCCAGTTGGTCAACTTGGGCTCGCTTCATAAAGAAGTGCAAGTCGTGCTCCCAAGTAAAGCCAATACCACCGTGCACTTGCAGCGCGGACGCCATGACTCGTTTCGAGGCGTCGGCACCCCATATTTTCGCGGTCGACGCGGCTACTGATGATTCGGGATCGGCGGCGGAGAGGCACCACGCAGCCCAGTAAGTGCTAGAGCGCATTCCTTCAACATCCACCAACATGTCGGCGCAACGGTGTTTGATTGCCTGAAAACTTCCGATTGGTCGGCCAAACTGAATTCGATCTTTGGCGTACTCCACCGCCATGTCTAAAACTCGAGTAGCGCCACCAAGCATTTCTGCGCTCGAAAATACTGCGCCCATATTTATCAAACGAATCACCGCGTCTTCGCCACCAACCCTCCACGCGGGAGTTGCGTCGAGATGTAACCAACCTAAAGATCGAGTGCGGTCCATAACTGGTTCGGCCTTAATTTCGTCGACCGCAAGATTTACTCCGAACAGGCCCCGCCCATCAGGTGTGGTCGCCACCACTAGAGCAAAACTTGCACCGGGTGCATCAAGGATCGGGTCGGGACGACCAGTTAGAACCCACCCCTTGGCCTCAGGGGTTGCCCGCACCGCATCAGGGTTGCGACTCCAAGCTACGCAAGCCGAGGACTCTCCCGCAATCAATGAAGTAGTCATTTCCGCAACGAACGGAAACTCGGATTGATCGATCAGTTCTAACGCCGCGAGTACCAGTACGGTCGACGCGAACGGAGCGGGGGCTGCGTGTCGGCCAATCTCTTCGAGCATTACCGCAACTTCAACTACGCCTAACCCCAGACCGCCGTTCGATTCCGGTTGAGCTAAAGCCGGCCAACCTTGGTCAACCATCGCTCGCCAAAGCGCCGCGTCGGTTCCTCCCGCGCCATCAAAACTTTTCCGCACCGCCGCGGGAGAAGCGACTGCATCGAGAAGTTCGCGTGCTCCGTCTCGCAAGGCAATCTGATCGTCACTTAGTTCGAAGTCCATTTCCGAGTAATCGTATCCGATGACTGGCTGCCAATAATGGGCTCGTGATACACTCAAGGCGATTAAGGAGACCATCGAGTAATGGCGAAGAGTGCAGAAAACGAAACCGCTACGCTGCGCTTTGGCGACCGCGAGATCCAACTCCCGATCGTGCGGGGCACTGAAAATGAAGAAGCCGTCGATATTGCCGAACTCCGGTCGCAAAGTGGCCTGATAACTCTCGACTACGGATTTGCAAATACTGGATCGTGCGAATCGGCCATTACTTTCATTGATGGTGAAAAAGGCATTCTGCGTTATCGAGGGATTCCTATTGAAGAATTGGTTTCTGGGCACCAGCCCTCATTTTTAGAAACCTCATTTCTTCTCATTAACGGAAACCTTCCTACCCAAATCGAACTTGACGATTACCGCTATGCCATTCGCAAACACACACTTTTGCACGAAGATGCTCGGCGTTTTTTCGATGCCTTCCCCAAGGATGCTCACCCCATGGGAGTGCTGGCTTCGGTCGTAAGCGCCCTATCGACTTTTTACCCCGACTCGAACAACCCCCACGACCCCGAGCAATTCGAATTGGCCATGATTCGTTTGATGGCCAAACTGCCCACCATTGCCGCCTACGCGTACAAACGTTCAATCGGCCAACCCCTTCTTTACCCCGACAACAGCCTCGATCTCATCGAGAACTTCCTCACTATGATGTTCGCGGTTCCTTCCGAAAATTATGTAGCCACGCCGACCATGGTGCACGCTATGAAAGTCCTGCTAATTTTGCACGCCGACCACGAACAAAACTGTTCAACCTCAACTGTGCGGCTTGCAGGTTCGAGTGATGCCAACTTGTTTGCGTCGGTTGCGGCCGGCATCAACGCACTTTGGGGCCCGCTGCACGGTGGTGCTAACCAAGCCGTGATCGAAATGCTAGAAAAAATACAAGCCGAGGGTGGCGACTTGGCTCGCTATGTAAAGATGGCCAAAGATAAAAATAACGATTTTCTCCTGTCCGGATTTGGGCATCGGGTCTATAAAAATTACGACCCACGAGCATTGATTCTTAAGAAAGTTGCTGAAGACGTAATGGCCGACATGAACCGCAACGATCCATTACTTGACATGGCCAAAGAACTAGAAGAAATTGCTCTCGCCGACGATTACTTCATTGAAAATCGCCTCTACCCCAATGTCGACTTTTATTCGGGATTCATATATCGAGCCATGGGGTTCCCTACCAATATGTTCACCGTGCTGTTTGCGATGGGTCGCTTACCGGGCTGGATCGCCCACTGGAAAGAAATGATGGAAAACCCTCGCACCAAAATTGGTCGGCCGCGCCAGATTTACATTGGTGAGACCGAACGTAAATACATTTCCATCGACCAACGCCTCTAAGATTCGCGCCGTGGATCTGGCGCCGTCATCGATTGAAGCCGAACTTCGTAGTGAAGTTCGCGCTTGGCTGCAAGAAAACTTGCCGTGGGAATACGGTAGCGGACTGCCGCCCCGCTTTGAGACTCTCGAAGAAGAAGTTGCTTTCGGGCGAAACTGGCAATCGCAATTAGCCCAAGGACGTTGGGTGGGAGTGCCGTGGCCAGTCGAATACGGCGGACGCGGTGCGGGCCCGGTTGAGCATTTCATCGTCACTGAAGAATTGGCGCGAGCACGCGCGCCCGAACTCGTCGGCCGGATCGGAATCAACCTCGTCGGCCCCACTCTGTTAGCTCATGGCACCGATGAACAAAAGCAACGGTGGCTGCCGATGATCCCTCCCGCCGACCATCTTTGGTGCCAACTGTTTAGTGAACCGGGTGCTGGTAGCGACCTCGCGGCTATTAGCACTAGCGCCGAACCTTATGGAAGCGACTGGATCCTTAACGGCCAAAAAGTCTGGACCTCTTACGCACAATTCGCCGACTGGGGACTGTGTCTAGCCCGTACTGATAAGGACGGTCCTAAACATAAAAGCATTACTACCTTCGCAGTCGACATGCACGCGCCTGGAGTCGAGGTGCGTCCGCTGCACCAAATTACTGACGAACGAGAATTTAACGAAGTATTTTTTAACGATGTAGTTATTCCTGATGCACAGCGTATTGGTCCGGTTAACGAAGGCTGGCGGGTAGCCAACTCCACTCTCACCCACGAGCGGGGAATAAATCCTCGTCAACTAGTAATTCATATTCAATTGATTGAAGAATTGCTAAAGATGGCGGTTGAAAACGGTGCGTTCGACGATCCCCGGCTGCGTCCTCGTCTGGCTCAAGCCGCGGTCGAAGTGCGACTATTTCAACTTCATAACTGGCGCACGCTGTCGCGTTTAGCCAAAGGTGAAGCACCGGGCCCCGAAGGTAGTGCGCTCAAGCTTTACTGGAGTGAAATGAGTAAGCGAATGCACGACACCGTTATGGCCGTGCTCGGACCCGCGGCGCCACTTTGGATCGGGGCCGACGAAAACCCCGGCGGTGGTACTTGGCAACGATCTTGGCTTTATTACCAAGCATCTTCCATCTGGGCTGGTACTAACGAGATTCAACGCAACATCCTTAGCGAACGAGTGCTGGGATTACCTAAAGAACCGGCTCGCACCCGCTAGTCGCCCACTTCGCTAGATTCAACCTATGGTCGCAAAAGATTTCACCACTATTCGCCTCGCGGTTGCTGGTCCCGTAGCCACGATCACTCTGGCGCGACCCAAAGCCGCCAACGCGATGGACTCAATCTTGATCGACGAACTCGATTCCGCGCTCGATTCGATTGCGGACGACGAAGCCGTTCGAGTTGTAATTCTCGCGGCTGATGGTAAGCATTTCTGTGCCGGACACGATTTAAAAGAAATCTTGGCCGACTCCAGTGAATGGGCCCGCATGCGCGCCACCCCTGAAGGCAAACTGCACCACGAGTTTGTTATGTACTGGGAAAAATGTTTACGACTCCGCGATTTTCCTAAACCCACTATCGCGGCGGTACAAGGAACTTGTGCGGCTGCTGGGCTGATGCTGGCGGCTATGTGCGACTTGATCGTGGCCGCCGATAACGCTCAGTTCTCTAATCCGGTGGCGCGTATGACAGGAGTAGGGGTTGAGTTACTAATAGAGCCGTGGGAAATGGGCGCCCGTAAAGCAAAAGAATTCTTGCTATGCGCGACCACTATTGATGCCGCCGAAGCCCAACAACTCGGTTTAGTAAATCGAGTGGTCGAGCTTGACCGATTAGCCGATGAAGCCGAGGCGATGGCGCAGCAAATTGCTCTGGTGCCGCCGATTACTGCACAAGCAATAAAAGAAACCATCAACCACACCACTGACCTTCAGGGTCAACGGGAAGCGTGGCGTTACCATTTCATGGTTCATCAGTTTGTTAGCAATACCGACACTGCGCTCAACGCGATGAGCGATCGCAAAAAAGCCACTAGCGAACAAGGTGGACTTGATGCAGTCAAGCGCGAACAGTCGGGCGAGTGAGAATTTGTCCGTGACCGGACCGTTATCGGGACTCCGGGTTCTTGACCTTGGCACGCGTATTGCGGCACCGTTTTGTGCCGGCTTATTGGGCGAACAGGGCGCCGAAGTAATAAAAATTGAACAACCGGGTACCGGCGACTTCATGCGTGAGATTGGTCCGTTTGCGCCCGACGAAAATGGTGACGACTACTCGTTGTTCTGGTCGGTCGAAGGCCGCGGCCGCAAGAGCGTGACGATCGACTTGCGTACTCCCGACGGGCAGGCACTGCTCAAACGATTGGCCGCTACCGCTGATGTATTGGTAGAAAATTTTCGTCCCGGAACGCTAGAAAAATGGAACATCGGTCCGAGCGATCTCAACGAACGCCTCATCACCGTACGCATAAGTAGCTACGGTCAAACGGGACCAAAATCGAGTCGACCGGGTCTTGATCGTGTCGGTATTGGTTTTGGCGGACTCCTTAACTTGACCGGCTACCCCGACCGCCCGCCGGTACGAGTTGGCGTGACTATTTCAGATTATTTGACCGGAATTTTCTGCGCCCACGCGGCCACGGCCGCTCTTTACGGGCGCGACACGCGCGGTGATAAGGGCGTGGTTATTGATGCCAGCCTGTACGGATCATCGTTGCGCGTACTCGAATGGACTTTGGTGGCCTACGACAAGTTGGGCACGATACGCAATCGAGAAGGAAACCAACTCGCCAATTCGGCCCCACTCGATAACTACCCCACGGCTGACGGCAAATATGTGTGCATAGTCGCGGGATCCGACGTTAACTTTGCTCGCCTAGCCCAAGCGATGGAACGGCCCGAATTAATAACTGACGAACGATTCGCGCGTTTAGCTAACCGAGTCGAGAATCATAAAGAGATAAATGATCTCGTTGCCGACTGGACCCGATCGCTTTCAGCCGCGGAGATAGAAACTCGTTGTGTCGCTCAAGATGTTCCGGTGGCCACCGCGGCAACTGCCGCCGACATTTTTGCCGACCCCCACATCAAAGCTCGGCACGATCTGATCGGTATTGACGATCCGGTTCTCGGTCGAGTGCAGCAACAAGCGCCTCATCCGCGCGTAATGGGTGCCGATCCGGTTATTCCCTGCGGCGCGCCCAAACTTGGTGAACATACCCGCAGCGTCTTGCACGATCTCCTCGGGCTGAGCGATGACGAGCTTGACGACCTGACCGCGCGAGGAGTGTTATGACCGCGCGCATGATTCACGACGGACTGTTCCGACTTAATTCCGACGGCAGCATAGTTTTGTTGGGTTCGCGATGTGGCGAGTGCGAAAACCGGCAATTTCCGGCCGCAGAAACTTGCTCCGTCTGCGGTTCGGATGACCAGAAAATTATTGACCTCGAAGATCGGGGCACGGTTTGGTTATCGACCGTTGTTAATAATGCGCCGCCGGGTTACATTGGCGCAGTTCCTTACGGTTTTGGTGTGGTCGAACTTGCTCACGGATTACGAATTATCACTCTTATTGCTCCGGCCAAAGTTATCGAATACGGAACTCCCGTTCATCTAGTTGCGCATCCACTGGGAACCGACGAAAACGATGAAGCGGTAATTACCTACGCCTTTAGCACGGAAGCATCGTGAGTAATCCGGTTGCAATAGCGGGAGTAGGCCTCCACCCGTTCGGTCGCTTCGACCGCACGGTGACCCAAATGGGAGTTACTGCGGTGCGAGAAGCCTTATCCGCCGCGGGCAACCCCAGTTTTCAGGCGGCGTTTTGCGCCACCGTGTATTCGGGAGTGGCCGCGGGACACAAAGTTTTGGGCGCACTGGGCCTAACTGGTATTCCTATCGTGAATGTAGAAGCCGGTTGTGCGAGTGGCGGCGCGGCGTTGATGCTGGCCACTAACGCAGTGCGATCGGGACAGTACGATACGGTTTTGGTATTCGGTATTGAAAAGATGCCGCGCGGGATTATCCGTTCATCATTTTTTGAACCGTGGCGCGAACAAGCCGGCTTAGCGGCCACGCCCGCCTATTTTGCTCTGCGGGCTACGCGTTTACTACGCGACTCGGGTATCACCAAGGAAGATCTCGCGCGGGTTGTAGTAAAGAATCGAGCCGAAGGGGTTAATAACGAAATCGCGATGTACCGCACCCCGACAACAGTGGAAGATGTCTTGGCCTCACGATTAGTTTGCGAACCTTTGCACCTCCACATGCTTTGTTCGCCCAACGAAGGCGCCGCCGCGATTGTTGTGCAACGCGCCGATTTAGCGCCCCGCGGTTCGGTAAAAATCGCCGCGGCTCAGCTCCGCTCGCATTTACCTGGTTCGGTCTTGGGCGAATCCACTCCTTTGAGCGGCGGGCCCGACGAAAACATTCCCGCCGCTAGCACCATCGCGGCTCTCGCCGCGTTTGAAGAAGCGGGCTGCGGGCCCGACGATCTCGATTTAGTTGAGTGCCAAGATACTGACGCGGCGCGCGAAATATTGGCCTACGAAGAACTTGGGCTGTGCGCTCGGGGTGATTCGGCTCGGCTGGTGCGCGACGGAATTACCGCGAGGGGAGGAAAGTTGCCCGTCAACTTAAGCGGAGGGTTGCTCTCTAAGGGTGAACCTCTTGGTGCGTCGGCTCTCGCCCAAGTAGTTGAACTAAATAATCAAATAGCCGGACGGAGTGGTGTTCGTCAAATTGATAATGCTCAAGTAGGTATGGCGCATACCGTCGGTCGGGGTGCCAATGCCGCGGTAGTAATCGTTACTAAATAACTCGGTTCCGAGCGATTTCGGCTAGCGATTGCGCAAGAACCACCCGTGGGGATCCCAAGTGCGCAATGCATTCACTTCGTCGGTGGTAGGCGCATCGAGTTCTCGCACTTCTTCGGCTACGGCCAGGTCCCAACCGCACGCCGCTACTGCAGTGGCAATTCGTTCGGGCAAAGGATCGGGACCCGCGGGAACGGCGGTAAGGATCAAATCACCGCCGGATTCGAGTTTTTCAAGAATTCCTAAATCGGTTACTAGTGCCCGCACCGCTCGACCCGGTGAAGTGATGTAGCCACATTTGTCGGGAGTGCGCGCGGGATTGAGTAGCGCGACCACAATCGCTTCACTGCACACCGAAGCCACATCGTTACCCCCACCCGATCCCACCAAGAAAGCGCCATCGGGAATCATGGTTGAGTTCACATTTCCTTGCCGATCGATTTGGGCTCCGCCCAAGCAAGCCAGCGTTTTGGTTCCCTGTCCACCTACCAAACTGCCGAGCACAGTATTGGCATCACTCAGCATCAATGACCGCGGAAAGTTGCGATGATTAAGCACAAACGGATCGCCCGGCACTGGGTCGTAACCCCACAGTCCGATTTCAGCGGTGAGTTGCACCGTGCTGCCCGCGGCGCGCGCCTGAGCTACCGCTAGCCACGCGGCCAAATTAGCCACTCCCGCCCCCGCCAATACTGCGTCGGCATCAAGCGCCAAAACCCGTTCGGTCAAATGGCGGGCCCCCCACACTGCGGCCGTTTCCCATTTATTAATCGGCGCGGTGAGATCAGGAGGCGACTCGATAATTTCTTGCCGCCACGATTCAGGATCGGCTTTGGCTCGCAACTGTTTTACTCGTTCGGGGCCGAGGCGATCGAGGTAGTCGTCGGGGCTCTTAACATCGAGAATCCAGTGCTGAATCCATTCGTCAAAATCATCGCGGCGAGTTGCCGCGCGCAGCTCGATCCAAAAATCGTAATCCTCGCCGTAACTATCGACCGGCAAAGTGCCACTAAACAAACCACCCGGATGAGCGCCTAACGGAACTTCGCACACTGCTAAAACTCGATGAGCCGGTAGTCGCACTAAATGCGACCACTCGCTTAAATCGTCAACCACTTTTTCGACTGTCACCACTGCTCCTCGTCGAGCGGCCAACGCGCCCCACGGACTCTCGAGTAGAGGCGGATGCAGAGCTACATTGCCGGCGCGGTCGGCTACCGGCGCGTGCAATAACGCCACATCGGGAAATAACGGTGCTAGCAAACTGATCTCCCCCAGTTCGGTCTTTACTTGAGTGAACGCCGGATTGGTTGCCATCGACGAATCGGAAATAGATCGAGTAACAATCGCGGGCAAACCTCGAGCGGCGGCCTCCAGCCGTTGCGTAAACGCCAAGAACGACCAATGCTCCACCGTTACTTCCCCGCTACCGTAAGCCGCGGCGAAAATGGGATTGGGAGTGAAGTTAGGAAAAGTATCGCCGGAGTATCCGGTAAGGACTCGTCGTACTAATCCCCCGCGAAAAAATAGGGTTCCCAAACTTGACAATGAGAGCATTAGTAACTCGAAACCAGGATCGCGTCCCCACCATTGCCGGACAACTTCACTCGCGGCGGCAGTCCAACGCGAGTGGCCTACGCCGAGATAGAGAGAGTCGCCCGCGCGTACATGTTCAGCTACGGCATCGTGAAGCGAGACAACCTTTTCAGTCTTTGGCACGCTCTTATTATTGCTTAAGCGGAGTCAAGCAAAAGACTGGCCAAGCGATTGCGTTGATAACCCTGATAACCCAGCAAGATATCGTTCTGCTTGGCTCGCTTGTAATAGAAGTGCGCGTCGCAATCCCAAGTGAAGCCGACACCGCCGTGAATCTGAATGTCTTCGCCGGAAACAAAAATGGCTGCTTCGCCAATAAATCCCTTAGCCATCGCCGCGGCCTGTTCGCGAGCAGGGTCGTCAACATCAGAAGTCCAAGCGGCGTAGTGCGAACCCACTCGCGACAACTCAAGTCGGTGCAACATGTCAACTGCTTTATGGCGAATGGCTTGGAACGAAGAGATTGGACGATCAAATTGCACTCTCACTTTGGCGTATTCAACTGCCAAGTTAACTGCGGCGTCGCACGCGCCAACTAATTCGGACGAAAGCATTACTGCACCGTCGTCAACAATGCGGTTCCAAATTCCCGTATGGTCGCCTAATGGCCCAATTGCTTCGACTGGAGTTTCGTCAAGAACTAAACACGCCGCTTTGCGAGTGGGGTCGAGAGTAGGAACTGCTTTTGCGTTGGGTGCCTGTAGCAAAAACGAGCCGACTCCCTCTTCGGTGCGCGCCACCACGATTACCCAGTCGGCGGTGTGACCGTCGAGAACAAATAATTTCTCTCCCGACAAAACCCAGTCGGCACCTTTGCGCCGGGCACGAGTGCGTATTCGCTTTACCGGATCGCCGTGACCTTGTTCTTCTAGCGCCACTGTGCCTCGCAAAGTTCCCGAAGCTAAGGCGGATAATAAATCGTCCGCACCTAAGCGTTGGGCGGCCAGTGTGGCCAGCACCGAGGAAGAAAAAAACGGTCCGGGGAACGGCAAGCGGCCCATCTCTTCCATCACGACCGCCATGTCGACAAGCCCGAGACCAAGACCACCGTGCTCCTCGGCGATCAACAGACCCGGCCAACCCAAATCGGAGATCTTGCGCCACATCTCGTCGGTGAAACCCCGTTCATCGTCGGCCATGGCTCGGCTGTACGGACCGGCGGCCTCATTGGCGAGAAAGGTGCGGACCGACTCACGCAAAGCGTCTTGGTCGTCGGAGAAAGTGAAATCCATGGAGTGGTTCCTCTCAAGGTTGCTGGGTCGAGGTTGCTGGGTCGAGGTTGCTGGGTCGAGGTTGCTGGGTCAAGGTTGCTGGGTCAAGGTTGCTGGGTCAAGGTTGCTGGGTCAAGCTTATGGAGTCGATTTAAAACCTGACACGAACGTTAGTCAATGCCCGCTGGCCTTGATATTGTAACGATAACCAGAAATCCAGAAATCCCGAAATCACCTCTTAGTCTCCACCCGATCGAACAGGAACCACTATGGACTTCGCCGACACCCCTGAAGACGAGGCGTTTCGCGACGAACTGCGCACTTGGCTGGATATCAATCTGCCGAAATTTTTAGCCGATTGGAGTGGCGACGACGATCCGGGTGGCGGTCGACAATCTGGCATCGCCCGTGCTCAGGAGCGCCGCAAGGATTGGCAGCGCCGACTCGACGAAGGTCGATGGGCGGCAATCAATTGGCCGACCGACTGGCATGGACGCGCCGCCACTCCGGTGCAAAATGTCATCTACTCCGAAGAAATGGCGCGGGTACGCGCACCGGGAATTTACAACGCCAACGGTCTGTGGCAAATCGGTCCCATGATTATTCACTGGGGTACTGAAGAGCAGCGTAATCAGTGGCTACCGGGAATTCTTTCCGCCGAGGAACACTGGTGCCAAGGGTTCAGCGAGCCTCAGGCTGGTTCCGACCTCGCCAACTTGCGCACTACCGCGATACTCGACGGTGATGAGTATGTAGTTAACGGACAAAAAATTTGGATTTCTACTGCCCATCTCGCTAAGTGGGGACTATTTCTTTTACGCACCGACCCCACTGCTATTGAGCGAGGCGCTAAGCACGAAGGTATAACTGCGTTCATCATCGACATGGAAACTCCGGGAATTGAATGTCGGCCCATTCGTGATCTCGTGGGCGAAGAAATGTTCAATGAAGTTTGGTTTACCGACGCGCGTATTCCGGTCGCTCATCGTCTGGGTGAAGAAGGCGCGGGCTGGAAAGTGGCTATGGGGACTCTTGGTCACGAACGCGTCGGCACCGCGGGTCTCGCCATAACTATGGCCGCCGACTTGCGGGCAATGATTTCGGCGGCGCGGGCAGTAAACCCCGATTCGCTTAACGACCCCGAAATTCGTGGACGCATTGCTCGGGCCCATACCGATATTGAGTTCACTAAATTGCTCAACTATCGGGCTTTAACCAAAATCATCAAAGGCCAAAAGAACTGGCCGGAAGTACCGCTGGCCAAATTGCAGTGGAGTCATCTGGCGCAAACTTTGGCCGAACTGGCAGTTGATTTACTCGGGCCATCCGGTCTGTTGGCCAAAGGTGGACCGGGTGCCATTGATGGCGGTAGCTGGACTCGGCTCTACAGTTTTCAGCGCTATACCTCCATCGGTGCCGGTGCAACTGAGGTCCAGAAAAACATCATCGCCGACCGCGCAATCTTTCCTCGCGCTTAACGCGATAATCGATGCAACTCGGAATTGTTACTCCGGTTGTTACTCTGCTGCCGCGTGCTCACGCCCGCTGGGAAGCCGATGCCGGCATCGAAGAAATTTGTCGAGTGGCTATCGAAGCCGAGCGACTCGGCTACGACCACCTCACTTGTAGCGAGCACATCGCGGTTCCGAAGGATAAGGCCAAATCGCGGGGTGCTGCCTACTGGGATCCGCTATCAACATTTGGTTACATCGCCGGAGTAACGCACAAAATCCGCTTAGCCACTTTCGTTTTAGTCTTGGGCTATCACCATCCCTTAGAAATTGTGAAGCGCTACGGCACTCTCGACGCGCTGAGTGGCGGGCGGGTAGTTCTGGGAGTTGGAGTCGGTTCGCTCGAAGAAGAATTCGCATTACTAGACGCGCCGTTTGCCGATAGAGGGGCACGCGCGGACGACGCATTGCGAGCATTGCGGGCATCGTGGGGTCAAGCGCAACCCGAATACCACGGAGAATTTTTCGACTACTCCGATTTCGTAGTCGCTCCAACTGCACCGCGCACCGATGTGGCGATTTGGATTGGCGGTCAATCGACTCGATCTCTCAATCGCGCGCTGGCCTTCGGTGATGCGTGGGCCCCGTTTGGATTATCGCCGAGCGAGGTACGCGCCCTGCTCGACTCTGCCCGCCTAACCGCCGCTTGGGAAAATCGTCCGCAGCCTATCGAGATATTTCTTCAGCCGGTTCCCCCGCTTGATCCCATCGGCGATCCGGCCGCAACTACCCAACAACTTGAAGAATGGATCACTGCGGGCGCTACCGGCTTAACTCTGCGATTCGTGCATCGATCAATAGATCACTACTGCGAACAACTCGCCGCGTTGTCGGCGTTGATTCCCGCTTAGATTTCGGCGACGGCAGCCCATCGAAAGCTGGCGTGGATTACCAACGGATCACCAGGAACGACGATCTGAGGGTCGAGATTAAAAGAATCGGGCGGACCCGATTGGGGCTCCACGCAAAGTGCCAGTTCGGGTTCGGTGTAAACCACCACATCCGCACAATCTGATTCGATAGTCAGTGATCCGGTATTGGGCCAACGCAATATTGCCATCGGATTACCCACCACGGTGAAACAGTCGTCCCACGGCGGCGGCGCAATCGCAACCAACTCGCCGCTCGGGATACCGTCGCCATCACGGTGGTACATCTGGTCGGCGTGAAGCTCTAGTTCTACTGGATCATCGTCGACGAGTTCCCGATGCCACCAGGGATGCCAGCCACACGAAACCGGCATCGCTCGATCAACGGCGTGTACTTCCATCGTGAGCGCCAGTTCGGTGGGACTTAGCTCGATGCGCTGAACCACTCGCCCTCCGAAAGGCCACGGATCGACTAGCGCGGTAGTTAACTCCACTCGGGTCGCATCCGAACTCTCTACTTGCCAAGATTGATCGCGCACAGTGCCGTGAATCGCGTGTGGAGCTTTGTTGCACGGCAACTGGTATTCGACCCCCTCGAAAGAAAACTTTCCGAACCGCACCCGACCGGCCCACGGTGCCATCGGAAACAGACCGTGATTGTGGTTATCAAGTTCAGGAGTAACCAACAGATCAAAATCACCAATCGTGAATTGGAGAATGCGACCACCCTCTTTTTCGTCGACCACTACCCGCGCGTCGCCGGCGTTGAGATTTATCATTTTTAGCCGAGACGCTCAATGACGGTGGCGTTAGCTTGCCCGCCGCCTTCACACATAGTTTGAAATCCGTAACGACCGCCCGTTGTTTCCAGATGATTCAACATGGTGGTCATTAGTCTCACTCCACTGGCGCCCAACGGATGACCAATCGCTATCGCACCACCCCGAGGATTAAATTTTTCGGGGCCGGGCTTAAACTCCTTAGCCCACATGAGCGCAATCGCCGCAAACGCTTCGTTGCACTCCATAGCATCGAAATCATCAATCTTCATACCCGTGCGATCGAGCAATTTTCGAGTTACCGGATTAGGAGCTGACAAAACCAGAACCGGATCGTCGGCTAATACGGCAAAGTGAACAAACCGCGCCCGAATCGGTAGCCCGAGTTTTTCGGCGGTCGCGCGGTCGGCGATGAGCATGGCCGACGCGCCGTCACTCATTTGCGAAGCATTGCCGGCAGTAATGGCGGGGGCGGGTTGATCTTCGGATTCCCACGCTGGCGCTAATCCCGCGAGTCCTTCGAGAGTGGTCGAACGACGAATACCTTCGTCGTGTTCAAGAATCTCTCCAGTTTCTTCACCGTTTTCATCTCGGATCGGCACCGGAACAATTTCTTTGGCAAAAAAACCTGAGTCGGTATTTTCGGCCGCTCGCCGTTGACTCGCAAGAGAAAACTCGTCCATTTCTTCGCGGGTAATTCCGTACCGGTCAGCCAAAACTTGCGCGACCCAAAACTGAATACCTAAAACTCCCCCGCACGCTTCGAGAAACGCGGGCGAGAACGGACCAATGCCGCCGCGGGCGTTGCTCGACATCGGCGCGCGCGTCATCGACTCAACTCCACCGGCAATCCCGATATCGTAAGCACCCGCCATCACTCCTTGAGCAACAAAGTGCATGGCTTGTTGCGAAGATCCGCACTGGCGATCGACCGTGGTGGCCGGAACATGAGGCGGTAGGCCCGCGGCAATCCACGCATTACGGGTGACATTGCAACCCTGCTCGCCCGTTTGCGAAACGTAGCCGCCGACTACATCGTCGACCAGACCGGGATCGAGGTCGTTGCGGTCAAGTAGTGCGTTCAGCGTGTGGGCCAGCAGGTCGGTTGGGTGCCAACCCGACAACGCACCTTTGCGTTTCCCAATAGCAGATCTGACGGTATCGATAATGACCGCTTCTCTGACTTCCACTTCGACTCCTTTATTCGACGTTTGCGTGCGCCGAATGTCGGTCAACTGGAGCAAACTAGCGTTACCAACAAATATCCTAAGAACCTGACATGGTAGTCAGGTCGGCCCACCAGCAACCGAGACCGAGGTACGAATGCGCATCGCCGCGCTGGTTAAACAGATACCGGCTTTCACCGAACTGCAGTTAGGCGCCGACGGGCGACTACAACGGGACGGCGTCGAACTCGAGATGAATCCGTATTGCCGTCGAGCCGCGGCTCAGGCAGTTGAGCTCGCGGCCGCGGTAGGCGACGGTTCGGTGACGGTATTTACCCTCGGACCCCCCGCGGCCGAAGCGGTGTTGCGAGAAGCCATTGCTTGGGGGGAACAGAACGCGGTAATCATTAACGGTGTTTTGATCAGCGAAACCGCTTTTGCTGGCTCCGACACTCTCGCGACCGCGCGCGCGCTCGCCGCCGCGCTCGCTCGATCCGGTCCGTTCGATCTCATTTTGACGGGGCTCAATTCGGTTGACTCCGATACCGGTCAGGTGGGGCCCGAGATTGCCGAACTAATGGATCTCCCTTTTGCCACCGGAGTGCGCTATCTAAGCGTAAAGGGATCAACTCTTCACTTACGTTGTGAACACGACGACGGTTGGGCGCAGTTACGAATAGAAATGCCGGCCCTAATTTCTTGCGCCGAAAGACTTATCGACCCGTGCAAAGTTGACGAAACCAGAGGGGCGCAAGTAGCACCCGAATTGATCGAAACCATCGGCACGGCTGAACTCGGCCCCGGCCCGTGGGGTGCCGCAGCTAGCCCTACGGGAGTAGGCGAAATTCGTGCTCACATTGTGGCGCGGGAAAAAATCATCGGAGTCGGAACTATCGACAAACAAGTAGCCCAAATAATTGAATTGCTGGAGCGACGCGACGCCCTCGGTCGTGCGGACGCTTCGACGGCTTCTTTATCGCCAGTTGTTCCCGATCGGGTCGCGGCCTCTGACCAAGGTCCGATTATTGGTGTGTTAGTAGAGCCCGATCGCCAAGAACTTACCCACGAATTGTTGGGTGCGGCGGCTGGTCTAGCCCAAAAATTAGCGAATTCGGAATTAGCGGGTTGGGTAGTTGCCCTTAACTTCGATACCACTGATCGAACTTCAGATCTAGGAGCCGCCGGTGCCGATTCGATTATTAATTTTACTTACCCCGAACCGCCCACCCACCTGCTCAATGCCGTCGCCACCACTGGAATAGTCGAGCAAGACATCGGGCGCGTAGTGGCCGAGTGGGCGCAAACTTTTACCCCGTGGGCGATTCTTGCTCCCAGTACCGCGTGGGGTCGCGAAATAACTGGTCGCAGTGCGGCCCGACTAGGCGCTGGTCTAACTAGCGATGCAGTGATGCTTGAGGTTGACGACGGCCGTCTAGTCGCGTGGAAACCTGCATTCGGTGGCCAACTCGTGGCGGCAATCACTGCCACCTCGCCAATACAAATGGCGACCGTGCGCAGCGGAATGCTCGGGCCGTGGACCCCCCGCTCCAGCACGCCGACCGTCACCAATCAAATCGTCGCGCCCGAAAGTCGCGTGCAGGTATTGACCCGCACTCGCAATGACGATCTCAATTTGCTCGCCGACGCAACCACCGTGGTCGGCGTCGGTATGGGCGTCGATCCTGACGATTACCCTTTGCTCGACCCTTTGCTCACGCTACTGAACGCGCCACTGGCGGCTACTCGTAAAGTCACCGATGCCGGTTGGCTGCCCCGCTCGCGCCAAGTCGGCATTACCGGTCGGTCAATTGCGCCGAGACTTTTTATCGCTATCGGCAGCAGTGGAAAATTCAACCACGCGGTTGGAATCGGTCAGGCCGGAACCGTAGTCGCGATTAATTCCGACCCCGCCGCGCCGATATTCGCGGCCGCCGACATCGGCGTCGTGGGCGATTGGCGAGAAGTGTTGCCCCGCCTTACCGATCAACTTGCGTTGATTCTGCAACCGGATTCATAATCGGTTACCCTGTGTTTTCCTAATCGAAAGGAAATAGATGACATCAATACTGGCCGACAACAACTTCAACTTCGGCTTCGGGCATTTCATGCTGGGAGTCTTGTGGATCTTCATGTTCGTTATCTGGTTCTGGCTATTGGTAAGCGTTTTCAGTGACTTGTTCCGGCGTCACGATATTGGTGGCGGCGTCAAGGTTCTCTGGGCCGCGGTAGTAATTATTTTCCTGTGGTTTGGAGTTTTGCTGTACATCCTTATTGAAGGACGGGGTATGGCTACGCGCAACCAAGAAGCAATGGACGCCGCTCGTGCGCAAATGAGAACCGCGGCGGGCTACAGCCCAGCCGACGAACTCGAGAAGCTCAAGAAACTGCACGATGCCGGCACGCTAAACGACGCCGAGTACGCCAAGGCTAAGGCCGACACTCTGGGCTAAGTAAATACTTTTGGTTACGACCGGCGAAGAAGCATTACGACGCTTTCTTCGCCGGTCGCCAAAAGGTCAGCAAGAACGACGCCGCTCCTAAAATTCCGACCCCCGCAGTGATCACCAGCGCTTTATTTGGGTCGAACGGAAATTCCAATTTGAGTACATCGTCTAGTGACCACTGACCCGGTCCTAATGTTCCTAACGCGATAGAGAGTGCCGCCAACGTGCTGGCGTATTCCCAACCCGGCGGCTGATTGTCGATAAAGAACCCGTTGCCGCGGTGAGCGGTTATGGCCGCCACGATCATCAGCGCGCAAAGCCCGCCGTAGGCGAGAGGGGTAACCAACCCGAGAATCAACAGCACGCCCACTCCCAGTTCGGTGACGGTAACTAAGCGAGCGTGAAGCACGCCTGGTCGCAATCCCAGACTTTCGAACCACTGCGCCATGCCCGGACCCGCCCGTAATGCTTTAACGTGCTTCCAGCCGTGGGCAAAAATCATAACCCCTAGCCACACATGGATCAAGGCCCAAGCGAAGTTCAGGGCGTCCGTACCGCTAGTGAGCAAATGGCTATGCATTGTGGTCTCCTCTGGGAGTACTGGTCGGGATTTTTAAATTACGGCAAGGTGGTTCCGCCAGTGCGACAAACACCTCGACCGAACTTCCGCTAGTCTGACACCTGTGTCATCTTTAGTGGTGGATACCCCACCCCATCTCATAAACGCTCAAAACGGAAATCCTGCTAACGAATAATCCAATCCCCAGAGGAGAGCAGCCATGACTAGCGCCGAAGATCTCATTCTTGTCAGTGTTGACGACCACGTAGTTGAGCCGCCCACTCTGTTTGATAACCATCTGCCGGCGAAGTGGAAAGATGCCGCACCCAAAAGTGTGCGTAAAGCCGACGGCACCGATGTATGGGTTTTTGAAGGAATCGAAATTCCCAATATCGGGCTCAACGCGGTTGCTGGGCGTCCGCCCGAGGAATACAACATTGAACCCACTTCTTACGACATGATTCGTAAAGGTTGCTACGACATTCACGAGCGAGTGCTCGACATGAATCGCAACGGCGTGTTGGCCTCCATGTGCTTTCCTAGTTTTGTTCAGTTTTGCGGTCAGTTATTTTCTAAATCATCCGATCTTGATACCAGCCTCCAATTGCTACGGGCTTATAACGACTGGCACATTGACGAATGGTGTGGCACTTATCCCGGGCGTTTTATTCCGCTATCGATTCCCCCCATTTGGGACCCCCAACTCATGGCCGACGAAGTGCACCGAGTGGCGAAGAAGGGTTGCCACGCGGTTACCTTCTCCGAAAATCCTTACAAGTTAGGTTGGCCCCATATTTTTGGTGACCACTGGGATCCGTTTTTCGCCGCCTGCGAAGAAGAAGGCACCATCATTGCCCTTCACATTGGATCTTCGTCAACCACGATCGAAATAGCACCGGGCGCACCGATGGATATAATGATCACGCTCACTCCGCTCAACACCATGAACGCGGCTACCGATCTTTTGTGGTCACCAGTGTTGCGCAAGTATCCCAACTTGCAGTTTGCGCTTTCTGAAGGCGGCACTGGTTGGATCCCTTACTGGTTAGAGCGCATCGACTACGTCTACGAACAGCATCACTTCTGGACCGGTCAAGACTTTGGCGGCAAGTTGCCGAGCCAAGTAGCGGCCGAGCACTTTAACTACTGCTTTATTAGTGATCAAGCAGGAATTGATGAACGCCACAAAGTAGGTATTGATGCGATTACTTGGGAATGCGATTATCCGCACTCTGATTCAACTTGGCCAAACTCACCCGAAATTCTGTGGAAGCAACTTAGTGATGTGCCGGCTGATGAAATTGCCAAGATGACCTATGAGAACGCGATGCGAATTTATCAATTCGATCCGTTCGTTCATCGCAGTCGCGAACAGAGCACGGTCGCCGCTCTGCGAGCCGAAACTCCCAACTAATCGCGGTTGCTGAACTGATTGTCAGTTAGGCGCGGTGCGAGTCTGATGGCGCAACTCGGGCACTAAGCCCGCTCGAGCCAACGCCCGTACCGCGCGTTCCTCATCGGCGTCGATAATTAGTGCATCGCCCGGTTCGCGGTTACAGATAAACATAACTACGCAATCGCTACAGACTTCGGTGTCTTGAGCAACGCAATCACTACAACTGATTTCCATGATGAAAGCCTCGCGCTGAGGTGTGACAATTAAGAAACCTCTATTTCGGGCAGCAATTCCCTCCGGCGGGCAACCCACCCCGCCGAGATTGCTAGTGGCGGATTACCTCTACGAGGGAAGCGGCGGGGACGGCAATCGCACCGAGGTCTTCGGAGTGCTCCGCCACCCAACGGTCGGACGAGGCCACGATTATCGGAATATTGGCACCCATTTTGCCGACTTCTCGCACAATAACGGGATCGGCCTTTTCGCCACCGGTAGAAAACAAGACTCGCACTCCTGAGCGTTTGGACGGAATCGTTGCCGCCGCATCCGACCCGTCGAACACCACCACCACATCACAGCGCAAGCGCTGGTGTAGTCGTTCGAGGGCAACCAAGAGTCGGGTGCGTTGATCGGCGATCGAGGCATCGAACCACGCGTTCATAGAAATGTTGTAGCCGTCGACCACCAGGCATACGCCCCGAGTGCGCAACATGGCGTCGAGCGCGGCCGCCGAATCGCTAGTGAGCCCCGGTGGACAAACCGGTTGCGGGCGGCGATCGACGACATCGCCACTTTCTTCGGCCGCGAGTGCGGCCGTGGCGCGTAGCTCAACTTGGGTCGCCGTGGTTAGACCTTCAAGTCGAGTGGCTAACCGGCGAGCAGTATTGGCCGCTTCGGCCAGAACATGAGCATCTTCGGACGACAACCCCGCGGTTGGCAGAGTGGCGGTTGGTGGAGTGGCGGCGGCACCGGTGACGCGGCGCAGATCGCGCAACGCCAACTCGGCGTTACGGGCTCGGTCGGCTTCGCGTTCAGTCAAACTTTCGGCTTTCTTTATTGCTAATGCCGCCGCGGCTTCGGTCGCCTCGGCCACTTTAATTTTTTTGGATGCTTCCGCGGCCGACCGATCGGCCGCCAACTCTCGTTCTCGGCGTGCTCGTCGTTCTTCTTTTAGTTCATCTTCAAGACTCTTAATTTTATTTTCCGCGCTTACCCGAGCACCTTCGGCTCGCCGTCGGGCCTCGGCTAACGCGACAACCTCAGTTTGATGCGCCTTGGTATCGTCGGCTCGTTCTTCGTCGGAACGAACTTGTCCGGCCCGAGCGACAATCATTCCTAAACCGAATTTCCAACCGTTGGGGCGCGCCGCGTAAAGCGCCGAGGCCAAAAGCGCGAGATCGGACCGGGCCATGGCGTCGTCGATAATCTCCGCCGCCGCATCAAGATCCCACGCATCAATTACGCGTGCGACCGCTTCGCGGCCGATAAATGCGTCAGAAACAAAATCACGAAACGCCGGATCGATTTCAATAGCTCGCTGCAATTGTTGCCGAGCGGGACCGTGAGACAATCCGCGACGATCAAACCCAGCTAACGGCCGCAACACCGCGGGCAACTCGGCATCAAAACTGCTGAGCGAATCGGCGGCGGTGTCGAGTAACGGACTGAGCAGCGCCTCGGGAATAGGCGGAGCATCAAAACTAGCCACGGTTGATTCGGGTGGCAGGCTCACGAACTCGCCTCTACCACTAGCTCTACCGCGTCGGCGCCACACCAGCGACACTGCACTGTTTCAACTTTTTCACTTAAAAGTTCTTGATCTTCAACTTCCAAATCGCCACCCACGCTGAAGTGATGGAACTCGGCGGTGCGCCGAGTGACCGTTACATTGAAGCGAGTCAGATTGCCGCAGGCGTCGCAGCGGTAGCGGGAGGTCATAGGGCGAGTGTATCCCGAGGTCCGAGGATTTCGAACACCTGTTCGCTATGGTGGAAGGAGTATGTCGCAGCTGGCGTTTGTCTCTCACTCGGGCACCGGTTCGCGGCCGGGCAACTCCGCCGAGTTGGGCCAGCCATTAGCCGAGGCCGCGGTGGTCGTGATCGACCTCGAAACCACCGGCTTCTCGCCGACCGAGGCCGCCATCACCGAAATTGCCGCGGTCAAATACATCGGCGGCGAATATATCGGCGAATTCCAAACTTTAGTTAATCCCCAAATGGCGATACCTCATTCGATAACCAAGATCACCGGAATCACTGATGCCATGGTCGACTCGGCCCCAATGGTTAACGAGGTGCTTCCTTCGTTACTCGAATTCATTGGCTCCAAATCGCACTCCGTTGTCGGCGGGCACAATGTCGGTTTCGACATTTCTTTTCTTGACGCCGCACTTCAAGCAAACGAACGCGAGCGCCTCACCCACGGGAAAGTCGACACGCTCGCTATCGCGCGCGAACTGATCAAACACGAAGTTCCTGATTTCAAATTGAATACCCTCGCTCGATACTTGAAAGTAGCGACCGAGCCTGCGCACCGCGCGCTCGCTGACGCGCGCGCCACGGTTGAAGTGATGTTTGCCTTAATACAACGAGCCGAGACTATCGGAATAACTATCTACTTAAGCCCAAACGAATAAACGGTATTAGCGGGTTCGGCTCATTTGTTTTTTAGGGGCCGCAGCGTAGTTGTTGGTGCGCTTAGTACGGCGCTTAGCCAACAACACACTTCCAATTTCTACGATAAGCGTCACTAAAATCACGGTCGCTATCGTCCACAACAAAATAATCAGCAATACCGGAAAGAAACGACTTAAGTCGTGCTTGATGATTACATCAAGAAGTTTTTGGCCAGTCAAATAGCCAGCAGCGCGAGCAGGAATACCAATAATTATCAACGCCAGCGGTAGGGCAATAACCCACGCCAAGATTCGCAGCCACCACGGGCGACTACGCGGACCGGCTGGGGTCGCACCCGTTGTGGCAACCGATGGTGGCGCTTGTACTTTTTGGGGTGAACGATTATTAATCGGCACGGGTGGCGGAGTTCGTCGCGCGGGGCGATCGCTCGCCCGTCGCGATTGAGCCCCCGGTGGAATGACTATGGTCACTCCGCATTTTTGACACCTTTGGGCAGTCTCGCCCACCTGAGTGCTCAAAGGGTTAGCTGCGCCACATTCACCACAGCGAAGAGCGCGCGCCATTACCCACCATCCTGACGAGCCGCCACACTGACCGCTATCCACTTATTCAATACGGCCGCGGCCGCGCCCGAGTCGACGGCCGCAGTCGCTTGTTCGATGCCAACCGCCAGATCGTCGGCGTGGTCGGCCGCCACTAGGGCCGCCGCGGCATTAAGCAAAGCAATATCGCGTACTGGTCCCGGCTCCCCCGCTAATACTTGCTGGGTAATTTTGGCATTGGCCGCGGGATTGCCACCGGAAAGATCGCTGATTTCGGCACGCGCCAAACCGAAAGTTGCGGCATCTATTTCGTAACTCGTAATTTTCCCCGCTTTTAGTTCGAAAACTGTCGACGGTGCGGTAGTGGTCAATTCGTCGAGTCCATCGTGACCAAAAAACACCAATACATGTTCGGATCCTAATTCGACCAGTGTTCCCAACATTATTTCGGCCATTGTTGCGTCGGCTACACCTAATGCTTGGTGCTTGACTCGCGCCGGATTAGCGAGCGGACCGAGAAAATTGAATGTTGTCGGCACGCCCATTTCGCGGCGAGCGGCGGCCGCGAAGCGAAATGCTCCGTGAAATCGGGGAGCAAAACAAAATCCGATGCCGACCTCATCAACACAGCGCTCCACCCCCGCCGGGCCCAGATCGATCACCACTCCTAGCGCTTCGAGCACGTCGGCCGAACCCGACGAAGACGAGGTCGCGCGATTGCCGTGCTTTACTACCCGCACACCCGCGCCCGCCGCGATGATGGCGGCCATGGTTGAAACATTGGCGGTACCCGCCCGATCGCCACCAGTTCCGCAGGTATCGACTAGAGGTGAGCCCGACGAGATCTCTAGTGGCTCGGCAAAACTCAACGCCGTGCGCACCAGAGTGGCCAGTTCGAGCGCGGATTCGCCTTTAGCCCGCAAGCCGAGCGCCAAGGCCGCGATCTGAGCGTCGGTCGCCGCCCCCTCTAATACTTGAGTGAATACCGCTTCGAGCAGGGCAACGGGTAAATCGTCACCCGCGACCAAACGCCCTAGGGCGTCGGGCCAGACGGAACTATTGCCAACAGAATCAGCCACCCGCCAAGGTTACCGGAGATAGCAACAATCGCTTTAGGCGGTTTGTGCTCGTCGCAATTCTCGACGCTGGCGAGGAGTGGTGCCGCCCCAGACTCCGTCGCGCTCTTCAAGGGCCAAAGCGTGTTCGAGGCACACCGCCCGTACCGGACATTCGGCACAGATTGCGAGGGCCGCAGTCGCTTCTTGCTCAGACACGGGATAAAAGATATCGGGATCGACCCCTCGGCACTTAGCAAGGTCCCACCACTGTGAATGTTCGCGATCAATAACCATAAGTTCCTTTCACTAACGCCTGCTCTTGGCGTCTTCTTGGCCTGCTCTTGACGTCTTCTTGGCCTGCTCTTGGCGTCGGCAATAAGTACCGAACTACTAGATAACCGGAGAAATAGACGGAGTATTCCCATTTTTGTAATCGTTATTTCTCTAAATGTTCGTTTAGAACAAAAAAGTCACTTTGAACCGACCGACCGCTAGCCTCAAACTGATGCCGGTCGAATATCGCTCACGAAAAATAATCGCGATTCTCGCGGCTGCGGCTCTCACTGGGCCCGCGCTAGTTGTGCGGCTCGGCGAAATACACCCCGAAAATATTTTGGCCGCAGGCGTCTTTGGCGTAGGCATAGTCGGATCGGCATTTTTGCTCACCTGGGCCGCCGAGGCCCTTGAGCTCGACGTTTCGCGTGGTCTTGCCATTGGCGTGCTGGCCTTAATTGCTGTGCTACCCGAATATGCGGTCGATTTTACTTTTGCTTACAAGGCTGGTGGCAATCTCGATTACGCCCCGCTCGCGTTGGCCAACATGACCGGAAGCAACCGACTTCTCATTGGTATTGGTTGGCCGCTCGTGGTTTTCATCGGTGCGTGGCGATTGAAAAAAATTGCTCGGCGGAATAACTACGTCGGCGCGGTCGATACCGAAGTCGCCCTCGCTCGACCGCAAGCGATTGAAATCGTGATTCTGGCTCTGGCCACGCTGTATTCACTCAGCCTTCCCCTAAAAGACCATGTGACTATCTACGACGCGGTGATTTTGATTGGGCTTTACGGCTTTTACGTCTCGCGTATCTGGAATGCACCCGCGGGCGAACCCGAGTTAGAAGGCCCCGCTCAACTGCTCGGCGCCCTAACTAAGACCGGTCGGCGGGTCGCGGTTGGCGCGCTGCTCGCCTACTCCGGATTTATTATTTATCTCTGCGCCGGACCTTTCGCCGAATCACTTATTGCCACCGGAAAATCTGCGGGGATTAGTACATTTCTTCTCGTGCAGTGGGTGGCGCCACTCGCGACCGAATCGCCCGAATTGTTAGTGGCGGGATTATTTGCCTACCATCTCAAATCATCGGCCGGACTAGGGGTATTGCTTTCATCAAAAGTCAATCAGTGGACTTTACTCGTGGGTTTCTTGCCGTTGGTGTTCATAGTGGCAGGGGGCGCGGTGTCGGGCTTGCCGATCGATGTGCGCCAGCGCGAAGAGCTCTTTTTGACCGCGGCCCAGTCGGCTTTTGCGGTGGCGGTGCTGGTCAGTCGTAAATTGAGCGTACGCGAAGCAGTTTGGCTCTTAGGACTTTTCGTATCCCAGTTTCTTTTGGGTGTGATCTTGCCTTCCGATCTCGCCAGCCGGGTACGATTAGGGGTCGGCATCATGTACCTCGTGCTAGCAATTATCGTTATTATTCACGGGCGACAATCCGTTCGTTCAGTAGTGCGAGACGGACTGCGAACGCCGGCCCGCGAAATGATCAAAGGCGAATAACTCATGACCGAAACCACCGAGTCGAATAATTCATCTTCAGTTTCGTGGCCTGCGGTTGGGCGCGGAGCATTGGCCGGACTCGCGATAGTGATAGTGGCGGCAGTAATACGGGCGGTGCTGAATAACCAAATTGATCACTTCAATAAATCGGGCTGGGTGTACCCACTATTTATTTTGGTTCTCGTCGGCTACTTCGTCGCCGGATTGATTGCCGGACGCGCTTATCCCGGTTCGCCGCTAACCGTCGGTGGACTCGCCGGTTTAGGCACAGTCGTACTCTGGATCCCTATTCGCATTGTTGTGTGGGCATTACGCGAAGATAGCCGGTCGCTAGTCAGCGGCAACGAGGCGGCTTTGCGCCCCGGTCAACTATTTGGCGCGTTAGTGATCTCAACCGCAGTCGGAATGCTCGGTGGTTTAATCGCCGCGCGCCGAGCACGGGTTAAGACTCTCAACTAGTAATCAGCGACTTCGTTTGCGGGTCGGATGAGAATTACGAGTAAACGAGGCGGCCCGAATCGAGCACCAAGTTATCGCCCACCCAAGTTTGGTAGATGGCTTCGTCGCCCTCCATCCAGATACGCACATCAAGACGATCGCCGGGCATTACTGGGTTAGTGAAACGTCCTTCCATCTGCCCAAAGCGAGTGGGATCGCTCTCGCACACTGCGTGCAACAACGCCCGCCCGGTGAAACCGTAAGTGCACAGTCCGTGAAGAATTGGTTTCGGAAAACCGGCCAACTCGGCAAACTTCGGGTCGGAGTGCAACGGGTTACGGTCGCCGTTAAGTCGGTACAATAACGCTTGGTCGGCCCGAGTTTCGTACGAAATTGCGTGGTCGGGTTCGCGTTCAGGAGCTACATTGCGCGGACCGCTCGGGCCGCGATCGCCACCCCATCCACCTTCACCGCGAATAAACGCCGACATGCTGGTGGTGAACAACGGCTTGCCGTCGGCTAAATCGGTTGCTTCGTTTTCTAAAACGACGATGGCCGCTTTACCTTTGTCATAAATTGCCGCCACTTTGCCCACCATTGTCGCCTTGCCCGAAACCGGCAACGGCTTGTGCATAGTTATCGACTGCTCACCGTGAACCAACATCGCCCAATTAAATGTGCCGATGATCTCCATCAAGTTGGGGCCTTTGCCGCCGCTCGCGTTAATGGTTACCGGCATGGTGGGCAAGGCTTGCTGAGTGATGTCTTGACTGTTCTCGGTAGTGAACTGCAATTCAAACCCGGTCGGGTCGGTAACGCCCGCACCCACACCGAGCGCGTAAAGCAAAGAATCCTTCGACGACCAACTCGCCTCGGCGGGTTCGCTGGTTGCTCCTACGGCTTCGGGGTTTATGGGCATGATGGAAATCTCCTAATCGGGACGGATAGTTTCAAACGAAGTCGTTATCGTGCCACTTTTTGCCCCTTCTCCGCCAAATGACAACTGCCCTTGGCCTGCGGGCCTATTTTTCCGCGGGAGTAGTGGGTGCTAGCGGAACTCCGGCCGCTAACCGAGCGGCGCGCGCGGCCAGCGCCACCAACGAAAGCGTGGGGCCGTAACCGGTGGAAGTCGGAAAGACTGAGCTGTCGGCCACGATGACATTTTCGAGGTCCCATAATCGCCCCGAAGGATCGACCACCGACGACTCGGGCGAACTCCCCATGCGAGTAGTGCCCATGATGTGGTAACTCACGGGTGCGTGGCCCATGGCGGGATGACGATCGTTGTCATTTACCGGTGGCGAAGTTGAAACTATTGTCCACTCGGCGCCCGCGTCGCGCAAAATCTCTTCTAGTATTGGCCCGACATGATCGGAAGTAGCGGTTTCATGACGGTGCGGACGATAAGTAACGCGCCCGGCGGGAAATCCCCACGCGTCGCGCACCGACGGGTCGAGATCAATCCGATTAGTGGGTTGAGCGAGGTCTTCACCTTACATCGTAAATACCCATAACCGTTCCCTTAACGCCGACGACCGCATCGAAGCCGCGTGGTGAGGGTTTACGCCGTAACTAAGCGCTTCCAAGATCGGGCCGGCCGCGCCACCGTGTTCAACAATTCCACCGCGAAGCCACGGTAAATCCGCGGCTCGAGCGGCCGCGGTCTGCGCGTCGTCACCCACAATGTGATCGTCGTGCAAGTGAGTTACCGAACGACCGCGACTGGCACCCCACAACCGTTCGGGGAATCCACCCACAGCCAAAGTTTGGAAATGAAACATTAAGTTTTGGCCCACTAACCCCGATGAGTTGCCCAGTTCGTTAATTAATAACAACCGCGGAGTTTCGAACGCTCCCCCCGCCAACACCACATGGTGCGCTCTAATTTCGTGCACCGGCGGCGCGCCCGAATCGGTAATCGGTGCACTGAGATCGAGATAGCGAACTCCGGTCGCGCGCGTACCGCGGGCGTCAGTAGTTATTTCGCTCGCGTAAGCCTCGGAGATAATTTGGGCTCGACCAGTATTTAACGCACGGCGCAGCAACGCAACGGGGTCGCCCTTGGCTTCTATGGGACAACCATAAAATGCACAAAACCCGCAGTTATTACACGCGGGGCGATTGTCGTAGGGCACCGAATTCACTCCGGTAGGAGCACGATAGGGATGAAGCCCCCGCCGTTCGGCCGCCGCACTCGAAAGCAACGCGCCAAACATGTCGGCACCCGGGGGCATGGGGTAAGGACCCGACCGCCAAGCCGCAAACGGATTGGTTTCTTCCCCCGAAACGCCCACAAGTTGTTCGGCCTCGGCGTAATACGGTTCGAGATCGGCGTAACTGATTGGCCAGTCGACCACATCCGCGTCATCAACACCGCCGAGTTCACTACGCAGAGCAAAGTCGACTTCGCGAAAACGCGGCAACTTTCCGTCGGCGTGCACTCCACCTCCACCCACGGTGGACGGCAAACTATTTACATGACCAGTTAAAAACCGATCGCCATCGGCCTCATCCCGCCTAAATGTGCGGGGCTCTAGTGCGGGATCGGGACCGAGAAAATGGCGCTGGGAAAATTTAATTTCGTCGTTCGAAAAATGCCCCATCGGCGCGAAAGGAGCCGTGAGTTGCAGTAAATGGTTGCGCCCCTTTTCGAGCACGATGACATTCCAGCCCGCCGCGGTCAAAACGTGGGCCGCGGTAGAACCACCCGGACCGGAGCCGATAATTACTGCATCGCAATCGGTTCCGTTTACTGGTGTGCTCACGGTGCGCGCACCTCTTCGTCGGTGTACCCCCGAGGTTGCACATCGCCGCGAAAATCAATTGCTTGCCACGCCTGCCCGTCGCGATTGCCGCCGTAAACCGGATCGCCGTACAAACTTTCGCACGCGTGAGTAAATAGCAGCTCCCGAAATTCTTTACTGGTAGTGGAAAGGCGCGCGGATTGCTCGGCCTCACTGAGTTCTAAGAAATCTTCGCCCAGCGTGGCGAGACCGGTTTCGTAAATTATCCACCACTCTTCGATGCGCGCTCGCCACGCTCGTTCTTCCCACGGGCCGAGTTCGAGCCATTGATCGAAAGTGGCGGCGGCGCCGTGGCGACCCGAAGTTGGTCCCCCCGCCCAAACGCGCGGAGGGTCGAAATTGAACGCGGCCAGCAATCCGTCGACATAATCGGCACCACCGGCCACACCGGCGCCCGGAGTCAGGTCGTCGCCAGGAACCGTGCGATCAAGCGCCGCCCGCACGACCGTGTACTGGGTTTCGGATAAGCGTAAGGGCACGCGCGGATTCTAAGAGATGGTGAGCGCGGGCCCCGCGGACTCGGCCGCGAGGATCAGGACGTCTTTATCGCGGGCTCTCGAACGCCGGGTGGACGGGGTAGCAGCCCTCTGACGCGTCTACGCGGCGCGTGCTGCTTCACGCGAGCGGGCTTCCTCGACGCGGGCCGCGGATTGCAGCATCACCCACACCGAGAGCGTGACGGCGAGACCGAAGATCGCGCCGAGCTGCTCCTCGGCGAACACGAAGATCTGGGTGACGAAGATGTTGACGAGCAACCCGCGCCCGAACCACTGGTACGCACGGATGCGTGAACGGCGGAGCTGGGTCACGCCGATCAGGATCAGGATGCCCGACACCGACGACGCGATGACGGTGACCCGCTCGGGGAACGAGGTGATCCCCGACCTGTCGATCGCGAGGGCCAGCACGGTCGTTAACGCGACGGCGGCGTAGAGGGCGAAGATCGAGTCGAGCACGACGGTGAACCACGGGCGCGCGGTCCATCCGACGTAGTGGGCACGCAGCAATTCACCGGATCGGTGGAAGCGGCCCAGCTCGACCGGCGGGAGCACGTCGGCGTCGTCGAGGAGCGCTCGCACCTTCGCGGCGAGCGGGCTCGTCGGTTCGGTGCGGTCGAACAGGTCCAACGCATCCTGCCGGCTGGGCTCGCTCAGCTGGCCGAGGGCGGCCGACTTCAGCGCTTCGAGGGCGTTCAGCATCCCCTCGCTCGGACCGAACGTCCGGCGCTCGAGCGAGCGGAACGTCAGGTACATGGCGATGAAGATCATGTAGATGAGCGCGATCGTCGGTTGCCAGAAGTAGTTGACGTCGCGCGTGACGAACTTGCCCAGCTCGTCGACGAACCATCCGAAGCCTGCGCCCCCCAGCACCGCGACGAAGGCGCGCGTCGACGGGCCGAGGTAGGAGATCGACCACACGATGGCAATCCCCATCATCGCGGCGCCCCAGATCGCGTGCGAGATGTGGAGCGTCCCGTTCCCGAGCTGCGGATAGCCGGTGATCATCAGGAACGTGCGGTTCCCAATCACCGAGCAGATCGCGACGACCAAGAAGACGTCGAGGTTATGGCCGACGTTCGCGGAGCGGATCGCGAACCGCGGCCATAGCCGCTGCCGGTGCTGCTGCGCTGCTGCTTCCAAGAGATGGCGACCGACTGCTACGCGGCGGGCGACGAGACGATCTCGTCACCAGGAGCGAGGACGCAATTCGACATCAGGAGCAGCCGCTAGTAGCACCGCACGACGGGCAGGCGTGGCACGAACCGGCCCGCTGCATAATGTCGCCACAGACTGAACAGATCACCATTTCCGACTGACGCGCCTTGGGTTTAATCGTTGGCGCGTTCAGGGCGGCCGACGGAGCCTGATCCTCAAGGGGCAACGGGTTGGTGCTGGTTCGAGTAGGCGTGGCGGCTTCTTCGACTCCCGGAAGGGTCGGTTGCATCCGTTCGTTGACGGTAAATATGCCCATATCGGCCCGATCTTCGGGCGAGATGTATTCGACCGCCAAACGCCGGAAGATGTAGTCGACCAAGCTGGTAGCAAAACGGATCTCGGGATCGTCGGTAATACCGGCGGGCTCGAAGCGCATGCTGGTGAACTTCTCGATGAAAGCCCGCAACGGAACCCCGTACTGCAGACCCAAGCTCATGGCAATGGCAAAGGCGTCCATAATCCCTGAGAGAGTGGATCCTTGCTTAGCCACTTTGAGAAACACTTCGCCGGGTCGGCCGTCTTCGAATTCACCCACCGTGGCGTAGCCGTGACAGTCGGCCACTCGGAAGGAAAAAGTCTTCGACTGGCGAATTCGGGGCAACTTCTGCCGCACGGGCTCTTGCACGATGACGGTCTCGATAATCCGCTCTACTTGCGAAGTAAGCGGGTCGGTACTGTCATCGTCGGATGCACCCGCTTTTTTCTGCGTGGAGAGGGGCTGACCCACCTTGCAGTTGTCGCGGTAGATCGCCACCGCTTTGAGACCCAACTTCCAAGACTCAAAGTAGAGACTCTCGACATCTTCGATGGTGGCTTCTTCGGGCATATTGACCGTCTTAGAAATCGCGCCCGACAAGAACGGCTGCGCGGCCGCCATCATATTAACGTGACCCATGTAGTGAATGACATTGTCGCCCATTGAACAGGCGAAAATCGGCAGGTGGTCTTCTTTAAATGCCGGCGCCCCCACAATGGTCTTTTGCTCGTCGATGTAGGAAATAATTCCTTCCACTTCGGCGGGCGAGTATCCCAGTTTGCGCAACGAGCGCGGGATGGTTTGGTTGACAATGAACATCGTGCCGCCGCCGACCAATTTCTTGGCCTTAGTGAGCGCGAGGTCGGGCTCGATACCGGTGGTGTCGCAGTCCATCATGAGACCGATAGTTCCGGTCGGCGCGAGCACGGTGGCTTGGGAGTTACGCACTCCGTGAATCTCACCGAGTTCGACCGCTTCGTCCCACGAACGCTGCGCGGCACCGAGAATCTCGAGCGGCACCAACTCTTCGTCGATCTTGGCCACTTCGGCGCGGTGCATGCGCAATACCTCAACCATCGGCTCCGCGTTTTCGGCAAAACCGGCGAACGGACCCATGCGACCCGCGGTGCGCGCGCTGGTGGCGTACGCGTGACCGGTCATAAGCGCGGTGATCGCGCCCGCCCATGCCCGTCCGGCGACTGAGTCGTACGCGACACCTTGCGCCATGAGCAACGCGCCCAAGTTGGCGTAACCCAAACCGAGTTGGCGAAACTTGCGGCTGTTCTCGCCGATCATCGGTGTTGGGTAGTCGGCGTTACCAACCAAAATTTCTTGGGCGGTGAACATCACTTCGATGGTGTGTTCAAAACCGGTTACATCGAAGTTGTCGTCGCCGTCGAGGTACTTGAGCAAGTTGATGCTGGCCAAGTTGCAAGCCGAGTTGTCGATGTGCATGTATTCGGAACACGGGTTCGAGGCATTGATGCGCGCGGTGTTGGGCGCAGTGTGCCAACGGTTAACCGTAGTGTCGAACTGCAGACCCGGGTCGGCGCATTCCCACGCCGACTTGGCAATCTGTAACATGAGGTCGCGCGCTCGCAGAGTCTTTACTGGCTCACCGGTTTTTACCGCTCGCAGATCCCAGTCGCGATCGGCTTCGACTGCGGCCATGAAATCATCGGTGAGTCGCACTGAGTTGTTGGCATTTTGGTACTGCACCGAAAACGAGTCGGAGCCGTCGAGGTCCATATCAAAACCGGCGTCGCGCAACGCGCGCGCTTTGCGCTCTTCGCGCGCCTTGCACCAAATGAATTCTTCGATGTCGGGGTGATCGATGTTGAGCACAACCATCTTGGCGGCCCGGCGAGTTTTACCGCCGCTCTTAATAGTTCCGGCCGACGAGTCGGCGCCGCGCATAAAACTTACCGGTCCCGAAGCAGTTCCGCCGCCGGCAAGATTTTCTACCGAAGAACGAATTCCCGAAAGATTAATTCCCGAACCCGAACCACCCTTAAAAATAGTTCCTTCTTCGCGGTACCAGTTAAGAATTCCGTCCATAGTGTCTTCGACCGCAAGAATGAAACACGCGCTCGCTTGTTGCGGCACGCCGGCCACGCCGATGTTGAACCACACCGGAGAGTTGAACGCGGCGCGTTGAGTAACGAGAATGGCTTTGAGTTCGTTGCGAAAAGTTGCCCCTTCTTGATCGTCAACGAAGTAACCGTCACGCGTTCCCCACGCGGTAATGGTGTCGGCCACGCGATCGATCACTTGGCGCAACGAAGTTTCGCGCTCGGAAGTGTTGGGCGTACCGCGGAAATATTTTTGCGCCACGATGTTGGTGGCGTTTTGCGACCAGTCCAACGGGAATTCGCAGTCGGGCTGAAAGAACGCGTCGGTGCCGTCTTTGTAATTTTGAATACGCGCGTCGCGGTGTTCCCATTCAATCGCGTCGTAAGGGTGCTCCCCGGCCTGAGTGAAGTAGCGACGAATTCCGATTCCGATTTGCTCCGGTGCGATGGTCATTGGTGAAGTCCCTTCGGTATGAATAAGTGAATGAAATAGTAGCGGATATTTCTACCATATATGGTGATATCATGTACGGACCACCCTACATAGAGGGTAAATTACAACACTGGAACTACCTTCTTGTCAAGTCCCCCACCAGCCCCATAAATGGGCTGGGGTTAGAAGGGATTATTCGGGGTCGGTAGTTTTAGCGAGCTCAACCGCTTCGCGCTCAAAATCTTCGGCTTCATTGAAACCTTTGTAGACCGAGGCGAAACGAAGGTAGGAGACTTCATCGATCTCCCGCAATCGCTCCAGCACTCCCTGACCCAGCTGTTCGCTCGACACTTCGGGGGCCGAGGCGCGGGCGTCTTCTTCAATGCCATCGATGAGCGCTTCGAGGGCGGCGGGGGCAATTTCGGCTCCGGCCAGCGCCTTTTCGATGCCGTCGGTGATCTTGGAGCGCTCGAACGGCTCGCGTAATCCTGAGCGCTTGACCACCATCAGCGGAAGTTCGACCGGCCGTTCATGGGTGGTGTAACGCCGACCGCAGGCCAAACACTCGCGTCGCCGTCGCACCGCGCCGCCATCTTCGCTGGGACGCGAATCGACAACCTTGTCGTCGTCGGCTTGGCAGTACGGGCAATTCATAAGCACCACCGTACCCGTAAGCACGGTAGAAATCATGGGATCAGTGAACATAAATACCTTGAGAGTCGAACCGGTCAATTAGACCGTTAATTCGGGAGTTATTAGGGACTATTACCGATTGGGATTATTACCGATTGAGATTATTGATCAAGACTTATGGTTTCGCCGGGGATCAACGGGGCACCGTTGCGCGCCAGCGAAAGGTCGTCAACTAGTGGACGAGGATCTTTATTGGGGGCCAGACGCGAGACGATCGACCAGAGCGAATCCCCCGCCCGCACTACGGCCGTGTGCGCAGGCGAAGTCGCAATTTGACCGGCCGGCGGAGTGCGCTCGGAGGATGCGAGGGGAGCATCTCCGAGCGCGCTACCGGCCGTGGCCACCGTGACCACAAGCACTGATGCCAACAGGGCCACGAACACCCGGCGACGAATATAAGTGACTTGAGAAACCTGGGAACCGCGCCGAGGGGTCGAACGCGGTCTCAAACGGCGGGTCGCGGGACCGGTCGTTATGAATCCGAGGTTGGTGGTCATGGTGGTCATGGATCTTTTCCTTTCGGGCCCGAACGTATGTTCGTAGTATGACAGAACAAATGTTCGCCTGTCAAGAACAAATGTTCGCCCCGAACATATATTCGTGTTAGGGTGTCTATACCTGCAAAAACCTCGGGCCTATGCCCCTAAAACCCAATAAATATACCAAATAGATATTTAGGAGCCTCAACTATGAGTGAAGAACTAACCGACCGCCAGCGTCAGGTCCTCGAATTCATCGATGCCGAATTCCGGACTCGGGGCTACCCGCCCAGCGTGCGCGAGATCGGCGAGGCGCTCGGACTTTCTTCGAGCTCCACCGTCCACGCCCACCTCGTTGCCCTTCAAGACAAAGGCTTTCTTAAGCGCGACCCGGCCAAGCCTCGGGCGATGGAATTGATCTACGACTCGGCCTCGGGCGCGGCGGTCGAACGCCGGCCGGTGCGTCACATTCCCCTCGTGGGCGATGTGGCCGCGGGCGTCGGCGTGCTCGCCGAAGAAAATATCGAGGAGACCATCCCGATGCCCGAAGACTTCACCGGATCAGGCGAGTTATTCATGCTGCGGGTGCGGGGCGAGTCGATGATCGACGCCGGCATCATGGACGGCGACCATGTGGTCGTACGCCATCAACCCACCGCCGAATCGGGCGACATCGTGGTGGCCGGTATCCCTGGCGGTGAAGCCACGGTAAAAACCTTCGTGCGTCAGCAGGACAAAGTCGTGTTGCGCCCCCAAAACCCCACTATGGACGACATGATTTTCGAGCCCAACGAGATTGCCATCTACGGCAAAGTCGTCACTCTGCTGCGGCGGTTCTAACCTCACCGCGGCCGGGTGCCCGCGGCCGGGTGACCGCAGACACAAACTGCTGCCCCGTAAATAACTGCCTGTGGCCGGATAACCGCGGGCGCAAACTTCGGCTGTCGCGATTTAGGTGGCGACGGAATGGTCGCGCAGTATGGCTTCGAGTTGTGATTTCTCGTGGCGCTCGCCCTTAGTCAGTCGCTTCACTACCAGCACGCACGGCAAACCAAACTCGCCCCCGGCAAAAGTGCGAGGGCGCGTGGCGAACACCGCTACACACCAGTCGGGCACGACTCCCCGACTGATTTCTTCGCCGGACTCGGCGTCGATCACCGGAATCGACGAGGTGAGGATCGCGCCCGCACCCAACACCACTCCCGTACCCACCCGCGCGCCGTCGGCCACAATGCACCGAGAGCCGATCATGGTGTCGTCGCCGACCATTACCGGTGCGGCCTGGGGCGGTTCGAGCACGCCGCCGATTCCGACCCCACCCGACAGGTGCACCCGCGCGCCGATCTGAGCGCACGAACCCACCGTGGCCCAAGTGTCGACCATGGTGTCGGCCCCCACATTGGCGCCGATGTTGACGTAGCTCGGCATCAGCACCACGCCGGGAGCAAGGAACGACCCCCACCGCGCCGACGCGCCGGGCACCGCCCGCACGCCCCCGCTTTGGTAGTCGTGCTTGAGCGGAATCTTGTCGGCGTATTCGAACGGCCCCATCTCGATGGTTTCCATCGCCGAGATGCGGAACAACAACAGGATCGCCTGCTTCAACCACTGGTTAACCACCACCGAACCGTCGGCCGCCCACTCGGCCACCCGCACCGCACCGGAGTCGAGGGCGTTAATCGCTTCGTGGATAGTGGCGCGCGCCTCGGGATCGGTAGCCGCGAGCGTCTCGCGTCCCGCCCACAACTCGCCGATCCGATTTTCTAAATCACTCACAGTTGCGCCTTTCGGTTGAGTGCGCGCCGTTCGCGGCGAGCCCGATTCGAGCGTAACGGATTTTCAGAAGAAACCCATCCAAATATCATGACCGCCATCATGACCGCAAGCGGGCCACGGTGAGGTCGATTTGTTCATCGGTGATACTCAAGGCCACCCGCACGAATGGCGCGCCCGCGACGCCGTAGAGATCGCCCGGCGCCACGAGTAATCCGGTGCGAGCCAACCGGTCGGCGATGGCCCAGCCGTCGGGGGTCGCGTCGGCGGTCGCGTCGGGTTCGGTGAGCCAGAGGTAGAAAGTCGACGGGCCCCCCGCCGCCACCAAACCAAAATCTTCGAGCGCGGGCGTGAGTGCGGACCGGCGGCGTTGGTAACGCTCCCGCTGTTCGGCCACATGGGCGTCGTCACCGAGGGCCGCGGTGGCCGCGGCCTGGACCGGAGCCGCCACCATGAGCCCCGCGTGCCGACGCACCTCGCCGAGATAACTAATGAGCCGAGGGTCGCCGGCCATAAACCCCACCCGCAGGCCCGCGAGATTGGAGCGTTTCGATAGTGAGTGCACTGCCAGCACGCCGCGGTGGTCGCCGGCCAGCGCGGTAACCGGCGGCGCCACTTGACCGTCGGCGCTAAAAGTGAACTCGGCGTAACACTCATCGCTCGCGACCACGATGTCGCGGGCCTGAGCCCACTCAACCATCGCGGCCAGCTCGGCCGCACTCGCGCACACCCCCGTGGGATTCGACGGATCGTTGAGCCACAGCACCAGCGCGCGGTGCGCGTCGTCGGGAGTAACGCGAGCGAGATCGATTATTCCGTTAGCGGCGAGCGGAACCGGAATCGCGCGTAGGCCCGCAAGAGTGGCACCCATCGCATAAGTCGGATAGGCCAATTCGGGATACAAAACTGTGTCGCGAGTCGGGGTACGCAAAGCGAGGTAGCGGGGCAAACTCGCCACCGCTTCTTTGGTGCCGACACACGCGGTAATCGCGTCGGGACTTACCGTCACGCCGAAGCGGCGGTCAATCCAGCTCGCGGCGGCGGCGCGCAACTCGGGTGAGCCGATCGAAGGGGGATAGCCCGCCGCAGTGGCCACCGCGTCGATAAATGCTCGCCGCGCGACTTCGGGTACGGGATCGACCGGAGTACCCACCGACGCGTCGACCAAACCGCCGGGCGCCGCCGCGCCGCGGGCGCGCAACTCCCCGAGCCGGGCCTGCGGATAGGGCGGCGGTACGAAGCCGCCGATTTCGCTCATGACTCGGACGCGTCGGCGGCGAACTCGGTGTAGCGCGACGCGTCGGCCGAATCGAGTCGCACCCGCACCCGCGTGCCTTCGTCGGAATGCACTTCGATGAGCACTTCACCATCGCGATGCAGGCTCGCCATCACATCGCCCCGCTCGTAGGGCACGAGGTATTCGGAAATGTCACCCAGCGACCGCAATTTTTCACTAATCGCCGCTACCAGCTTCTCTACTCCCTCGCCGGTGCGGGCCGAGACCCCGAGGGAGTCGGCGGTTTGCCGGTAGAGCACTTGGTCGGGAGACGCGGCGTCGATTTTGTTGAGCACTCGAAGCTCGGGCACCGCGTCGGCACCGATTTCTTTAAGCACACTGCGCACCGCCCTGATCTGATCTTCGGTATCGGGCGCACTGGCGTCGATCACGTGCACCAGCAGGTCGGCCACGGCCACTTCTTCGAGGGTGGAGCGAAATGCCTCCACCAACTGATGGGGCAACCGGCGCAAAAATCCCACCGTGTCGGAACACAACACCACCTGCCCGCCGGGCAACACCAATTTACGGGTGGTCGGGTCGAGGGTGGAGAACAGCCGGTTCTCCACATAAACCTCGGCCGCGGTGATGCGGTTGAGCAGGGTCGACTTGCCCGCATTGGTATATCCCACAAGGGCCACAACCGGTACGCGATTGCGGTGGCGGGCTTTGCGTTGGGTGGCGCGGGTGCGGGCCAACCGGTCGAGTTCGCGTTCGAGTTGGGCCATGCGGGTGCGAATACGGCGCCGATCCATTTCGTGAAGAGTTTCCCCCGGACCCCGAGTGCCGATCCCGCCGCCCTGCTGACTCAACTGCACTCCCCGACCACTCAAACGAGGCATGCGGTAACGCAACTGCGCCAACTCCACTTGCACCATGCCCTCTTGGGTGGTGGCGTGCTGAGCAAAGATGTCGAGGATCAGCGCGGTGCGATCGACTACATCGCAGGCGAGAATTTTTTCGAGGTTGCGCTGCTGATTGGGCGCTAACTCGTCGTCGAAAATCACCACATCGATGTCGAGCGCGGCCACCAGCGCCTTAATCTCGTCGGCCTTGCCCGACCCTACATAAGTAGCCGGATGCGGACGCTCGCGTTGTTGGATAACCGTCTCGATTACATCGGCGCCCGCGGTATCGACCAACTGCGCCAACTCCGCTAGCGATGTTTCGCACTCGGTGCGGTTGCGTTCGTTAGTAGCGGTGCCCACCACCAACGCCAGTTGGCGAGTTACCGCGAGATCGATTTCGCTTGCGGTTAGCCGTCGGGCATTACGACCGGTGCGACTCATGAGGACCGCGCGTAACTGTCGTTACTATCCACTTAACCGCCGCGCTTTAAGTCGATAATTTCGTCGCCGAGGTGCACCACCGGACCATCGAGTAAAATCGTATCCCCCACTTCGACCACTAACTCCCCGCCGGGCACTCGCACCGTCACTCGGCTATCAACCAAACCGGCGCGGTGCGCCACCGCGGCCACCGCGCACGCGCCGGTGCCGCACGATTGGGTTTCGCCCACACCTCGCTCCCACGCCCGCATCACGATTGTGGATTGGTCGATAACCCTCGCAAACTCAATATTGGTGCGGTTTTTAAACCGACTATCGCATTCCAACACCGGCCCTACTCGGCCCAGATTTATTGACGCGGGGTCGGCCCCCAGTATCACCCAGTGAGGATTGCCCATACCGCACGCGGTGCCGCGATACTCAACGCCGTCGAGATCAAAAGCGATGTCGTCGGCGCTCGGAGCATCGACCGGAATCGCCGCAGGCACAAAAGTGGCCGCGCCCATGTCGACCGTGGCTGACCGCAGGTATCCCGAAGCGGGATCGATGTCGAGGGTGAGGGTGCGGGTGCCCGCGGCAGTGGCGACGGTAAGTTGATCGCCGCGCGCGAGTTGGTCGCGCACCGCCACCCATGCCAAACCGCGAATGCCGTTGCCGCTCATTTCGGCTAACTCACCGTCGGCGTTACGCAACTCCATTGTGCAATCGGCCCCGGCCGTGCCCGGCAATAGCGCGATCAAACCATCGGCCCCACCGCCGGAGTGGGCCCGATCGCACACCGCGCGCGCGGTAGCGGCATCGGGCGAAGCGGCGTCGGGTGCCACCACCGTGACCAAAAAATCATTGTGGGTCGCGTGCAACCGACTAACGCTGAGTTTCATTGTGCCCACGCCGCGAGCAGGCCGGGCAAAATTGCCGACGGCGAATCGAGCGCGCCCCACCAGGTGATGCGAGGGTCGCGGCGAAACCACATGCGCTGGCGGCGAGCGAACGACCGCGTGCGGCGAACCATTTCGGTGAAAGCTTCGTCGATAGTGAGCCGACCGGCGCGAACATCGATGATTTCGCGGTAGCCGATGGCTTGCGCGGCCGAACGCGACAACTCGCCCTGACTCAAGAGCGCATCGACTTCTTCCACTAACCCACCTTCGCGCATGACCTCAATTCGTTGGGTGATACGGTCGGCCAGTTCGGCCCGAGTGAGCCAAACTCCAGCAATAGCAACGGGAAACACCGTAGGCCCGCCCGGCGGCAGCCTCGATTCTGAAAACGGCCGACCAGTGATACCCATCACTTCGAGGGCCCGCACGATGCGGCGAACATTATCGGGCTCGATCCGCCCCGCCGCGGCCGGGTCGCGCGCTTCGAGCTCGGCGTAGGCCGCCCGCAATCCGTCGGGAGTTGCCACTCGTTCGGTGAGCTCGGCACGGGCCACGGGGTCTTCACCGGCAAAGCAGTAGTCGTCGATCACCGCGCGTACATAGAGACCGGTGCCCCCCACCAACAACGCCCGGTTACCGCGCGCGGCGATTGCCGCCACCGCGGCGCGCGCTTCGGTCTGAAACCGAGCCACGCTGTAATCGTCGGTCGGGTCGACCACATCGATCTGGTGATGCGGTATCTCGGCCCGTTCGGCCACCGACGCCTTGGCCGTACCGATATCCATGCCCCGATAGACCTGCATGGAGTCGATGGAAACGATTTCGATGTCGCCGTGCGTGCGGGCAATCTCGAATGCAAGCGCCGATTTGCCCGACGCGGTGGGCCCGACCAACGCCAAATGAGTGACCGGCTGAGTAGCCGACTGAGTGACCGACTGAGTGACCGACTGAGTGACCGACTGAGTGACCGACTGAGTGTCGCGCACCTATTAGCCGGCCACCACCGGAATGAGCACTCGGGTTGGGAGCGATGCCGACGCGGCTATTACCGCCGGTGCCGGTGCGACCACTTCTACCAACTCACCGGCCAACCAGTGGGGCGCGGTTTCGGTAATCCTCACCGTGGCTATCGTGCCCGCGGCTAAGTCGGCGGTGACATGCGCCATTTTCCCTTGGCGGGTACGCCCCGAGACTCGTACCGGCGCGTCGGGGGCGGCGGCCCGAGCCGAACGCTTGTCGGGCCCTTCCACCAAAATCTCCTCCACCTTGCCCATGCGAGCCTTATGCCGAGCCGTTCCGTTGCGCTCCACCACTTCGGTGAGTTGGGCCATGCGGTCCCGCACCACTTCGGGAGCCACAAAATCGTCGACCATCTCGGCCGCGGGCGTGCCCGGACGGGGTGAAAAGACAAAGGTATAGGCCGCGTCGAAATCGGCTTCATCAACCACCGCGAGAGTGGCGGCAAACTCGGCGTCGGTCTCGCCGGGGAAGCCCACGATCAAATCGGTGGTTACCGCGAGGTCGGGGATGGCGGCGCGGGCGTCGGCTAGGCGGGTCAAGTACCGCTCGGCCCGATAGCCGCGGTGCATACGGGCCAAAACTGAGTCGCTCCCCGACTGCAACGGCAGGTGGATGTGTTCACAAACCGAATCGCACTCAGCCATGGCCGCGATGGTCTCGGGTCGCAGGTCTTTGGGGTGAGGCGAGATGTAACGGATGCGACTAATGCCGTCGACCGCATCAATGGCGCGCAGCAAGTCGGCGAATTGGGGTTTATACTGACCCGCACCGAGGTCGCGCCCGTAAGAATTAACATTTTGTCCGAGCAGAGTTATTTCGCGCACCCCTTCGGCCGCCATTTGCTCGGCCTCGTGCACAATGTCGCCCATGCGCCGGCTAATCTCGGCTCCCCGCACGGTCGGCACAATGCAAAAAGTGCACGAGTTATCACAACCAATTTGAATCGTGATCCAAGCCGAGTGCCCCGACTTGCGCTGGGTGGGCAAAGCGAGCGGATCGGCTTCGTGCTCTTCAAGGATCTCCACCACCGGACCAAAGCGCGCCGCTTCGAGCAGCGCGGGCGCCCGAGAAATGTTGTGGGTGCCAAAAACCACATCAACATGATCGGCGCGGACCATGATCTGGCCGCGATCCTTCTGGGCCAAGCACCCGGCGACGGCAATTTGCAGCCCGGGCCGGCGTTCTTTGAGCGAGCGCAAATGTCCGAGAGTGCCGTAGAGGCGATTATCGGCGTTCTCGCGAATACAGCAAGTGTTGAGTACCACCACATCGGCGATCTCTACATCGTCGACCGGATGCATACCCTCGGCCACCAATAGCCCCGCGATTTGCTCCGAATCGTGTTCGTTCATCTGGCACCCAAAAGTGCGGATATAAAAAGACCGGCTCATCTCTGTGAGTCTACGGCGACGCGCCACACCTCGCCCTGCATCCAGTCGGTGGCTGCAAGCGCACCCCCTACGATTAACTCGTGACCGAGTTCCGCACACGTCGAGAGCCGCCGCAGTTCCGAGCGGTCGAGGTGGCCCGACTGGCGCCAGTTTCTCCTCGCCTGGTGCGCATCACCCTGACCGGACCGGACCTCGTGGGCTTCGGGCTCGGTAAGCCGGCCGCGAGCGTGCGCCTGCTGTTGCCGCCGACAGGGACCAACGAGGTGGTCGTGCCCGCGTGGAACGGCAACGAGTTCCTCTTCGACGGCGGCGAACGACCAGTGATCCGAACGCTCACCCCGCTGCGATTCGACCCGGCAACGCTGGAGCTCGACGTCGAGATCGTGCGTCACGGGCACGGCCCGCTTTCGACATGGGCGAGCGCGGCGCAGCCCGGCGACCGGGGCGCGATCTCCGGTCCGGGACGTGGGTACGAGGTGGACGCGGACGCTCCCTCCTATCTACTCGCGGGTGACGAGTCCGCGCTACCGGCCATGAGACAGTTGATTCCGCTGCTGCCCGTCCCATCCCAGGTGCTGGTCCTGGTCGAGATCGGCTCGCTCGACGCCCGCATCGCGCTGGCGCCGCACCCGCAACTGCGCGCGCAATGGCACGAGCTACCCGCCGGCGCACGTGGCGGCGATGCGCTCGTCGCTGCGGTGCTCGCCGC
>JBCKKA010000001.1:0-92857 GCA_038904515.1 Acidimicrobiia bacterium | reverse complement strand
GAACGCAATTTGACCGCCGTTGTGGTTTCCCTGTGGTTGTTGAACCGTGAGAAGAATGCGACCCGAACTTAAGTCAACTTTTTTATTTTTATAAGCGAACTCTTCGATAACGGTTTCGCCACTAAGCCCTGAGTAATGAACATAGAGTTTGGCGCCATTCGGTGAAAACACCAGCCCCAGAAGCCCCTGTTCCCCTCCCGCCGTTAGGCGGTCTGAAAGATCGAGAATTACTTTGGGTGCGGTTTGCTCCTTGGTAATCGCAACTATTTGGCCAGATTGTCGGGCAACGAAAAGGGTTTGATCGTTAGCGCGAGTAGCCAGCGCAGTGGCACCGGTGAGGTTGGAAACCGGCACTAGTTTCAAATTTATTCGCTTGATCGCGTGAGCGGTTTGATGGATTCTGCTTGCTGGCGTAGCGGTGGCCGTACTGCTAAAGCCGGATCCATACAAAGTTGTCAGGAGAGTCGCCAAGACCAGTATCCGAACCGAGTACCGCTTGAAGACATAAGGAGACGGAGTTTTTAATTTGAGCACTAGTTCAGCGTAATGAATGCAAAAGTACATTCGGCATCGGGCGCAGGTTATGCCAACATAAGTAGGTGAAATACATCGTGCTTGTCCCCGACGGCTGTGCCGACGAACCCATTGCTGAACTGGGTGGGAAAACTCCACTGGCGGCGGCAGCAATGCCCCATTTAGCGGCTCTCGCTAAGCGCGCTGAAGTAGGCCGAGCGCAAGTGATTCCTGATGGCCTGCCACCAGGCAGCGATGTCGGAAACCTTTCCATTTTGGGCTACGACCCAGTTAGATACCACACGGGGCGCGCGCCGATTGAAGCCGCCGCGATGGGGGTTGAGTTTTCTTCTGACGAGCTGGCTTTTCGTTGCAATTTAGTAACGATTATTGATAACACCATGATTGATTTTGCTGGTGGACATCCCACCAATGAACAAAGTCACGCGATCGTTGCCGCTTTAAATAAAACTCTTGGTGATGGGCGCGACGGAGTGCGCTTTTATCCGGGCGTTGAGTATCGCCACATTTGCATAGTGCCGAAAAGTTGGAACGATGTATATTGCACTCCACCGCACGACCTAACCGGTGCGAGCGTGCAGTGGCCGTCGGGTTCATCGGCGCCATTAGTGCAAAGGCTGATGGACGCGTCGGTTCCTATAGTGGCTGAGGCCGCGGCCGCGGTTGGTTCGGTGGCTTCACAAATTTGGTTATGGGGGCAGGGCACCCGACCCGAACTACCTGCGTTTGCGGTGCCGGGTCGGCTTTCGTCTGCTGTCGATTTGGTTCGCGGTCTTGGCGTGCTCGCGAATATTGAAGTTCTTGATGTGCCCGGTGCTTCTGCGGGATTCAATAACGATTACGGCGCGCAGCGCGACGCCTGTCTCAAGTCACTGCAAGATCGCGATTTTTTTCTGCTGCATGTGGAAGCAACTGACGAAGCTGGTCATCAAGGGGAGGTAGGAGAAAAAGTGCGGGCTTTGGAGTCGTGGGATCGAGAAATAATTGGCCCGCTGATTGCCGCCCTTGCCGACGACGACTACCGCATTCTGCTCCTTCCTGATCACGCCACCCCGTGCGCCCTGCGCACTCATACCGCCGATCCCGTCCCTTACTTGTTATTTGATTCGCAAGCTGCCGGTTCGGGGGGCGAATACACCGAAGTGGGAGTAGCCAATACCCCGATTGTGGTGGCCCATGATTTGATGGGCCGGCTACTGGCCTAAGCCAAATTCCATGGCGGATTGGGCCGTCTCGGCCCTGGCGTGTTTGCTCTTCACCGAACTTGCGGTTATGCTTAGGAGGCACATTCGTGCACGCACCATCTTCTTCCCGTTCCTCTTCCTTCGGGATCCATAGGCTCGGAATTGATTTCTTCACTTTTCTCAAATTTTTGAGACCAGCGACCGAAATTATCCAGTCGAATACCTGGTCGAATACCTGGTCGAATACTTGGCAATGCGAAGTAAATCTTTTTAAGGAGCAATATTTTTTATGAGTACTCCAGAGCTTGATCGCTCCGCTCTCGACGGCAAAGACCGCGAACAATTAAGCACGCTTGCTGGTTCTATGGGCGTCAATGTACCGACGAGGATGCGCAAGGCGGAGATGATCGATGCCATTCTGGGCGCGGCTTCATCTTCCGCGGCTTCATCTTCCGCTACTTCATCTTCCGCTACTTCATCTTCTGGGTCTAGTTCTGATTCATCCGGATCAGGAACTTCTGGATCGAGTCGTACGGTCCGTTCGGTTCGTGCTTCTGAGGCCGACCCGATAGCCGCGCTCGCTAAAGAAGAAGATGCCATCGCGGCCGCGGTCGGTGATGGAGAAGAATTCATCGCTCGACCCGTTCGTCGTGATAACTCAACTACGAAATCATCGGGTTCTGATTCGGGTTCTGATTCGGATTCTGATTCGGGCACCACCTCGACTTCGTCATCGGCCGACTCGGATGACGAACGGGCCTCTTACGGCGAAGGTAATCAGGTTCGTAACAACAATCGTCGTCGTCGCCGCCGCGGTGGACGGAGTGGATCGGACGAACGCGGAGGATCGAACGAAGGAAATCGCGATCACAATCGTGAAGGAAATCGCGAAGGGAATCGCGGAAATTCTGAGCCCGTTGGTGACCCGGTTGAAGTAAAAGGATTTCTCGATTTGCGCGACGAAAATTACGGGTTCTTACGCACCCAGGGTTATCTTTCCAGCAAAAATGATGTCTACGTATCGGCTTCACAAGTTCGTCGTTTCAACTTGCGTAAAGGTGATTATGTAGAAGGGCAATCGCGACCGCAGTCGAGCAGCGAGAAGTACCCCGCGTTGTTACGAGTTGATTCCATTAACGAGATGAGTCCTGACGACGCGGCTAACCGGCCCAAATTTGAAGATTTGACTCCTCTTTTCCCTGACTCTCAGCTGCGCCTCGAGTTGGCGGAAAATCCACTCGATGTAACTGGTCGTATTGTCGATCTTCTTTCACCGATTGGTAAAGGCCAGCGCGGTCTGATCGTTTCGCCACCCAAAGCGGGTAAGACCACCGTCTTGAAACAAATTGTTTATTCGGTCGAGCGTAATAACCCTGAAGTTCATCTCATGGTCTTGCTGGTTGACGAGCGTCCCGAAGAAGTTACTGATATGCGGCGCCACGTTCTTAAAGGCGAAGTATTGGCTTCTACCTTTGACCGTCCCGCCGAAGAACACATCCAAGTTGCCGAACTCACGATTGACCGAGCTAAGCGTTTGGTCGAGATGGGTAAAGATGTAGTGATTGTGCTTGACGGTATTACTCGTTTGGCCCGGGCTTATAACTTGGCAGCTCCTACTTCGGGCCGAGTGCTTTCGGGTGGTGTCGACTCCACTGCTTTGTATCCGCCCAAGCGTTTCTTTGGTGCGGCTCGCAACATTGAAGAAGGCGGTTCGCTCACGATTATCGCTACCGCATTGGTCGAAACTGGTAGTCGAATGGACGAAGTTATCTTTGAAGAATTCAAGGGAACCGGAAACATGGAATTGCGACTTGACCGACGAATGGCCGAGCGCCGGGTGTATCCCGCTATCGACGTGGAAGCCTCTAGCACTCGCCACGAAGAGTTGCTATTCGATCGCGGCGAGCTCAGTCATGTTTGGAAATTGCGACGGGTATTGAGCGCACTCGACGCCGAGAGCGGCGGTTCTGGCCGCGGACTCGATCTTCTGATTGAAAAACTCCGCACTACCTCTAGCAATGCGGAGTTTCTTGCTGAAATCGCCAAAGCTCCTTCGCTTGGCGCGTAGGACTAAAACCGCGTAAGCGGTTTAAAGACTGCTTTCAGTAAGTACTCTGATAATCATGTTCGAACATCTGGCCGATCAAGTCGCTGAGCTAGAAGATCTGGAAATTCGCCTCCCTGATATCTATGCGGCGGGCGACCAAAATGCGGCTCGAGACGCGGGTCGGCGCTACGCCGAACTCAAACCGCTGGTCGATGCTTACCGTGATCTCGGCCAAGTCGAGACCGAAATTTTTGACGCCCGCGAACTTCTCACTCAAGAAAAAGATTCCGAGATGCGAGAATTTTTTGAAACCGAAATTAGGGAGAAGGAAAAAATCCGAACGGAAGTTGAAAATACATTGCGGGAGCTTCTGATTCCGCGTGATCCTGATGATGGCCGCAATGTGATTTTAGAAATTCGTGGTACTGAAGGTGGAGAAGAGTCGAACTTGTGGGCCGGCTCATTGGCGCAAATGTATGAAGGCCTAGCAAAACGCAAAGGTTGGAAAAGCGAAGTGCTTTCCAGCCAAGCATCCGACCTGGGTGGATTTAGAGAAATAACTCTGGTGATTAAGGGTGCCGACGCGTGGGCGCGGCTCAAGTACGAAGCGGGTCCGCATCGAGTTCAACGAGTTCCGGTAACCGAAAGTCAAGGTCGAGTACATACCAGTGCGGCCACCGTTGCCGTGCTCCCTGAAGCTGAAGAAGTTGATGTAGCAATAGATCCCAATGATCTTGAAGTAGACGTTTTTCGTTCGAGCGGTCCGGGCGGCCAGTCGGTTAATACCACCGACTCGGCGGTGCGCATTACTCATAAGCCGACTGGTCTGGTAGTGACTTGCCAAGACGAGAAGAGCCAACTGCAAAATAAGGATAAAGCGCTTCGCATTTTGCGGTCTCGACTTTTAGAAGAACAGCGCTTGCGCCAAGAAAGTGAAATGTCGTCAGCACGGCGCGCGCAGATAAAAAGTGGCGGTCGATCCGACAAAATTCGTACCTACAATTTTAAAGAGAACCGAGTTACTGACCATCGAGTAGGTATAACGCTTCACGCTCTCGACCAAGTGCTGGCGGGCGAGAATCAACTTGATGAGATTGTTGACGCCTTGGCCGCGGCCGAACGAGCGGAGCAACTCGGAGAAAAATGAGTGCGGCAAAAACTTGGGGGGATCTTTGTGCCGCCACAAAGACCCGTCTGATTGCGGGGGGCATTGCCAACATCAATCAGGAATCGCAGTGGTTAGTCGAAGAAGTCTCGGGTATGACATCGGCTGAATTAATTGCGGCGACTAACGCAATTGCTCCGGCGCGGGCGGTTGACCGGTTGGAATCGCTAGTCGACCGGCGCCTAACCGGCGAGCCCTTACAGTACGTATTGGGGCGCTGGTCTTTTTGCGGTATCGACTTAATGGTTGATCGCCGAGTTCTGATTCCCCGACCCGAGACTGAGGGGCTGGTTGAACTTGCGCGGGCCGAACTTGTCCGCCTGAAGGTCGCGGCGAACGATGTCGTGGTCGATCTGGGTACCGGAAGTGGAGCAATTGCCATCGGATTGGCCGCACAATTACCGGGAGTTGAGATTTGGGCTACTGACCGAGAGCCGTCGGCATTAGAAGTCGCGCGCGCCAATCTTGCGGGTGTGGGTCGAATGGCAGTAGGAGTTCGGGTCGCGCAAGGGTCGTGGTTTGATGCTCTTCCGGTTGCGCTACGAGGTCGCATCCGAATGGTGGTTAGTAATCCTCCCTACTTAACCGATGAAGAACTTGCTGATCAAGACGAACTTAAGCAGGAGCCAGTTTCTGCTCTGGTCAGTGGGCCAACTGGGCTGGAATGTATTTCGATAATTGTTGAAGAAGCGATGGATTGGTTGACCAGTGATGGGGTTTTACTCGTAGAGCTAGATCCGCGACGCGCCGATGCAGCACTGCAGTGCGCGCGTAATGCCGGGTTTACGGATGCGGCGATTGAAAATGATTTAGCTGGTCGCGCGCGCGTGTTGATTGCTCGTCGTTAAGTCAGTCGATCTTTTCGTTACCGCCGAGTCGCTGCAGGAATCCCCGATCAACGGCCACCCAAATAGTTTTTGAAAATGGGTAGTAAACGATAGGTCCGAATATCGCGATCGGCAGCAGCAGACTCAAAGCCAGTACTACTGGTACATGAGGGATAGTGGCCGCTAGTAGTGCTACGAAGCATATAGTAAAAAGCCCACCAGTAGCGGTAATGTTGATTGCTAACGCTCCCGCCCAATAACCCTGCTCCCGCTCAAAGTGAAGACCGCAAGTAGGGCAGTCGGGGACTATCGAAAAATAGTGGCGAAACAAACCTCGTCCGCCACATCGAGCGCAGCGCAAAGTGAACCCTCGCCACAAAACAACGCTTCTTTTTGCTTCGCGCATTTAATTTCCGTTCAAAATTTTGTCTAGTGAGGTTGTCTTGCCGTCGGTGGTAAGACGGGCTCGTTTCCCCTCTTGCGCGACAGTAACAATGGATTCGATTATTGCGGGACTACGGGTGTTAGCCAACACTCTGGCTCCTTCGGGGGTCAGGAGCGTAACGATTGCAATTTCGGGTTCACCCTCACGATTAAACGGAACCGAAGTAGATTCGATTGTCGCCTCACCGGCGTAAGCGGCGAGAGAGATACGCTTAGGTTGAGCGTCGACTACGGCTTGAGAAATTTTAGTATCGACTCGAACGAAACTGTTTTTGGGTGGAGTAGTGGAGTAAATGCCGATGGAGTGTTTGGTCGAGTACCAACCCAGTGCGTGAAGTAGACCCATCGAACCAGGGTTAGCTCGACAGGCTTCAACCATTTCGGCGATGCCGTGCATTGAGTAGTTATTGGCGGGACCACCAGCAAAACCAAGGCCACCAGTGAGCGTAAGCGGGCGAGCATCTCGGGGTGTGCCTAGCCCCATTGCGCTCATGGAGATTTGCACCGCGGCCGGAAAACAGGAGTAGAGGTCGAAATGGCTGATGTCGTCGATCCCCACTCCCGCCCCATCGAGCGCCGCTCGACTTATCTCTTTAATTGCCGGTGAAGTGTCGAGGGAAGCGCGCTCAGAAAAATAATAGTGATCATGGGCGTCAGCTCCCGCGAGCGGGAAAACCATTTTTTCTTCAGAAACTCCGTAGGCTTGTGCAGTTTCGTAGGAACAGATAATCACCGCGGCGGCTTGATCGACAATTATATTGGCGCACATCAATTTTGGATACGGAAAGTTAATCATTCGGTTAGATTCGTTAACCGTTCGTATTTCTGAGGCGGTGTGGGCTGCGCGCAACCAAGCGTCAGGATTATTAGCCGCTACTGCCGCGAAGGTCGCCCACAGTTCGCTGACCGATTTCTGATGATCTTCGATGGTCTGATGGTTCGAGGAACGCAAGGCCGTCTCCAGCAGCGGGTAAACGCTGATGGGTATATCGGCGTGGTGCTCGATTTCGTTGGCGTTGTTGCCCGGGCGATCGTCACCGATCACTTTCGAGCAAGCAGGCCGTTCATCGGTGGTCCAATCTAAATGAACGCGGTCAGTGCTCATAGCCCGGCGACGCGTGTAGATACATTCCGCGCCCCCGATGAGAGCAATTTTACTTTTACCGCGCAAAATATCTTGCGCGACTCCGTGCATTAATAACTCGGGGCTATTGCCACCCGTGGTCGTGAGGATGGTACGGCTTACTTTGGTGGCGTTAATCCGATCGCCGAGAAGACCGCCAGGATCGGGGTAAGGCCACGACACCATTGCGACAATGCCGATGGTGTCGATGTCGCCGACGATGTCACGCGTCGCGCCCGTGTCACTAACCGCCGCACGCGCCGCGGTCGCGAGTAAGTCGATTGGTTCGAGCGCAACCGCAGGATCACTGGGCCGCTGCTGATACTGGCCTACGCCTACAACAACGGGAGTATTGGGATCCATTTAGACAACACTACCGTTGTCAGCTATTACTACTGATTGGTTCGACTTCTAGCCACGTTGGCTCGCCCACGAGCGCGCTGTCGGGACATATCGATCGGTAACCGCAGAACCGACAAGCCGAAAGTTCGTTCGCGCCCGCCCAAGAATTTTCTTCTCGCATGTTAATAATTTCGGCTCGTATGCGATCTTCAGTGGCCTGCAATTCTTCTTCATCGAGTTCCCACGGATCGGGGTCGTCGTCAATTTCAGCGGCCAAATGTTCGTATCGCAACTGCAGTTTCAACCCTCGGGATTGGGCTATTACTCCAAGGATCCAAGCCTGAACCCACGCACGCGGGTCGTCAGCTACTCGCAAGGTTTGCTTAGAACCAGTTTTATAGTCGCGGGCATCAAGAATTCCATCATGAATCCAAATTGCGTCAAAGCGCGCCGCGGCAAGAAACGAGCGATTAGCGGGCTTCCCCGTTGAATAGCGTGCGAAATCAATTTCATGACCAAGCGTTTCGGCGGTTACAGGGCAACGCTGAGCGTGCCGAAAAACTTCATCGCGTAGTCGATCGGAACCCCCGTGAGATTCAATTATCTCTTCTACAAAAGTTGCATCAGAACAAGATCCGTTTTCGTGAATGAATCGCAGAACCGCATGAACCATGATTCCGTGATCGGAAGATTGGTCATCGTTACTGGCGGGGATAGTAAGTAAATTTTTATTACGCCAAGCGCGACGACAGCGAATCCACGTTTCCAACGATGTCGGCGTAATACGAAAAATGCCTGGTTTAATATCTTTATAAGTTGAACTAAGAGTTATCGCACCAGGGTGAGCAGGGCAGTGGCCGAGGTGTTGGCATTGCCCGCAACCAATTCCGGGGTCGACTTCGTTAGGGTTGGCGCGGGTTTCGACTTGGTGAAGTGCGGTATCGAAACGATCTACTAATTCAGGTGTTTCGAGATTCATGTCGACGATTCGTTCACAGCAACGGCCAGTAATTAAGTCGGCCCACGAGACTCGTATCCGACCACGATTAGCCTCATCGCCCGTCGCCGTTTCACCGCATATCCATGGCCGCAACCGCAATAGAGCTAGCCATACCGAAGGGATTTCCACCGGATTGTCGCGCGGACCCCGACTGCCCCAAAGATCAAAAGTTCGGTACTCCTTGAGTCCATCATCGTTAATAAAAGTGAGGTCTACCCACCCGCCCACTCGTATTCCCTTGCGTATCGTCGGGGCATCGCAGTCGTGGAAGTAATTAGTTACTTTACGATCGGCGTACAAGACTTCGTACCAGCGGGCCGCGTGAACAAAGACTGACTGTTCTTCGGGTTCCAAACCGGAGGGAGCGACCAAGGCGGTCGAGTCGAAAACCCCGGTACGGATGTGAGCGGTTCGCACCGCGTTTAAAAACGGATCTCGGAGTCGTGCTCGACCAAGAGGGTCTCGAGATCCTTTCTCGCCCGTAAAGTCGAGGGCTATTCGCCTAGGACATATTTCGGACGCGTCGCGTAAGAGCGAAGGGGATACCCGTGGTTGCTCACCATTTTGGGGCGGCGAGGCTTGCTCCATAGTGCCGAGGGTACTGTCGCTACGGGGTATAGCGAGGGAATTGGATCGCCATTTTTGGCGATACGCCTCTAGACTCGGAAGCATCTAAAAAGTTTGCTGGTCGAGAATTATTAGCAGGAGCAGTATTCATGCCTGATCGATACCATCACATTATGAACGCGATTGAGGCTTCCGATCCTCAGACCGCCGAAATGTTGGGGCGCGAACTGGAACGGCAAAATACGACCATTCAGTTAATTGCTTCCGAAAATTTCACTTCGCCCGCGGTAATGGCGGCGCAGGGTTCAGTGCTAACGAACAAATACTCCGAGGGCTATCCGGGCAAGCGCTATTACGGGGGCAACTTTGTCGCCGACGAAATCGAAGATCTGGCCCGAGTACGGGCGTGTTCGCTTTTTGGTGCCGATCACGCCAATGTTCAACCTCACTCGGGCGCTAACGCCAACATGGGCGCCTTTCTTGCTTTGCTCGAACCCGGCGATGTGGTACTTGGTATGCGACTTGATCAAGGTGGCCACTTAACTCACGGTTCGCCAGTTAATTTCAGCGGTCGATTTTATAATTTTGTTGGCTACGGAGTCGATGAAGAGAGTGAAATGCTCGACTACGAAGAAATTGCTCGTATTGCTAGAGAAGCCAAGCCTAAAATGATTATTTCGGGCGCCACCGCTTATTCGCGCCAGATAGATTTTTCGGCTTTTCGAGCTATCGCCGATGAAGTTGGAGCCTTGCTGATGGCCGATGTCGCTCACACCGCAGGATTGATTGCCGGTGGGGCGCATCCTTCTCCGATTCCGCACGCCGATGTAGTTACTTTCACGACCCACAAGACGCTGCGCGGTCCGCGTTCGGGAGCAATTTTGTGTCGTGAGCAGTACGCTTCGGCTATCGACAAGGCTATTTTTCCTGGATTACAGGGCGGTCCGCTAATGCACGCAGTTGCCGGTAAAGCGGTTGCTTTCCATGAAGCCGCGCAACCGGAATTTCGAGTTTACGCGGCTCAGATCGTTCGTAATGCAATTGCTTTGTCCGACGCGCTGATCGGTCAAGGGTTCCGGATTGTTTCTGGTGGAACCGATAATCACCTGATGCTGGTTGATCTCCGACCTTTTGCCGTTACCGGCAAGGTCGCTCAGGAGGCGCTCGATGGTGCGGGAATCACTTGTAATAAAAACGCGATTCCGAACGATCCGGAAAAACCTTTCGTGACTAGCGGACTCCGCCTAGGCACTGCGGCGGTCACTACCGCGGGCATGGAAGAACCCGAGATGGAAATAATTGCGACACTGATTGCCAAAGTTCTTCGTTCAGTCGACGACGAAAATGTGGCAAGCGAAGTGCGCGAGGAGTCGAAGCAACTCTGTTCGAAGTTCACTCCGTATCCATCTTGACTGCCCGGTTAGCGGGATAACCAGTGACCGGATATCTGATAGTTGGTGCCGTTGGCATCATCGTCACTCTCCTCGGGACTTTTGCGATGTGCCGAATTGCTCCTCGCATCGGCGCCATCTCGATGCCTGGGCCTCGATCGGTTCACGACTATCCAACTCCGTCACTCGGCGGTGCGGCGATGTTTTTAGGATTCTGTGCCGCTATGGCAACAGCATCGCAATTAGATCAATTCAGGGAGATGTTTTCATCTTCGTCTGAACCGGTTGGTCTCGTACTCGCGGCCGGCTTAATTTTTATGTTCGGCGCGCTCGACGACATTCGCGAGGTGTCTCCTCCCGCCAAAATTGCGGGTCAGGTTCTTGCCGGCAGCGTTCTCTCTTTATTTGGAGTGACAATGCTGTACTTCCGAGTCCCGTTTGTTAGTTACGAATACATAGTCCTATCTCCCGATATGGCCGCGTTGGTAACCGTTTTAGCAGTAGTGATTTTGGCGAACGCGATGAACCTGATTGACGGCCTCGACGGTCTCGCGGCAGGGATCACGATCATCGCTGGCATTGCCTTGTTCTTATATTCCGATCGATTACTTAAGGCGGGATTACTTGACGGTACTAATATCGCGCCACTGGTGGCAGTAATTACCGTTTCCATCTGTATTGGATTTTTGCCGCTCAATTTCAGTCCCGCGCGAATATTTATGGGTGATGCGGGCGCGATGTTGCTGGGCCTGTTGTTGGCGGTCACCACGATCACCATGGGGGGCCGCACTGCCGATCAATTCAGCGGGCAGACCTACTTCTTTTTTGCCCCTTTGCTCATACCGGTAGTGATTTTGGCCGTGCCTTTAATCGATACTGCGTTTTCAATCGTGCGCCGGTTAATTGGCCGCCGTTCAGTAAGTGAGGCCGATCGCGAGCATCTTCATCATCGGCTGATGCGGCTAGGGCACGGCCCGCGCCGATCGGTCATGATTCTCTGGCTCTGGACTGCTCTCGCGTCGGCCGCGGCCCTAATCCCTACTTACACCAATCGCGGCGGAGCTTTGGTCCCGATTGCTCTAGTTGCTCTGGCTCTTCTTCTTTTTACTTATTTTCACCCGGGCCGACCTAATAAATCAGATTCGGCGACTCCGGACCACGAAGATAGCGAGGCTCCAGTTTGACCAGTCTCGAATAGAGCGATAACTTCACTGAGTTAGCGCGCGCACCGGTATTGGGCGCAAATCGAAAATCATGCTCACACCCACTAGTCCGGCTAGGAGATGCGAACTCCGGTGAAATTTAATCGGTGGCAAAAAGCCCCCGGCGCAAATGAAGATGCCTTTAGTTATGCCGCCGCCATGGTGGCGCTTCCGGTATTGCTGGGTTTAGTGGGAGCTTGGGTCGACGGTTTGATCGGCACTCGTCCCATCATGATTTTCGTGTTTGCCACTTTTGGCGTCGTCAGTGCTTTCGTCAGTGCTTATTATCGCTACGAAGCCCGCATCGCTGCTCACGACGAGAACAAGCCGTGGTCTCGAAAAAGTTCTCGCTGATGGCCAACTTAGAGCCCGTCAATCCTGTTAACGACATTGAATCACGCATTGCTCGCGATCTGGCTCGCCGGGCGGCGATAGTGGCTCCTTTAGTAATACTGATTTTGGGGCTTTGGCGCGGTCCGAGTGCCGCGCTGGCCGTAGGAGTGGCCTTTGCGTTATTGGTGGGAAATTTCTTGCTGGCGGCCGCGATTCTTGGTTACGTTGCTCGGCAAAACCCCGATCTCCTGATGGGGATGACTCTATTTTCGTTCGCCTTGCGTCTCGCCCTAATCACGGTCATCGGAATTGGGATCAAATCGCTCGATGTGGTCGATTGGTCCGTTTTCTGTATCACGCTCGTCATCGGTTACTCTGTGCTTCTGATTTGGGAAATGCGATCGGTGAGTTTTTCGCTCGCATCTCCTGGCCTTAAACCTAAAACTAAAGAGATATGGGAGTAGAGGAGTGATTTTCGCGTCATTGTTGCCGAACGTCAACGGGTTGTTCGACTGGCGTTCAATAGCCGGTAATGAAACTTTGCTGGCATTTAACAAGACCGCGCTAATGGCGTGCATCTCGACAGTAATTTGCATCGCAATTTTTTGGACTGGATCGCGCAAGCAGGCTCTTGTTCCTACTGGAATTCAAAATGTGGCCGAGATGGGCTACGACATGATTGAAGAGAATGTAAGCATCGCGGTAATGGGCGAAGACGGTCGTAGCTGGACTCCTTACTTGGCAACTTTATTCTTTTGGATTTTCTTTATAAATATTTGGGCAATTATTCCTGGCATTCAATTTCCTGCCACTGCTCGCATTGCCATTCCGCTAATGCTCGCGCTGCTTAGTTGGCTGGCGTTTATTGTCGTAGGAGTAATTAAACAGGGGCCACTATATTTTTGGAAAGCCATTAACCCCTCCGGCGTTCCTGTTGCTCTTAAGTTTTTAGTTATTCCAATTGAATTCTTTTCTATATTTCTTATGCGGCCGTTTTCGCTAGCCGTTCGACTTTTCACCAACATGACTGCCGGTCATTTAATTCTTACAATTTTTGCGATCATGACTAATGAATTGCTTATTGTTCACAGCAGTGGCATTTATCAAGTTATTTTTGCACCGTTACCGTTCCTTGGCTTGGTTGCCTTTACTGGTTTCGAAGTCTTGGTCTCAGTACTGCAGGCATATATCTTTACGATTTTGACTGCGGTGTATGTAAGTGAAGCAATGCACCCTGAACACTAAGAAGACTTAAGTTCCCAACAATTAGGAGAATCACAAATGAATACGGCAGTGACGTTCATAGTTCAAGCGACAGACACACTCAGCCCAGCGCTTAAAAGTGGATTGGGTGCAATTGGGTATGGTCTCGCGGCAATCGGACCGGGTATTGGTATCGGCCTAATTGTCGGTAATTCAATACAAGCCATGGCTCGCCAGCCCGAAATGTCGGGCACGGTTCGTACGACGATGTTCTTAGGTATCGCGTTCGCCGAAGCATTGGCGTTGATCGGCTTCGTACTTGCATTCATCTGATGTCCGACTGGGCGGACTGTAGGTTCGGTAGTCCATTCTCTAGAGAGGGGAAGCGCGCCATGCGCATCCGTAAGTTATTAGTAGTAGCCCTAATGATTGGCGTCTCGTCGGTGGCGATGTCGTCGGTGGCGAGCGCGTCGGAAAGTCCAACCGAGGTGAGAGAGTGTTTGGAAAAAGCGGCGGAGTTGAAAACCGCCGACGCTATTTATAAAGCAATAGACGAATGCCGTAAAGCTAAAAGTCTGATTGTTCCGGAGGTGGCAGAAATGATCTGGGGCGGTTTAGCATTTCTTATTGTGGCCGGCGCACTGATGAAGTTCGCCTTCCCAGCCTTGCGTAAGGGTATCAAGGCCCGTGAAGAAAAAATCCGCGCCGACCTCGAAGGGGCCGAGAAGTCTCGTCTAGATGCAGAAGCGGAGCGGGCTCGGTACGAAGCACAAATTGGTGATGCCCGAGCTGAGGCGAACGGAATCATTGAAGAGGCTCGACGAGATGCTGATCGAGTTCGCAAAGACTTAACGGCCAAAGCTGAAGCCGACGCGGCTGAGATTCGTCAGCGAGCCAGCGAAGATCTGCAACTCGCACGCGAACGAGTACTTAGCGATGTCCAGCATCAGGTGACCGAAATTTCCATCGGTTTGGCAGAAAAAATCATTGAGCGCAATCTCGATCCCGCGACTCAGCAGGACTTGGTTGAGAGTTACATCAACTCGGTAGATAAATAACGATGGCAAACACGGGTCAGAAGTCTGCGGCGTATGCCCGAGCCTTGCTTGAGATCGCGCGCGCGGAAGGTCATCTGGCGGGAACCGAAGACGATCTTTTCCGTTTCGCGCGAACCTTTGAAAGCAACGATGCTCTGCGGACAGCCCTGACTGATCCCGAGTTGCCTATTGATCGCCGGATAGCGGTGGTCGAAGAACTCATGGGGGGGAAATCGCTAACCACCAGCGTCGCTTTGGTATCGATGATCGTGGCCGCCGGCCAAGCGGGCGAGTTGCCGTCGATTATCGACCGTTTTGTTGAACTGGCGGTCAGTGCTCGTGAACGAGAATTGGCCGAGGTGCGAACTGCGGTCGCGCTTACCGATGATCAAGTCGCCCGCTTGGCGACCGCACTAGGAAAAGCGACCGGAAAATTAGTTGAAGTAAAAGTAATTATCGACCCCGAAGTGTTGGGTGGAGTAGTAGCTCGTGTTGGCGACACGGTAATCGACGGAACTGTGCGTCATCGTCTGGCGCAACTGAGGGGACAACAGTGAGCAATAACTCCGAAGGAGAAACGATGACTGAGTTGACCATAAACGCCGACGATATTGCGGCCGCGCTGCGCCGCCATGTTGAGACGTTTGTTCCGTCGCTAGAGGCGACTCGAGTTGGGCGAGTATTAACAGTGGGCGACGGTATCGCTCGCGTTTCCGGGCTTCCGCAGACTGCGGTTAACGAGTTGCTTGAATTCGAGGGCGGCTCTTTAGGCCTCGCGCTCAACCTTGACGAGGATTCAATCGGTGCGGTAATCCTCGGTCACGCCGAGACCGTAGAAGAAGGTCAAGCCGTAAAAGCGACCGGCCGAATCCTTTCGGTGCCGGTGGGCGACGCGTTGATCGGGCGAGTAGTGGATGCTCTAGGTCAACCGATCGATGGTAAAGGGCCAATCGCCACAACCGATTCGCGCCGGCTTGAAGTTCAGGCGCCAGGAATTGTTGGTCGTCAACCCGTGCATGAGCCATTGCAAACTGGTATTAAAGCTATCGATGCCATGACACCGATCGGTCGAGGTCAACGAGAGTTGATTATTGGTGACCGCAAGACCGGTAAGACCACTATCGCCATCGATACCATTTTGAACCAACGCGGTCAGGGCGTTAAGTGCATTTATGTTGCCATTGGTCAAAAAGGTTCGTCGGTAGCCCAAACGGTCGCCACGCTCGAAGAGCGGGGTGCCATGGAGTACACGGTGGTAGTAAACGCACCGGCCTCCGACGACGCGGTATTCAAATTCCTCGCTCCTTACACCGGCTGCGCCATGGGACAACACTGGATGAATAACGGCCAGCACGCTTTAGTTGTATACGACGATCTCTCTAAGCAGGCGGAGTCGTACCGGCAACTGGCGTTGTTGTTGCGTCGTCCACCAGGTCGCGAGGCTTATCCGGGTGATATCTTTTATTTGCACAGCCGTTTACTCGAACGAGCAGCCAAACTGAGTGACGACTTAGGTTCCGGTTCCTTAACCGCGCTACCGATTATTGAAACTAAAGCCGGCGATGTTTCGGCTTATATCCCGACCAACGTAATTTCGATTACCGATGGTCAGATCTATCTTCAGGACGACCTGTTTAAGTCGGGAGTTCGGCCAGCAGTCGATGTCGGTATCTCGGTTTCACGAGTGGGTGGCGCGGCTCAAATCAAAGCCATGAAAGGCGTTTCGGGAACGCTCAAACTCGACCTCGCCCAATTCCGTGAACTCGAAGCTTTCGCTACATTCGGCTCTGAACTCGACGCAGCGTCGCGTGCTCAACTTGATCGTGGTGAACGCTTAGTCGAATTGCTTAAGCAGCCGCTCAACTCGCCGATGCCGGTAGAAGAACAAGTGGTATCGATTTACGCGGGCACCGAAGGCATCCTTGACGATCTTCCGACCGGCGAGGTCCGTAGATTCGAAAACGAATTGCTGGAGTGGTTTCGTACTCGCCACGCGGGGCTGCTTTTGGAAATTCGCGATAGCGGAGCAATACCCGCCAACGATGCTCTCGGCGCCGCGGTGGCCGAATTCAAACGCCAATTCGTAACTAACATGAGCCAATCGACGACAACCGGTTCGGCCGATCCCGCCGACACCGACGCCGACGCTCTCGGTGAACCCGAATCCGACAAGACGTTGTCTACGGAGTAATTGAAGTGGCGGGCGGTCAAGAACGAATTCTGCGACGGCGGATTCGCAGTGTGCAATCAACTAAAAAAATCACGCGCGCGATGGAGTTGATCGCGGGAAGCCGCATTGTTCGAGCCCAGGCGCGAGTTCATGCGGCCGTTCCTTATAGCGACACGATTACCGATGTAGTGCGCGATTTGGCGGCCGCGGGCGCGGGTACCAAAAGTCCGTTGCTAACACCTAGACCAGAAATTAAAACTGTTGCTTACGTAGTGATAACTGCCGACCGCGGGCTATGCGGGGGATACAACTCGTCGGTATTGCGAGCAGCCGAGGGCTCGATGCGAGAAAATGCCGAGCTTGGGCGTGATTATCGACTGGTTTTAGTTGGGCGAAAAGCCGAAAGTTACTTTCGTTATCGCGACTACCGAATAGACGATTACTTCACTGGTTTTACCGATCCTCCGTCGTACGAAAATGCGCGCACAGTCGCTCGCGCTACCGAAGCTCCGTTTATGAGCGGGGAGTGTGACCTCGTAGAAATTATTTACACTCGTTTCGTTTCGGCTAGTTCACAAGAAGTCGTTGTGCGACCCTTGATGCCTCTTGACCAAGAAAGTTTTGGTGATGGCGACGGTCGGCCCGAACCCAAAGCCGACGGCACCGTTTCGCCGGCGTATGATTTTGAGCCGTCGGCCGACGCGATACTCGAGCGCCTGTTGCCCCGTTATGTTGAGGCTCGGATTTACGCGGCTCTTCTCAATGCTTGTGCATCCGAACACGCCGAACGCCAGCGAGCCATGAAGGCCGCTACCGACAACGCCGACGATCTCATAACTCGACTCTCGCGAATCATGAACCGCGCTCGTCAGGATTCAATAACTACCGAAATCATGGAGGTTGCCGGCGGTGCTGAGGCTCTGCGCGACGACGATAAATCCGACATTACTGAGCCCGACAACTTTCTTTCATCTTCTTAATAATCGACCGTCAACCATCATCAAGCAGGAGAATCAAATGACAATGACAGCCGACACCAAGCCCGACACCACACTCAAGGACGGCCGCGTGGTCGCAATCTCGGGGCCCGTGGTTGATGTTGAGTTTCCCGCCGACGCAATACCGGCTATCAATACCGCGCTGGAAATGGATGTTGATCTCGAAGGGGAAACCATCACCATCGTTTCTGAAGTTGCTCAGCATATTGGCGATAGCCGTATTCGCGTTATTTGTATGAAGCCGACCGACGGTTTGAAGCGGGGAACGCTAGTTCGCAACACCGGCCACGGAATTCGGATGCCAGTGGGTGATGGTGTACTTGGCCACGTGTTCAACGTTATTGGCGAACCTCTCGATTGCACAGTTGACGAGTTGACCAATATCGACGATCACTGGGAAATCCATCGCGATCCGCCTACCTTTGATCAGCTTGAGCCGCGAGCGTTGATGTTCGAAACCGGAATTAAAGTTATCGACCTACTTGAGCCTTATGTGCAAGGCGGGAAAATCGGGCTCTTCGGCGGCGCCGGTGTGGGTAAAACCGTATTGATTCAAGAAATGATTCAGCGGGTAGCCACCCAACACGGTGGGGTTTCGGTATTCGCGGGAGTAGGCGAACGGACTCGTGAAGGTACTGACCTTTGGCTCGAAATGACCGAGTCGGGTGTTATCGAAAAAACCGCATTGGTTTACGGACAGATGGACGAACCGCCTGGCGTTCGTCTTCGGGTTGCGCTATCGGCATTGACGGTGGCGGAGTACTTCCGCGACGTTAAAAACCAAGATGTACTCCTCTTCGTTGACAATATTTTCCGTTTCGTGCAGGCCGGCTCTGAAGTCTCGACATTGTTGGGTCGTATGCCGTCAGCGGTGGGTTACCAGCCCACTTTGGCCGACGAGATGGGTGAACTTCAAGAACGGATTACTTCTACTAAAGGTCACTCCATTACATCGCTGCAGGCGGTTTATGTTCCGGCCGACGACTACACCGACCCCGCGCCTTTCACTACCTTCACTCACCTTGATGCCACTACTGAGTTGAGTCGACAAATTGCCGCGCTAGGTATTTATCCTGCGGTCGATCCGTTGGCTTCGACTTCTAACATTTTGGCACCGGAAATTGTTGGTAATCGTCATTACGAAGTGGCCCGACGAGTGCAGGAGATCCTTCAGCGTTACAAGGAGCTCCAGGACATCATTGCTATTTTGGGTCTCGATGAGTTGTCAGAAGAAGATAAAGTTATTGTTTCGCGAGCCCGAAAAATCCAACGATTCTTGTCCCAGCCATTCTTCGTGGGCGAAGTGTTTACCGGATTGCCAGGAATTTTTGTCCCCGTTAATGAAACGGTGGAGAGTTTCGAAGCACTCGCTAACGGCGAATTCGATGAGATTCCCGAGCAAGCCTTTTTCAACGTCGGCGGCGTGGATAGCGTGCTGGCCAAAGCCAAGACTCTCGCGGCCGGCTCGTGAAAGTAGAAGTAGTTTCGCCCGAACGCATTCTTTACGAAGGCGAGGGCGAGATGGTGGTATGTCGCACGGCCGGTGGCGATGTGGCTTTTCTTCCTAAGCACGCTCCGTTTCTAGGCGCACTAGGAGTGGCGCAAGTACGGGTCATCTTGCCGGAATCGGGCAAACAAGTGATAGCGGTGCACGAAGGTTTTGTTGAAGTCGGAAACGATCGCGTCATCGTACTTTCCGACATTGCCGAATTGCCCGAACAGATCGATGCCGCTAGGGCGCAAACGGCTAAGGACCGCGCGCTCGCCGCGTTGGCAGCCAATACGGAGGATCACGAAGCCGCCGCGGCACTAGCCCGAGCCGAGTTGCGGTTATCGGTAGCCGAAGAAGTTTCCCGCGCTTGAGCGGTTGTGCATGAGTCTCCCCAACGCGATTATTGCGGGAGTCAATAAAGCCGGCACGACTTCTTTATTCGCTTCGCTTTCTGCGCACCCCGATGTTGCTCCGTCTGCAGTAAAAGAAACTGGTTATTTTCTCCCCGCTCGGTGGGGGAATCCTCTTGACCCAATTGCGATTTATTCGGATTACTTTTCTGATTCGGGGAATGCTTCCGTAAGGCTTGAAGCGACGCCCGCATACTTTTATGGTGGTGAATCAGTTATTACTGCTATGCGTAACGCTCTCTCTGATGACTTAAAGGTACTGATTATTTTACGAGAGCCGGTAGCCCGATTTTGGTCGTTTTTTACTTTCCAAAAAGCCCGTTTGCGTATCCCAAAAGAAATGCGAGCTGAAGATTATTTAAATACTGCCGATCAGATGACTGGTGAAGATTTTGCCAATCCTGATAACGAACGGTGGTTTGGTTTCCGTGGTGGCAGCTATGTCGATTATCTTCCCGATTGGCACGAGTCGTTCGGTGATCGACTTGAGATTGTTTATTTTGAAGATTTGATGGCTAACCCCGAAGAAGTTCTAACGCGGGTCGCAGAGTTCTTGTGCATCGACCCTGCGGCGTTTCCATCATTTGCGTTAGCACGTGAAAATCAAACCACTGGTTATAAGCAATCGGGTTTACAGCGCATAGCCTTAGCGTTTAATTCGCGAGCAGAGCGTTTTTTACGGCGGCACTATCGGTTAAAAGATCGGCTGCGTTCGACTTATTACCGAATAAATGGATCGGCAAAGAAAGAAGTTATGTCTTCCGAGGTGCGAAGAGATCTAGAAAATCGTTACGCGAGTCCTAATGATAGATTGCGCATTCAACTAGTCGCGATGGCGCGACCGTTGCCGTCTTGGTTAAAGGTTTAGTACTCAACTTTCGAATACTGTTTCAATTTTTCTAACCGATGACTAGCGCTGATTCGGCGTATCGTTCCAGTTTTTGATCTCATGACCAATGTTTCGGTGCTGGCGCTCTCGCCTTTGTAGCGGACTCCGCGCAAGATGTCGCCCTCAGTAATACCGGTAGCGGCAAAAAATACATCATCACTAGCTACTAAATCGTCAGTAGACAGCACCTGAGTGAGGTCGTAGCCCGCATCAAGCGCCTCTCGTTTCTCGTCAGCATTACGAACGGTGAGCCGTCCTTGGATTTCACCACCCAGCGCCTTTAGCGCGCAGGCCGCGATTACGCCTTCGGGAGTACCGCCAATTCCAAAAAGTATGTCAGACCCCGAATCGGGCCACGCGGTCTCTAGCGCACCCATGACATCGCCGTCGGGTATTAAGCGGATCATGGCTCCCGCTTCTCGACATTCCTTGATGATGTTGTTGTGTCGATCGCGCTCAAGGATTACCACGGTCACATCTCTGATCTGACCACCCTTTGCTTTGGCCACTGCTTCAAGGTTGGCTTTAATCGGAGCATTGAGGTCAATCACATCGCGTGCTTCAGGACCCACGGCGATTTTTTCCATGTAGACGCACGGCCCCGGATTGAACATGGTTCCCCGCTCCGACAATGCAATTACGGCGATAGCGTTGTTGCGCCCCAACGAAGTGAGAGTAGTGCCGTCGATAGGGTCTACCGCTATGTCACAGGCCGGTCCGCCGGTACCGATCTTTTCTCCGTTGAAAAGCATGGGTGCTTCGTCTTTTTCACCTTCGCCGATGACGACTATTCCGTCCATGGCCACAGTGTTGAGCACCAGCCTCATGGCATCGACTGCCGCGCCATCGGCCGCGAGTTTGTCGCCGCGACCAATAAAGCGGGCCGCAGCCAAGGCGGCGGCTTCGGTGACCCGAGCTAAATCCATAGCCAGATTGCGGTCAGGAGCCTGGGGATTCGAATTCACGAATCTAACTCTAGTGGTAATTTGCTCTAGCGGTAATTTGCTTTACCAGTAACTCGTTCTGGCAGTAACTTGCTCTACCAGTAACCTGTTCTATCAGTAACCTGTTCTAGCAGTAACCCGTTCTACCAGTAATTAGGTATTCTCAAACAGTGGATCCCCGCCTGGTTGTCGCCGCTCAGAATGCGATTGGATTTATGCCCGATGCTGAGGGTCTCGCCCTTTTTGCCGCGGCTCGAGATCGCGCGGATCGGGGGCCATTACTGGAAGTAGGCACCTACTGCGGAAAGTCGGCGATTTACCTCGGGGCCGCCGCGGGCGAGTGCGGCTCGATTCTTTACACCGTTGACCATCACCACGGATCGGAAGAAAACCAAGCCGGATGGGAACATCACGATCAACGATTAGTTAATTCTGAGACGGGCCAACTTGATACTCTGCCGTGGTTTCGTCGCACTATCGCCGCCGCGGAGCTCGACGACACGGTGGTCGCAGTAATTGGTTCGTCGACGACCGTGGCGACTCACTGGACAACTCAGTTGGCAATGGTATTTATTGATGGTGGCCACGCCCTCGATGTGGCTAAAGCTGATTACGAAGCATGGTCTCCCAAGATTATTCCCGAAGGCTTATTGGCCTTTCATGATGTATTCGAAGACCCCAAAGACGGCGGGCAGGCACCCTACGAGGTTTATTGTCAAGCACTTAATGAAGGTTGGTCGTTATTATCCGCTACCGGCTCGTTGCGGGTGTTGGAACGAGAGTAATTAACGCACTAGCGCTTGGGGGTGGAGCGCTCAGTCCGTTCGGATTCGATTACCGATCCCGCTTCAATGAGTTCATCAGAAGTTAAACCGGTGGGGAGGTCTTCGCCGCGGAACAGTCCGGCGGTGGGGCCAACTCCGCCCAGCGCATTTGCGGCTAGCACTACTGCGGCTGAGTTCCAAGTGGGTTGCTCTACTGGATACAGCTCACCTGATTCGGAAAAACGCTCCTCGGCAAAATTGGCTCCTGTCCAATATCCGCCATCTTCGTGCCGCAAAAACTGAACCCAAGTAAATAGTGAACGGGCGAGTTCATCGGCACCAATGGCGTCGAGCGCTATTACCAACTCGCAGGTTTCGGCAGCAGTAACCCAAGGTTGGTCAGATACACAGCGCACGCCGCGCCCAGGTACCACAAATGTTTCCCATGCTGCGGCCACCCGTGCGTGGGCGGCCGGTCCGCGCAACACTCCACCAAGAATTGGGTAGTACCAGTCCATTGCCCATCGGGCTTTGTCGAGAAATTGGTTAGGCCGATGAGCGATAGCAATCGCGAGTTGACCGAGGGATAGTTCCCAGTCGGGACGCTCATGACCAGTGCGTTCGGCGATAGCAATCGCGCATCGAATGCTTCCGTAAATTGAAGATGAACCGGTTAGTAACGCACCAGGATTTTTCTGATCTCCCCGCCACGCGATTTCACCACTGGGCGCTTGATGAGAAAGGGCAAAGTCGATTGCCAGTTGGACGGTAGGCCAGAAATCTTCAAGGAAATTAGTGTCGCCGGTAGTTAAGTAGTGGTGCCAAACTCCGTTAGCGATATAAGAAGTCACATTGGTGTCGAGAGTTTTATCTTTTACATCGTTGCCGATGTAGTAGGCATTCCAAGCACCGGAACTATGTTGCATAGTACGCAACCATTCGTAGGCGCGAGTCGCTTCGTTAAATCGTCCGCCAACATCGAGAGCCATGGCTGCCTCTACGAGATTCCATGGGTCGGTGTGGTCGCCGGGGCTCCACGGAATATTTCCATCGGGCAGCTGAATCCGTGCGATGGCATCGCTGGTCGCTAAAACTTCGGCGGCAGTAATTATCCCCGGCACGCTCGGCGGTAAATTCTCTCTTACCATTACGCCGCTCGCTCTACGTAGATCACTAGGCTTTTCCCCATAATCGGACTAAGAGCTTTTTCGATTTTATTGAGCCATGCGGGTTGTTTGGTTATCTGCCAAGCGAGAAGATCGTGATAGCGCTGCACGGCCCAGTGAGAATCGGCATTATTGATTCCTACGGCACTGCGTAACCACCAGTAGGGCGAGTGCAACGCGTGGGCGTGATGAGAACCCCGCATAACGCAGCCCGCGGCTTCTAAGCGGTCCTGTAGTTCGCGCTGACGGTAAATCCGAATATGACCGCCAGGGACATCGTGATAGTGATAATCAAAAGCCCAGTTGATTCGTTCGGGCCACCGAGTCGGAACGGTTACCGCCATGCGCCCGCCGGGTTTAAGGACGCGGACCAATTCGGCGATCGCCCCGCGGTCGTTAGGCACATGCTCCAATACTTCCGAGGCGATGATCTGGTCGAAAGTGGCATCCGCGAAAGGAAGCGCCAAAGCGTGGCCAGTAACCACTCCACCGCACTCACCGGCAGGGAGTTCGCCGGCGTCAAGCATGGCACCGAGTACGCCCCGCACATCTTTGAGGTCACCTTCGGATGCATCAAGGGGGACTACGATCGCGCCCCGCCGCCACGCCTCAAACGCATGTCGCCCACCACCGCAACCCATGTCGAGCAAACGAGTTCCTGGTGCTACTCCGAGGCGATCAAAATCTACGGTAAGCATTACTGGCTAATTCCGTTTTTGTACGCGTGTTCGTCAACCAAAATTTGGTAATGCTCGGCGGTTCGTTCGGCGGTACGCCGCCAAGTGAAATTATCGCAAGCCCGTTTTTGTCCCGCGGCCCCGATCCGAGCGCGCAGTTGAGAGTCGCCCAGGATTCGAATGAGGGCGACAGCCAGAGAGTCGGGGTCATTCGGTGGAACGAGCAACCCAGTTTCGTTATCGCGACCGATCACTTCAGGTACCGCGCCGCCGGTGGTACCAACCACCGGAACTCCACTCGCCATGGCTTCAACGGCCGGAAGTGAGAATCCTTCGTAGAGCGATGGCACACAGGCGACTTCGGATTCCGCGTAAAGCTCAACAATTCGCTCAGTGGTAACTCCACTAACAAACTCAACTGCACCCGTCAGCCCCAATTTTGCGATTAGCGCGGGGATTTTGCTCTTAGCTTTAGGCTGTCCGATTACGACCAGATGGGCATTAGTGACTTCGGCGCGAACTTTGGCCAACGATTCAAGCAGCGGCGCGAGGCCTTTCATGGGCACATCGGCACTAGCGGTAGTCATTATTCGACCCGGCACTCGCTTGATAGCGGGTCGGGGCGAGAAAACTGTTGGATCGACGCCCACGGCCACTACATGCAGCCGGTCGGCGGAGACCCCCATCTGGGCGATGATGTCGGTACGGGAAGATTCGGAAACCGTGAGCACTCTAGGTATTTGACGGGCAACTTCCATCTGCATGCCGAGAAAGGCGTACCAACGCTTGAGCGTAAACCGACGATAGGCCGACTGCGCGTGCTCAAGATCGAGATCGCGGTCAATGGTGATGGGATGGTGCAAAGTGGCGAGAACTGGCCAGTCGTCTTTCGCCATCATTGGCAATAAACCGGTGCCTAGACACTGGTTGTCGTGGACTAGATCGAATTCGGATCGGCGGGAACGAAGAATTTCACGAATTCGCAAACTAAAGGCGAGCGGTTCGGAGAAAGTTCCGGTGCACATAGTGGCAAATTCTCGTACATCTATGGTGCTACGGAATTCGTGGGGCCACGGAATCCGAAACGGATTATTGGTTCGATAGAGATCGAGGCCCGGCACGCGTTCGAGTTGGTCGAGATCGCTTAATTCGGGGTAGGGCGGACCCGAAAAAACCGTTATATCGTGACCTAGATCAGTCAGTTCTCGCGCCAACTCTCGGGAGTAGACCCCTTGGCCGCCACAGTGGGGATTGCCGCGATAGACGAGGTAGGCAATGCGAAGGGCGTTCGGGTCGGTCATGGACGGACCATCTTACCGGTCGGACTTCAGCCCCGTTTTGGCCGCCGTTTATATCGCTACGCTGCACCGATAATGGATTTAAATGAGCCGGTAGTTGGAGAATTTGCCGGCCCGACGACTGGGGCCGATCGTGCCGTTCTCTTGGCCCCCAGCGCGGGAGCGGATCGCGACGCACCGGTTTTGGTGGCAGTGGCACAAGCTTTGGCCGAGATGGGGATCCCCTCTTTGCGTTTCGACTATCCCTACCGACTAGCCGGTCGTCGCGCCCCCGACCGACCGATGGTTTTGGCTGCGGTCACTAGATCTGCCGCGGCGGAACTAAGCGAACGAGCGGGTTTACCTCCTGATCGTCTCGTAGTGGGCGGCCGGTCGATGGGCGGGCGTTACGCCTCAATGTTGGTCGCCGATGCCCACGATCCGCTGCCGGCATTAGGGCTGTTATTACTTTCGTATCCGCTACATCCGCTGAGTTCGCCAGAAAAAATTCGTGATGCTCACTTTGGTTCGATAAAAGTTCCCGTACTCTGCCTTAGTGGAACCCGTGATGCGCTGGCACCGCGTCCGGCGCTGGAACTGGCCGTTAAGAAAATAACCGGTCCCACCACCATTCACTGGCTGGAAACCGCCGATCATTCTTATCGCCCGCTAAAACGGAGTGGTATCACCGTAGAGGATGTAATAACTGAAGTCGCCCACACCGCCGCCCAATGGGTCGCGGACTGCTAAAAATCCCGAAATCAGGAATACGGAATCAGGAATCAGGAATCAGGAACGGGGAATGCGAAACGGAGAGCCGAGCCAGTTATTAGTGTTCGTTATTAGTGTACGGAATGCGAACAGAAAGTTAATTTAGGCTGTAAATCGTTAATTATCGGAGTTTTCGCTCGCGTGTGTGCGATAATAGAGACATGCGAGTTGAACGATCTTTTGCTTTTCTTGATTTGTGCGGGTTTACTCGTTTCACCGATGTGCACGGTGATGAAGAAGCAGTATTAGCGCTGACTCAATTTCGTAATTTGGTACGGGAAGTCGCTTCGAGTTACGCAGTTCGAGTTGATAAGTGGTTGGGTGACGGCGTAATGCTGGTCAGTCCTACCCGTCGTCGACTCGTTGAAGCCAACCTCGCCATAATGGCTCGCTTTGAAGCATCAGGTCTGGTGCTTCCGCTGCGAGGAGGAATGGCAGTCGGTCCGGTTTTGCTGCTTGAGGGTGACGACTATGTTGGCACCGCAGTAAACCTCGCCGCTCGGCTTTGTGCCAAGGCGGCACCCGGCGAACTGCTCGCCACTGACGTGTTGAGTAGCGATGTGCCTAAGTCGGCCGAGGTATTAGCCGTGGGCGCCCTTGACGTATCGGGGTTTGCTGATTCAGTAGAAGTGGTTAGGATTCAAGCTCGTTCCGAGGTGGATATCGCCGTAGCGGGCTAGCCTGCGTTTTAGTGACTAATTCCTACAACACCCTTCGTTATGAACCGGGCCGAGTTGGACGGCTCACGCTGTGCCGACCCGACCGGCTGAATTCTTTCACGATTGAAATGTGGCGGGAACTCCGTGAGTTGGGTGAAGAGTTATGCGCTGATCCTGGCGAACTACGAGCCTTAGTAGTTATTGGTGAAGGTCGGGCATTTTCTAGCGGAATCGATACCAGTGTTTTTTCTGAACCGACTGCCACCGCCGGCTCTCTCGACTCCGCCGACTCCGCCGATGAACGCCATCTCGATCCAGTGGTAGCGGGAATTCTTACCATTCAAGATTCCTATTCGTGGTTGGCCGATGCCCCGTTTGCCACTATTGCTGCCGTACGCGGGTTTGCTCTGGGCGCGGGTTTGCAGCTGGCTTTGGCGTGCGACTTACGCGTTATAGCGCGCGGCACTCGGGTGGGGTTGCTCGAATTTAAATACGGAATCATTCCTGATTTAGGTGGCACCCAACGACTCCCTCGTTTAGTTGGCGCGGGCAAGGCCGCCGAAATAATTCTTACTTCCGCTCAGATAGACGCAGAGGAAGCCCATCGCATCGGACTGGCTGAGCGTTTGGTTTCTGATGAAGAACTAGAAGAAGTTGCCGACGACTTAGCGAAAATTATTGCGGCCCAGCCCCCGCTAGCAGTTCGGGGGGCCAAGCGGGCGCTAAGCGCGGCCACTTCGGGATTAAGCGTGCAAGAAGGTCTACTGATTGAAGCCGAAGCCCAGAGTGTCTGCCTGCGTTCAGAAGATATGAAAGAGGCCATCACTGCTTTTATTGAGCAGCGTTCACCGGAATACCGTGGCCGTTAAATCTAGATTGCCCTCGAACGCGCTCAACTGCTACTGATTACGAGAGCATATAGACCACTACGCAATCTCGTATCCTCGTAGAGATGAGCAGTGATCGTTATGTGGTGCGCGCCGGCTCGCCCCTGTCCGGAACTGTGCAGATTTCTGGGATGACCAAAAATGCCGGTCTTAAACAGATGGCTGCCGCGTTACTAGCTCCCGGTGAAACCGTTCTCCATAATCTGACTCCCGTAGACGACTTGGGCGTTATGGTTTCGCTTCTCGAAGCGATAGGAGTCGAGATCACGCCGCGCGCACAAGATTCATTATCACTACGAGTTCCTGACCAACTGATTCCCGAAGCACCTTACGAGTTAGTCAGTCGCATGCGCGCGTCGATAAATGTTCTGGGGCCGCTTCTGGCTCGCTCGGGGCGAGCTCGGGTGGCACTTCCGGGCGGCGACAACATCGGCAGTCGGAAGCTGAATCTACATTTTCACGGTCTTGAGGCTCTTGGTGTTGAACTCCGAGTCGAACACGGATTTATCGAAGCAAGCTGTCGATCGTTAAATGGTGCCCGCGTAGTTTTGGAATATCCCAGCGTAGGCGCAACTGAAACAATTATGACTGCAGCAGTATTAGCCAAAGGCGAAACGGTAATAGAAAATGCCGCACGAGAGCCAGAAATTTGCGATCTAGTTAAGTTTTTAAACGGAATGGGTGCGCATATAAGTGGCGCGGGCACTTCAACACTAATCATCGAAGGGGTTTCGGCGCTCGTCCCTGCTGAACACACGATTATCGGTGATCGAATTGAAGCGGGAACACTCATGATGGCGTGCGCGGCTGCTGGCGGCGATATCACGATCAAAGGAATTTCTCTTAGTGATCTTGAAATGGTGGGGCGCAAGTTGGGCGAACTGGGCGTCACCGTAACTGAAGTTGCTGACGGAATTCGGACCAAACGCAGTGAGCGACTAACTGCGTGTGATGTTCAAACATTGCCGTACCCAGGTTTTTCCACCGACTTCATGCCGCTAATCGTGGCCGCATTAGCCACTGCTGACGGAACCGCCATCGTTACTGAGAATATTTTTGAACACCGTTTCGCTTTCGTCGACGAACTCCACCGCATGGGCGCTGATGTCCGAACTGAAGGGCGACACGCGGTGGTGCGAGGGGTTGCGCGTCTTTCGGGCGCGCCAGTGCGGGCATTCGATGTAAGGGCGGGCGCGGCGTTGGTTATTGCGGGCCTTACCGCTGACGGCGAAACCACCGTCCTCGACCCTCATCACGCGGAACGGGGCTACGCCGATCTCGCGGGAAAATTGCGTTCAGTCGGCGCCGACGTTGAGCGACTCACTTAGAATCATCTATTCGGGGAAGAAATGCGATACTCAAGGGGTTGGCGTTAAGTAAACAAGGATGGGCGGAAGTAAGCAACTACGGTTAGTCGTGATTGAAATCGCGGAATCATTAGTAGCGGGAGACCGAAGCGCGCTCGCGCGACTTATTTCGTTGGTCGAAACTGGACAGGAACCCGGTTCAATCGCCGCGGCAGAACTATTTTCTAAAACCGGCAAGGCCTATGTCGTCGGAATCACTGGCGCGCCAGGGGCGGGAAAGTCGACTCTTACTGATCGTTTGATTACGAGTTACCGTGCTCAAGGCGATGATGTGGGGGTTTTAGCAATCGATCCGTCGAGCCCGTTTACCGGTGGTGCCATTTTGGGCGATCGAGTGCGGATGCCGAGTCACGCTACCGACGATGAAGTATTTATTCGTTCGATGGCTACCCGCGGTCATCTCGGCGGACTCGCGTTAGCTACTCCACAAGCAGTGCGGATTCTTGATGCAGCCGGCTTCGCGCGAATAATTATTGAGACCGTAGGAGTGGGACAAGTTGAGGTGGATGTCGCCCGCGCTACCGATACCACGGTGGTGGTGGTCAACCCCGGTTGGGGCGACCAAGTTCAAGCAAACAAAGCGGGGTTACTCGAGATTGCTGATGTTTTCGTAGTCAATAAGGCTGACCGACCGGGAGCTGATGCCGCGGTGCGCAATTTATCGGTGATGCTCGAACTTTCGACAAACCGCGAATGGGCACCACCGATAATCGAGACCGTGGCAACTGAAGGTGCGGGCATAGAAGAACTTCGTAGCGCGATTAGTGATCACCAAGATTTTATGCTCACCGCGGGGCGGGGTGAAGCAAAGCGTGCGCGGCGGCTTGCGGAAGAGTTGCGGGCCATTGTCGCGGCGCAATTGGCTAGTGGCGCGGAATTGATTTGCCGAGGGGCGGAGTTTGATAGTTGTGTTGCCGAGATTGTCAGCAGAAAAATAGATCCGTACGCGGCCGCTCGACAACTCGTAAGCAATCTGGCTTAAGATGGTTGATTCTTTAGTAGCCCTCGATTGGCCCGAGCCGAGAGTTGCCCGGATTCGCCTCCAGCGTCCACCGCTCAACGCACTATCTTGTGCGTTGCTTTCTGAACTAGCGGAAATTGTCGCGGGGTTAGCCCAGCAAGACGATCTAGGCGCAGTCGTTGTGGCGGGATCCGACCGAGCCTTTGCTGCGGGTGCTGATGTAGCTGAGTTCACTGGTTCTGAAGCAGCCGCTACGGTGACTAAAACTTTTCGTCGAGCCTTCGACGCACTGGCTGCGATTAACCGTCCCGTCATTGCGGCAATCCGCGGGTTTGCTCTCGGTGGCGGTTTAGAACTCGCCTTGGCCTGTGATTTGCGAGTAGCGGGTGATACCGCTCGATTGGGTCAACCAGAAGTTCTGTTAGGTATTATTCCGGGCGCGGGCGGAACCCAGCGGTTACCGCGACTGGTTGGTCCGGCACGCGCTAAGGACATGGTGTGGACTGGGCGCATGCTCCGCGCTGACGAGGCACTCGTTTTTGGTTTGCTCGATCGGGTTGTTCCTGATGCCGAAGTCGACGCCGCCGCACTTGAGTGGGCGCGGTCACTAGCGAACGGGGCATCGGCCGCGATTGGTTTAGCCAAGCAGGCCATCGACACCGGACTAAACGGCGATCTCGCTACCGGTCTTGATATGGAAGCCGATGCTTTCATTGCTACTTTTGCCACCAAAGATTCTGAGATCGGAATTAATTCATTTCTTACGAACGGACCTGGTAAAGCAAAATTTACGGGTGCTTGATTAAAGATTTTCTCGGAGAATTGCGGCCGCCACCGCAGGATCGACCGTATTAACAAAAACTCCGGAGCCGAGCTCAAAACCACCAAGCACTGAGATTCGAGGAATGACTTCTATCCACCACATAAAACTCGATTCAGGATCACGAGCTGGTGGATTATGGAGTACCACGTTGTAGTCGGGCGCGTCGATTGATTTTGCTAATGCAGCCAGAACGTCGCGTAAAATAATCGCGCTATCTTGGATCAATTCGTCACTGGTGTTCTCAAAACGCAACTCCGCTACATCATTTTCAGAACCGTTAATCGCAATACGCACTAGATATGACGAAATGCTTCCCGTCGGACACCACGCGCGCATTTGACCCTTAGTGGTGATTTCTCCACCGTGATTAGCGGCATCGGTAGCGTCTTCGTCGATAACGTTTTTCTTGGCTTTATAACGCGCAACTTCAGCCATAACTTGGGGCGCAATGATATCAAGAGCCACAATTTGCGCGTGAGGATGGGCGATAGATGATCCCGCCAATCGTCCGTGGTTAATAAATATTTGAGTGTGGGCGCGCCCAGCTTGATCGTGAAATTTTGCCCGCTCCCGCGCGGTAAAAAGTACAGCCCCTGCCGCCGCGTCGGTTAAGCCGCCAAAGTCGGTATCGTGCGCGGGTGACAGCACTACCACTTCATGAGCCCCGGTAACTCCCGTGGCGTCATCAACAATCGGGTAGAGATTGGGGACTACCCGCACCTTCCAACCGGGAGTATCGGGTTTACCTTCACCGATACGAAAAACCTCTGGTGGAGTTTCGGTTTCATTGCCAGTGCAGAACGGACACGAGCGATCACCGTCTTGGTTGCTGCTGGGCTCGTCGGCGATCCGATCAATAGCGGTTACTGGCCGGCTCGCTCGCCCGGGGACAACGATCACCTCTTGGCCGGTTACTTGGTCGGTGCGCAGTTTGGTCATCGAGGACAGTATTACTCGATGACGATTAGGACATCCCCGGTCCCGACATTGGCCCCCACCTCTACGCGGACTTCTTTTACGATCCCCGAGCGCTCGGCGTTTATCTGATTTTCCATTTTCATGGCTTCGAGAACAACTAGAGCTTGACCAACCTCAACTTCATCGCCGGCGGCGACCAAAACTTTTACGATAGTTCCTTGCATCGGTGACGCGATAGTTCCGTTACTAGCCGCCGATCCGGCCGACCGCGCCGGTCGTGGCCGAGGATTCGATTTACCAGTAGAAGACACATCGGTAGGAACCCATACTTTTACTGTAAATCTTTTTTTGTTGACTTCGACCGGAACTAATCGCTCAGTGAAACTGTCAGTATCTTCGGCTATGGAATCGGGAACAGTTGAAATCGCGGCAAACGCATCTTCGGCTAAATCTTTTTCTAACCATTTAGTCGTGTGGCGAGCTTCAGCGAATGCAGGGAGTGCTAACAGGAGCTGTTGTGCGGGAGCAGTAGTGGCAACCCCCGAGATTTTCAACTCACTCAAAGCGCGCAGCATGCGGCTAATAGCGGCCTTTCGGTCGGGAGCCCAAACTATGAGTTTTCCGATCAGGTTGTCGTAATACGCTGAGATCGAATCGCCCGCCTCGTATCCGCTATCCCAGCGCACGCCCGGACCGGCGGGAACTTCCATTTCGGTAATAGTGCCGGGTGACGGCAGAAATCCCGTGCTCGGGTCTTCGGCGTTTATTCGACATTCAATGGAGTGACCATGGCAAATAATCTGATCTTGTGTGAACGAGAGCGGTTCGCCGGCTGCGACTCTTAGTTGTTCGGCAACCAGATCAAGCCCAGTGGTCTCCTCAGTAACGCAATGCTCAACTTGAAGCCGAGTATTCATCTCAAGAAACCAAAACTCGCCATCTTCGTAAAGCATTTCTATTGTGCCGGCGTTAACGTAACCGCAACTGAGCGCGATTTTGGTTGCTGCTTCGCCCATTGCCACCCGAATCGAGTCGGGGAGATTTGCCGCGGGAGCTTCTTCAATTAGTTTTTGGTGGCGCCGTTGGGTCGAACAGTCGCGATCTCCTAGCCATACCGCGTTGCCGTGTTGATCAGCAAAAATCTGCACTTCGATGTGACGAGGGTTAGCTAGATAGCGCTCAAGGTAAGCCTCTGACCGCCCGAAATATGCTTGTGCTTCTCGAGCTGCCGACTCGAAGGCTTCGGTGGCTTCGTCGGCGCTTTCACAAATCTTTATACCTTTACCGCCACCGCCGTAAGCCGCTTTGATAGCAACGGGCCATCCGTATTCTTCACCGAAGGCAACAATTTCGGACACATCGTTAATGGGTTCTATGGTTCCGGGTACTGACGCAACATCGGCGACTATCGCGGCTTTACGCGAAGAAATTTTATCGCCCATTATTTCGATCGCTTCTGGCGGCGGCCCGATCCACACCACACCAAGTTCGGTCACGCTTCGGGCAAAGTCGGCATTTTCGGAAAAGAACCCGTAACCAGGGTGAACTGCGTCGGCGCCACTCTCCTGAATAATTTCTAAAATTCGATCACTCTGAAGATAACTTTCGGCCACGGTTTTTCCACCCAGTGCAAATGCCGCGTCGGCGTAGCGCACATGCTGGGCGTTCTGGTCGAGGTCGGAATAAATCGCCACCGTCTCAATACCGAGTTCACGACAGGTACGCATAATGCGTATAGCAATTTCGCCTCGGTTAGCTATCAGTACTCGTTGCAGCACGGGACCTCTTTGCGGTGATGAATCGAACACGATTCTCTATCGTGACGCCGTATCCTACGACCTATGGAAGCTAGTCCGGCTATTGATCCCCGTCGCCAGTGGGACATCCACCGTTTTTCTAGTATCGATTCTACTAATCGCTGGGTTCTCGACCAGGCGGCGGGTGGCGCGCCGGCGGGATTGGTGGCGCTATCTGATCACCAGACCTCGGGCCGAGGTCGGCAGGGCCGAGTTTGGTTAGAGGAGCCGAAAACTTCGTTGCTGGTGTCGGTGCTATTGAGACCTCGCCTCGATCTCGAATCGATTCACACCGTAGCGATGGCCGCCGGACTTTCGTTGCTCGAAGCATTACCCGCCCAACTTCGCTTGATCTCGGGTTTGAAATGGCCAAATGATGTTGTCGTGGGTCAAAAGAAACTTGCGGGAGTTTTGGCCGAATCAATTTTGCCCACTCCTTCGACAACTTCTCCCGACTCCACTCTCGCAGTAGTAGTCGGAGTTGGATGTAATTTGGCCCAGCGTGACTTTCCTTCCGAGTTATCTGAATTTGCTACATCGTGCGCGCTCGAACTCGATATTCCTGTGGCGCGCGATTCACTCCTTGATGAATTCCTAGCTCGACTAACGGTTTGGAACGATCTGATTAATAAGGGAGACTTGTCTACCGTTGTTGCCGCTTACAGAAATAGTCTCGAAACTCTAGGAACTCGAGTTCGAGTTGACCTCGGGAACAAAACTATCGAAGGTATCGCGACAGACATTGACGAAGTTGGCCACCTTCTTATTACTGGTGATCAGGACGAAAGATTTGTTGTAGCGGTAGGCGATGTTGTTCACTTGCGCCGAGCGTAAACGGCTTACTCGAATCTTAATTTGATTACGGGTCACATTCTCGTTTACGTAAGTCGGTGTAGGCCTCGTTAAGCATTTTTGTTACTGGGCCTGGCGCTCCGGTTAGCGTGTAGTCGTTGATTTGCGAAATTGCTTGCACCTCGCGTGTGGTCGAAGTGAGAAAAGCCTCGTTAGCTTTGCGGTAAGCCACTGCGGAGATGGGCTTCTCGACAATGGTGAGTCCTGAAGCGAGAGCGAGGTCAATTACCAGCGCGCGGGTAACTCCGGCTAAACATCCGCTGTCTAACGGGGGAGTAGCGATTATTCCATCCGTAACCAAGAAAATATTTGATCCAGTTGCTTCGCACAGGTAGCCAGCAGTATTGAGAAATAATGCTTCCCCTGCTCCGGTCGTGCGCGCGTGGGCGAGGGCGCGCACATTTTCGGCGTAGGAAATAGTTTTCAGTCCGGTGGTGGCACCCATTTCGTTGCGACGCCAAGGAACGATTAGACAGCGCTCCGTTTCGGGCCAGTCAGGCAGTGAACCGATAGCCACGATTATCGTTTCGGGTGCACCGGAGCGTTCCGATCCCAGCGGTCCTGGTCCGCCGGTGATAGTTATGCGTAAACGGCCGTGGTGGTGATCGTTGGCCGCGATCACGGCGCGGGCGGAATCTAGAAGGACGGCTGATTTTGGTACTGATAGTCCGAGTCCGGCCGCGGAGTTAGTTAGTCGTTCGTAATGGCGTCGCCACGCAAACGGTACGCGGTCATATACACAAATGGTTTCGAATACACCGTCACCAACCAAAATTCCGTGGTCGAGTGGAGAGACGCGAGCAATTGATTCATCAACCAATTCGTTATCGATCCATAAAGTAGCCATTAATTGCGACGCTACACCGCGATGCCAACATCGCGGGCGCCGGCTGCACCAAGCAAACGCGCCGCCTTGAGTTCGGTTTCGCGCCACTCGGATTCAGGGTCGGAGTCGGCGACGATACCGCCACCCACACCCAGTGTGGTCTGGTCGCACGAAGAGACAAAAGTACGAATGGCGACAGCAAGATCACCGGCGTTGTGCTCAGTGTCGATCCAACCTATTGCCCCGCAGTAGACCCCGCGATTAACCGGCTCAAGGTCTTCAATTATTTGCATCACTCGGGGCTTGGGAGCACCGGTAATAGAAGCCGGTGGAAAAGTCGCTCGTAACAGATCACCCGGACGAATCTCGGTGCGGCTGACACCCTGCACGGTGCTAACTAAATGCCAAAGTCCGGGATGCTCCTCAACTGAGCAGAGGTCGGGAACTCTTATCGATCCAAAGCGGCACACTCGGCCCAGATCGTTACGGGCGAGATCGACGATCATTATATTTTCGGCTCGGTCTTTAGCGCTGGCTCCCAAACTGTGAGCGTCGCGACCGGTTCCTTTGATTGGTCGAGTTTTTACTACGGTGCCCTGATCATCGCTGCTCCAAGTTAAAAAACTTTCGGGCGAAGCACTTACTACCGTTATCGGCTCATTGTTCTCGCCAGGGAGAATAATGAGCGAAGCATGGGGAGCGGGGCTAGCAATCGAAAGAGCTCGGTGCAATGCGCGCGCGTCTACCGACTGCTCCCATTTTATTTGGCGGGAAAGATTTACTTGGTAGCACTGGCCGTCGGCAATTAAATCAAGAATTGTCCTGACTCCCGCGGTAAAAGTTTCACTAGTGAGGCTAGATGAGCTTTCGGTAAGAGGAGATATTTCGGGTTCGGTCGGTGCGCTGGAGATAAGTTTTTCGAGCCGCGCGACCGCTTTGGCAGATCCTTCAAAGTAACTTCGGGTTCCGTTGCTAATCCAGCGAGCATCAAAGCGTGCCAGCAATAAATCGGGAACAGAATAAGAAACTCGCCGGTCAGAAAAATTCGTAACGCTAGAGTCGCGTCGAGCTACTCGCTCAATGCTGCGTCCGAGATCGTAGGAAAAAAATCCCGCCCACCAGCCTGGAGTTAGACAATCGAATTTTGTTAGCGCCTCGACTCCGTTAGCCCACACGATCTCTACTGGTTCGGCGGCGATAATGGTGGTTTCTCCTGACCGCAATACGACTGGGTTGGCCTCACTCCGAGGCACGCCGACGTGAGTCCCGATAGTGGGCATTTGGGGCCGGTGCGCGCTCAATGAAGCCATGACGCCACGGTAGAGGCTGGGTTGTCGGCCGCGGGGAAAGTTAGAAATACTGGCTTGTTAGCCCGAGGTTTGGCCTGGTAAGGGCTCCAGTAAGATCTAATTCTCGTGGCATCAAACCCATCGCCTTTAAGCGCGCTTCCGATTCGCCTAGTTATTGCTTTGACCGTAGTCACTTCCTTCATGGTGGCGGCGATTGTAGGCGTCAACGCCGCTATCGATTCCAAATTATCGGTAATCAAGCGAGTCAATGTGACGGTGGCCGATGCGCCGCCGGAAGGAGCCAACTATCTATTGATCGGTTCCGACACCCGAGCGTTTGTTAAGGGAGCGGCCGCAGAAGAAGCGTTTGGTACCGGCGCCGATGTGGGGGGGCAACGATCTGACACCATGATGGTGATTCATGTCGAGCCCGGTTCGCAACGAACACTGTCGGTCTCATTTCCCCGCGACCTTTGGGTCAACATCCCCGGAGTTGGTTATTCAAAAATCAATACCGCTTTTAATGAAGGACCCGATAAAACCATTGAGACACTTAAATTAAATTTTGGTATCGATATCAACCATTACGTTGAAGTTGATTTCGAAAGTTTCCGGGGCATCGTTAACGCTATCGGCAGTGTGCCGATCTATTTTCCGTATGCCGCTCGCGACGATCTAACTGGATTATCAGTCATTGCCGGTGGTTGCATCCGGCTCGACGGTTACAGTGCACTGGCTTATGTACGTAGCCGCTACCTCGAGTATTACAGCGTGGAAAAAAATCGTTGGTATTCTGCTGACGCGGTACCTGATATCAACCGAATTGCTCGCCAGCAGGATTTCATTCGTAGATTGGCGGGAATAGCGGTACAAAAAGGATTGAATAATCCGCTTACCGCTAACGCTATCGCCGATGAAGCCCTTAAAAATCTTACGGTCGATTCGCGTCTTTCCAAAGGAAATATTTTTGACCTGATCGATGCGTTTCGGACCATTAACCCCAACGACCAGAGTGCACTTGATTTTCAGACGCTGCCCTGGACCAGCGGTACTGAGCAAGGGCAGTCGGTTTTACTGCCTAAACAGCCGGAAGCTGACGAGATGATCGCGAGGTTGAATGATTTCGGGAAGACCCCGGTATCCGATCCCGCCACGGTCGTTGATCTCACCACGGTAAAAGTAAAAATTCTTAACGCGTCACAACGCGAAGGATTGGCTTCCGCCACCATGAAGGAACTGACGAAATTTGGCTTTCAAGACGGCGGCACCGGAAACGATTCTCGCGGGACTTTAGCCCTTACCGAAATTCGTTATCGTCCGGAAGATGAAGCAAAAGCCAAAGCTTTATTTCCTTACATTGATCCTCGGGCGAGATTAGTTAAAGACAGCAGCCTGAAAAAAAATGGCATTCAGCTTATTTTAGGAACTGGATTCAAAAATTTAGTGAAACCCGCCGCGGGCACTGTACCGGGAGTAAGCGCGGTTGAGGGTGGAGCCGCCGATCCTACGGCGGCAACTCCCGCACCAATTAGTAACGAAAGCCAACTGGGCACTCCAGCCCCGCGCGTTCGTCCTTGCTGACCTGAGTACGGTTCTGCATTTCGTATCATGACCTCAGCAACTGCTCTAACTTGGGCCGCGGTCGTAGTCAACTACGAAGCGGGCGATTGTTTGATTGATTGTGTAACTACTTTGCTGGCCGATACCAGCGCGGCGCCGGTTGAAATCGTCGTGGTTGACAACGCGTCTACGGACGATTCTGTTACTAAGTTGCGCCTAGTCAGGCCGGAGATACGGATAATCGAGACCGGAGAAAATCTGGGCTACTCCGCCGCCGCCAATGCTGGAATTGCCGCTACTTCCGCCGCGGTGGTCGCAGTTTTTAATGCTGATTTACAAATTAACCCAGGCACGGGAGCCGCCCTGCTTGCCCGCTTTAATAATGAACCTGATCTTGGCGCGGCGGGTCCCGCGGTTTTCTCGACCGCGGGCACGCATTTCCCATCGGCCCGCAATGTGCCGCGGTTGCGCGACACCGTGGGCCACGGGACTCTTGGTGCGGTGATGCCCAAAAATCGTTTCTCTCGCAGCTACAAAGAACTTGACGCCGATCCAAAGCGTTCGCGTGATGTTGACTGGGTTTCTGGCGCAGCAATTTGGTTGCGACGATCAGCCCTCAATCAGGTAGGAGGTTGGGACGACGGATATTTCATGTACGTCGAAGATGTTGATCTTTGTTGGCGTTTAGGTAAAGCCGGTTGGCGGGTGGCTTACGAACCCGCAGGATCGGTTGTTCATATTGGCGCGGTAAGCACGAGTCGTCATCCTTACCGAATGATCATTGCCCATCACCGATCACTCGGGAGGTTCGCCAGTAAGCGCTGGCACGGATGGAAACGCCTCCTTTTGCTTCCGGCGGCGGTTTATCTAGCGTTACGAGCATTAGTAATTATGGGGGCGAGAACGCTGCGATTCCGACCAAAACCGAAGCCGATTAGCCGATAATCTAAAAGGTCTCATGGCTAAGTCGAAATACACTCGCGCTCGTATAAGGGCTGCCGGTCGCCAAGGTAAGCGACGCGGTGGCAGCCGCTGGTTCACTGGAGCCATGGTCGTAATTGTGATTGGCGGCCTTGCCGGCCTTCTCGTCCCCGTACTTCTGAGCGGCGGCTCTGGTTCGGCCAATGTGTCCCCGCAACCAGGTGACCCGGCAACTGGCGCGCCGGGCGATCACTGGCACGCGGCTCTGGCAGCAAATGTTTGCGGCGAATGGTTGCCCGCGCCTTTTGAATTTGAAAACTCGGCTGATAATCCCAACGTTCGAGTTGGAGTCCACACCCATGGCGACGGCTTCTTGCATATTCATCCGTTCACTTCATCCGAAGGCGGCACCAACGCTACCTTTGGTCGTTTCCTTACTTACGGCGGCTGGAGTGCTTCGCAAGATTCGCTATCACTATGGACTGGTCCGGCTTCTGATCCAACTAAAATTGATTACACCAACGGCGACAAATGTCCACCCGGAACAGTCTTTGGTGGTCAAACCGGAGTGGTTAAGTACTCAATTGACTGCAAAGAAAAATCGGGTAATCCGTCCGACGCCCGCCTAAAAGATGAATCGGTAATCACGATTGGATTTGTTCCTAAATCTGAATCACTGGGTGTGCCGCCCAATGCCAATGCCACTCCTGCTAACGATGGTGGAAACACGACTGCATTAAACACTGCGGGCTGTCGTGCTGCTGACCCGGGTGCATCAAATACAACCGCTACGACTACCGTTCTCGAGTCGACGCCCACGCCGTAATACGGAAAAGTATTTAGTTTATGCAAGCAATAGTTTTGGTCGGTGGGGAGGGGACCCGCTTGCGACCACTAACAACGACTACCCCCAAACCGCTGTTACCAATTGTGGAAGTGACTTTTCTCGAACGACAACTGCAATGGTTGGCTGGTTACGGCGTTGATGATGTAGTGCTTTCACTTGGTTATCTACCTGACGCGTTTATAAATCATTTCCCGTCGGGCCGATTTGAAAATATTCGTCTGCGCTACGTAGTCGAGTCAACGCCACTCGGCACTGCCGGAGCAATTCGTTTTGCCGCTGATGAAGCCGGTCTCGATTCTCGAACGGTGGTATGTAATGGCGATGTTTTAACTTCACTGAATTTGTCCGACTTAGAGAGGTTCCACAACGATTCCGAAGCCGAAGCCACGATCAGCCTTACTTGGGTTGATGATCCATCGGCTTTTGGGGTGGTAGAAACTACCGCCGACGGAAGGGTGAAACAATTCATCGAAAAACCCCGACGCGAAGATGCCCCAACCCAGTGGATTAACTCTGGAACTTACATTTTGGAGCCCGCGGCACTGGCGAGAATTCCTGCCATCGGGCCGGTATCGATTGAAAGGGAAACTTTTCCGCAAATGCTGGCCGACAAAGCATCGCTTTACGCTTTTGCCACTAAGGGATATTGGATCGATATCGGCACGCCGGAGAAATACCGTCAAGCTCACATCGATGTGCTGGCGGGAGTAATGGGAGTGCCTCCGGCTCCTAACGCACGCGAGATCAGCGCGGGGTGCTGGTGGGTAAGTGCGGGAGCTGAAAATGAATTGCCGAACGAAGTCGAGTTGGTAGCTCCCGTCTTCATTGGGAACCAAGCGACTCTTGGTCAAGGGGCTTCGGTGGCGAGCTCAGTGGTCGGCGCGGACACTACCGTCGGCCCCAACGCGGTCATTTTGCGCTCAGTGCTTCAGGCTCATGTGAGTGTGGGCGAAGGGGCGCAAATAGTTGATTCCATAGTCGCCGCCGGTGCCGTAATCGGCGCGGGGGTCTCGGTTGCCAATGATTCAATAATTGGTGAAGGAGCTCAAGTCGCACCGGGGACCTCTCTCAATGGCGCGCGTTTAGAGCCTGGGTCTCGGGCAGACTAATAGGTATGCGAGTACTCGTAACCGGCGGTGCCGGCTTTATCGGATCGACTCTGGTCGATCGGTTGCTGGCGGAAGGCCACGATGTGGATGTTGCCGACGATCTTTCGTCAGGTTCGCTCGCTAATTTGACCGAGGCGCGTGCTCAACGCAATCAACGCTGCACATTTCATCGCATCGACATTCGCACTACGGCAATTTGTGAACTGATTGCCCACCAAAAACCCGAATTGATCTATAACTTGGCGGCGCAGCCCAGCGTTGTAGTTTCGATCGACCAACCCGTGCTTGACGCCGAAGTAAATATCATCGGTTCGTTAAATGTAATGACGGGCGCGCTTGCCGCGGGAACGCAAAAGGTTATTTTCGCAGGTTCGGGCGGCACGTTATACGGCGTTCCTGAATCGGTTCCGACCCGCGAGGGCCATCCTCAACATCCATTGTCGCCTTATGGAGTGGCGAAGAAAGCGGTAGGGGATTACCTCCATTACTTTCGTGAAATTCAAGGGCTGGAGTATACGGTGCTCGCGCTGGCAAATGTTTACGGTCCCCGTCAAGACCCCCACGGCGAAGCTGGAGTAGTGGCGATTTTTTCTAATAAATTATTGGCGAATGAACGCCCCACAATTTTTGGTGATGGTGAACAAACTCGGGACTTCGTTTTTGTTGACGATGTTTGTGATGCTTTCGTACGCGCTGGTCAAAAAGGCGGCGGCTTGATTATGAACATTGGTACTGGAGTTGAAACTTCAGTCCAGCAATTGTTTGACGCTATGGCTTTGGTGGCTAATTTTGGCGAACCGGCTCGTTATGCCCCAGCTCGGGCGGGCGAGTTGCGACGCTCGGTACTCGATTCCGGCCGGGCGGGAATCCATTTAGGTTGGAAACCGTGGACCGATCTGGAAACCGGACTACGACGAACGATTGACTGGTTTCGTTCTCGCTGATTAGTGAAATGTTCGAAATTCATCCAGCGCAACTGGCGGTCGAGCGCGAGGGATGTAATTAGGATCAGGATTACCTACAAGTATTAGCGCCTGCGGTAGCCAGTCATCGGGAAGATTGATTGACCGGCGAGCTTCTTCAGCACAAAAAATTGGTGCCGCAACCCAACACGACGCCAAGCCCATGTCGGTTGCGCAGAGCATTAGATTTTCGACCGCGGCACCAAGCGACAAGCTGGCCATTCCCCATTCCGCCCGTTGGCGAGCTTCGTCGGGGTATTGATCGAGTCCAGAATGAGTTAGACATCCGAGCAACGCGGCCGGTGCGGTGCTGATGCGAATAATCGAATCTTCGACCAATTTGTTTATTTGGTCGAATGCGATTTTGTCAGCCTGCAGATCCCGCGACCATCGCGCCCCCATCGCTTCTGCGAGTGCCCGCTTGGCCGTTGAGCTGTCGCACACGGCCCAGCGCCATGGTTGCGAGTGGTGGGGTGCGGGTGCCAACAGGGCGGCGGATACTAAAGCGTCGAGACGGGCTCGGTCGATGGGGTCGGTAGTGAACGCGCGTACGGAACGACGAGCGAGTAAAAAATCGGGAACGGTCATCGAAACAGATCGTCGCTGGGTGCTCGCACTAAATCGCGTGCGCTCCCTTCACCGAACCACTCGGCGTCAATTCCCCGAACGATAGCTACGGGTATGGAAGCAGTTTTACCCATAACGAGTTCGGCCGCCGCCGCGATCTCGTCGGCAATTGCAACTTCGGTGACCATGAGTTCACGCCCGTAGGTGTCGGTTAATCCCCGCAGGTCAACTACCGCAGCTATACCCGCTACCCCAATCGCGACATCGGTTACCCCTGTTCGCCAAGGGCGGCCAAAGGTATCGGAAATTATTACTGCCACATCAATTGCTAAACGGGCGCGTAACGCGTCGCGAATGTGCCGAGCCGAACGGTCAGCGTCAAGCGGCAAGAGCGCGGCATAACCATCGGGAACATTGGAGAGATCAATACCGGCATTGGCACAAATAAACCCCTGATTGGTTTCGCTGATAATCAAATCGCCTCGCCGACGCACTATCCGTACTGACTCAGACTCAATGAGTCGTTGGCGTGCACCACTGTCGGCGGGGTCAATTTCGACTAGGCGGTTTTCGGCTTTCGAAATAATTTTCTGGGTTACTACTAAACAGTCGCCCTCCTGTATTGGGGTTCCTTGCTCAAGTGCCCCCGCAGCAATCGTCTCCGCTATTTCGTTGCCGGCTTCAATAGGGCCTATGCCGGTGATCGGAATAATGCTTAAGGTCACGTTCCCGCAGCAACCGTCTCGCGCGCCAAAGCCGCGGTCACCCGAGCATTGCTCATCATGGTGTCGGCAATTACCACTCGTACCCCCAATGAATCGATTCGATCAGCAAGATGGGCATCACGAGAATCGATAACCAAAGTTCCACAAAAATCTTGGTAGGCCTGAGCCACGCCCACGCAAGAAACTTCCATGCCGAGCGCATCCATTAGTCGATCAGCGGGACCGCGCACAGCTCGGCCCGCGATGATCGGGCTAACTCCAACTACTCGCTCTCGTCGCCGCACGAGCACTTCTCGTATCTTGGGGACGGCCAAAATTGGGCCGATAGAAATGATTGGATTACTCGGACAAATGATTATGGTTTCGGATTCTTCGAGCGCTTCGATGACTCCTGGACCCGGACGGGAAAAATCGGCATTTTCAAACCGCACCGCTTCTACTATCGGTTCGCTTTGAGCCAACACAAACCACTCTTGCAGGCTTAACTCTTCGTGAGTGTCGACTACGGTAATTCGAGTGGCTACGCGATCGTTGGTCATTGGCAGCAAAGAAATTTTTAGTCCCCACGCTTGAGCGATCTCGGCGGTTACTTCGCTTAAAGAAGCACCGGTCGCCAAGCGTTCGCTGCGGTAAAGATGAGTAGCTAAGTCGCGATCGCCCAATCGAAACCAAGTGGGTACGCCAAATCGGTCCAGCTCATCCATGGTGCGAAAAGATTCATCCGCTAGCCCCCATCCAGTTTTGTGGTTGTGGTTGCCACTCAAGTGGTAAGTAACACTGTCGAGATCAGGGCACACCCATAAACCGTGAAACTTGTCGTCGTCGCCCGTGTTAACGATGACGGTAACCTGCTCAGCCGGAACCACGTCGAGCAGCCCAGTAAGAAAACGGGCTGCTCCAACACCACCAGCCAGTGCGGTCAGCATGGTTTAACGATAGCGTCAGTAACTCGTCCGCCGGTTAGCCAGCCGAACCGCGCGCCTGAGGGTTATTTGACTTAGCCGAATTGCGACCCAAGAGGGCTTGGGCTTGAGCGGTACCCGAGACGATGAACTCGCGTGCGGGTTGCTCAACTCGGTTTTTTGCTTCCGCTCGAATTCTTTGGGCAATAGGCTCAATGCGGGTACTGAGAGTCGCCGCGATTCGACGACTCTGATCGGCGATAGTTTGCGCGCCGATTACGCCGATTCCTAGTGCGGTGGCGGCCGCGTCACGGGCTTTGGTGAATTGATCACTCATAATGGATTACTCCTTATTTGACTGGCCGGATTTGACTGGCCGGAATTGACTGGCCGGAATTAGGTTTTAGGGCCAATTTTTGCTTGTGGTATCAAGTGTAGCGGTTTTGCATAACAGTAGCAAGCGCGTCTAAGCCGAGCTAAAAGCCGGCAAGAGAATTCTCTGCTCGCGATTGCTCCGAAAAGCGAATATTGGGGTCGCCGGAGCTCTTGACCCTCGCCGGTATGCTGATTTTGCTCATGAGTACATCCGAGGGGATTTCTGCTCCCGATTCATTTCTTGCCGACCTCGCCGCGTTCGAGCGTCAAGCACGCGAGGAAACCAATGAGGCGCCACCGGTTGTAGCCGTTCTGGTTACTACCGATCCGGGCCCCAGTTTTGAGGCCGTAGCGGCCAGTATCGTCAATCAAGATTATCCCGCTCTGACTTTGTTGGTAGTGGATGCCGGATCGGAGTTCGACCTTTCACCTCGCGTTTGTCTTGTCGCGCCCGACGCCATCACGAGAAGGTTAAGCAACGCTACCGGTATCGCGGATGCGGTCAACGAGACGCTCGGAGCAGTAGCGGGGGCAAGTTTTTATTTCTTAATCGACGATGAAACCGTTTTCGCCCCTTCAGCTTTACGGATTATGGTCGAAGAGGCTTACCGTTCTAATGCCGGCATCGTCGGACCGAAACTCGTGAATCCTGCTAACGCGGACGAGCCGGATACTTTGCGCGAAGTGGGCCGATCGATTGATCGATTTGGAGGTTCCCATACCGGTATCGAACCAAACGAAGTCGACCAAGAACAACACGACAGCGTGCGCGATGTCTTCTTTGTTTCTAGTTCGGCTCTTCTTGTCAGAGCCGATTTGTTCGCCGCCCTCCACGGGTTCGATCCCGAAACGTCGCCAGGTTCAGAAGATCTTGATTTGTGCTGGAGAGCATGGTTGATCGGAGCGCGAGTAGTCGTTGCTCCCGACGCGGTGGGACGAGTCGAAGAGACCGTTTCGGCGTCTCGAAGTAACGCGCAAAAAAGCAAGTCGTCCAAAGGTGACAAGTTGAGTTTGCGGGGCATAGCGCGCGCTCGGATGCGAGTTTTAATGATTTGCTATTCACGGTTGACTCTGGCGTGGTTGATACCGATCGGGTTGATAGCCAGTTCGATCCAAGCCTTAGTTTTATTGCCCACGCATAACCGATATATTGCGTCGTCGGAGTTTCGTGCGTGGTGGTGGAGTATTTTTCATTTCCGTCGGGTGCGTACTGCTCGCCAAGCCGCGCAAGGTTCGCGGGTAATCCACGACTCCGATTTACGCGAGTTGCAAGTCGGCATGTATTCTCGATTTGATGCATTCTTAGACCACAGTCAGGCCGATGAACGGATCGAATCGGTTGGAGATCGAGTCGGAAGTTTGGTTGATCGAATTAGTGACGGCCTTAGATCGCCGGCAGCCATCGGCCTCGTAATGGTTTTGATCGTATTCGTCTTTGGTGCACGCGACCTGTTGACTCAAGGAGTCCCTGCCGTAGGTTCGTTCTCGCCGTGGCCGGGAATTCGCGGAATGCTTACCGAATTCTCGTCGGTCTGGCGTCATACCGGCCTCGGTTCGGATGCTTTTGCTCCTCCAGTTCTGGTGATTATGTCGATATTTACCGCAATTCTTTTTGGCGCTGACGGATTGGCCGAAACTTTGGTGGTGGTGGGAAGCGCAGTGGTCGGCGCTTTTGGCGCTTATCGAATGATGCGCATGCTCGCGTCGGGAATTCCCGCGGCAATAACTACCGCCATCGTTTATGCGCTGTTACCAGTTTGGCGGAACTCAATCGCTGGCGGACGACTTGGAGTGTTAATCCTTTATTCACTACTGCCTTTCATGATCGTTTTGATAGTGCGCGCGGCGGGATTCCACTCATTGGCGGGTCGGTCTCGTCGCCCCTTACTGGGCTTGGCGTTAGTAACTGCGTTGGCCGCCGCTTGGTATCCGCCTGCAGCTCTAGCAGGGGTTTTCGTCGCGGCGACCCTTTTGATCTCAGCAATTTTCGTCGGCGGTTTTCGCGCATCACTGCGAGCGATTGTCGCGGCAGTTATTTCTGTTGTCGCCACAATCGTGTTGTTGATTCCTTGGTCATTGAATCTTTTGCGTATCAACGCCGATGACCGCGCTTATCTCGGTCTTGGTTATCGGTCGACTTTTGATGTTTCGGAAATACTGCGATTCAATTCGGGACCCGCCGGAGCTGGAATTGCCGTTTGGGGAATATTGGTCGCGGCTCTTGTCTCTCTGTTAATTGCTCGTGGTCCTCGATTGGCGTGGGCTACTCGATCGTGGATTCTCGCGGTAGCGGGCTACGCGGTGGCGTGGGTGCCTGGACAAATAGGAACGGAACAACCTCTCTTGGTTCCCGAAGTTGGATTAACTATCGCGGCTATCGGAATCGCAGCCGCGGTGGGTATAAGCATCGACGCCCTTGTTACTGAGCCGCGTGATCTCGGTAAAAGAATTTCTCGTCCACTAGTCCGTGGAATCTTGCTCACGGTTGTAATCGCGGGAGTAACGCTGGGCGGCTTTGGATATTTGGGTGACTCCGGTAGCGGCAGGTGGAGCGCGCCCGACGGATCGTGGTCCGACACTTTGGCCTTTACTCAAGATGCTCTCTCCACCGGTGAATTTCGTATTTTGTGGTTAGGGGATCCCACGGTTCTTCCGTTTACGCCGTTCACTAGCGATGGCGACTTTGGTTGGACGATGACTCGTAATGGACCTGGCGATGCTCGGCAATTGCTGCGCGCGCCCGAAACCGACACCGATCGCAAGATAAGCGAGGCCATTAACTCCGCGGTTAACAACAACACCCAGCGCCTAGGACATCTGCTCGCGCCATCGGGGATTCGCTATGTTGCTTTGCCGATGCTTAATGGGCCTAGCGGATTGAAGAGCCGTCCTCAACCTGCGATTAAGGCGACATTGGGTGATCAGCTTGATCTCGCCCGACTACGAACGGAAGCTGGGCTAGTGCTCTACGAAAATCAAAGTTGGATTCCTGCGTCCGCAGTAGTTCCCGAAGCCTCTGGCGATGAAGTTCCGTTGGGCAATATTGATCCTTTGCGTTCGTCGGTAGATAACGACATCACTAGAGCGCGTCCGGTCGGTGGGTCTAAACCGGTTCCGGCCGGAACCATTGTGCTTAGTGAAGCTTTCGATACGAAGTGGAAAGCGCAAGCCGACGGTAAAACTCTTCGTCACCGCAAAGCATTCGGTCTTGTTAACGGTTGGGACAACGGGTCGCGATCTTCGGTCGCGATTACTCATAGCGGGCAAGGGCCACGATACTTATTCATTATTCTGCAAATCTTGCTCTGGCTATTTGTTTTGGGATGGTGGTTTAAGAGTCGGGATCGCCAACCACGCAATGATAAAAAAACAAAGACCGAACGCCGAGAGCGCCCTTCCCGTTTCGATCCTTCGCCGACTGACGATCTGGATGACTTTTGGGGTGAGGTATGAGTCGATCGGATAACTACTCATCCGATCTCGTCCCAATCGCAAAAACGAGTTCGCCCAGTTCTCGGGTTCGGCGGGTGCCGGTATTTATAGCGGCGATTGCGGTCATAGCGGGAGCGGTGGCAGTAAGTCGAGTGCCGAGTGATTCGAGCTCAGTTGCTGTCACCGCTATCGGCGGCTCGGGGGCCGCAACGATTACGGCCCCTAATGCACTCTCCTCGGCTTGGTACTGCGCAGAGGGGACTTCCAGTCCTGATGGCCGAGCGCCCGAAACCGTGATCATTGGAAATCTGGAGAATAAGCCTATGACCGCGACCGTTACGGTTATGACCGGAACGCAAAGTGCCGATGAAAGTCGTCAATATCAACTTAAGGCTTACGAACAGCGTCGCGTTGAGATCGCAGATTTAGTGACCGCGCCCGAAGTCGGAGTTGTGGTCGAAGTATTTGACGGTCGGGCAGTAGTGGAACACGAGGTGACTAGCGGAAGCGATTTTGCCGTAAGTCCTTGTGCCACCAAGGCGAATTCCGAGTGGTATTTCGCTGATGTTTCTACCGATCGAGCGGCCATGAGTTGGTTGACACTATTCAATCCTTTTGACGACGATTCCATAGTCGATGTGAAATTCTTAACCGAATCGGGCACGGATGTTCCCGATTCGACTCAGTCGTTATCGATTCCTCGTCGTTCACGAGTATCAATTCCAATTCACGAAACTGTTCGTCGCGAAAGCCAGATCGGAGTAGTGGTGCGGGCTCGAACGGGGCGCGTAGTCAGTGAAGTTGCGCAATATTTTGATGGCTCCGATACTCGGACCGGAGTGGCCCTGTCGCTAGGAACCAATAAACCATCAAAACTCTGGTACCTATCAGTCGGCGATGTGCAAACGGGTTCAACTGAGTCGATCTCGATCGCTAACTTCGGTGCCCAGAAGGCTCAAGTAAAAATACGCGCACTCCTTGGTGGCAATTCTTCAGTTTTGGTTGATCAAATCGAAGTGCCGGCCGCCACAGTTACTCGGGTCGATCTTGGCACCAAGACCCCCGCGGGTATTCCGTACGCGCTCGAAATTCGTTCAAAAACATCGTCGCGCGTTGTGGTTGAAGCGCTAGGGGTGTGGGCCGCGCCGGCTCCAGCTACCGGAGTGGCCAGTTTGTTAGCCGCGCCCGACTCGGCTCGCCGTTGGGCGTTTGCCGTTGGGCGTTTAAACGAAACTTCGGGCGCGACGATTGAAGCACTGAATACCAGTTCTCGTCCATTAACGATCCAGCTCTACGCTTATGTTTCCGGCGATTCCAATAGTCCTCGCAGTGCACCTGCGAGTGCAGTTGCCCCTGGAGAGCGAGCCATATTCGATTTAGTCGAATTAGGAATTGGTTCGGATCAAGTATTGGTAATTGGTGCCGATGGACCAATAGTCGCGGGACGCAAGATAATCGGGGTAGGGGTCTCGCTGGCGCCGGGAGTACCGTTCGCAAACAGTGTTCGCCGTAATCGCAACTGAGGAATTCGTTAGATGGTGATACAACTTTTAGTCGGCTTAGCAGTAGCAGCTATTGCCGTTTTGGCGGCGATAATTTTAAAACGCCGTACTCCCGACGGGCCACCTCGCGATGCCTTTCCTGTACCCCGCCAACTCAATCGAAATGACTTTGATAATCCGTCAGCGCCCTGGTTGGTCGCTTATTTTTCTTCTGCTACTTGTGCGGCGTGTAAAGATCTTGGGCCAAAGGTTATGGCTATGGCTTCAGAAAAAGTTGCCGTAAGCGAAATCGATTACGAGCATCAGCGCAATATTCATGACCGTTACGGAATTGCCGGATTGCCGATGGTGCTGATTGTCGATGCCGACGGAGTGGTTGGTCGCGCGTTTGTCGGATCAACTACCGCCACTGAGTTGTGGGCCGCGCTAGCTGAATGCCGCGATCCCGGTTCTACTCCTGATCCCGACCTCGGAGTTATTCTCTAACGATTATCGCCTCTACTTGGCGGCGGGTTTGCGACCCGCGGGTCGTGATTTAGCCGCCGGCTTACGTACCTTGCCGGCTCCGTTGGTCGATGGCGGCTTCATCTCGGTAACCGTGCCGTCGGCGTGTTGGATTTTCCGGTAGCCCCCCGCGCGCCGACCCATGGCTTTATCGACCACTCGACTCACATCGTCACCGCTAAGAGTTTCTTGCTCCAGCAGACCTTCAGCAACGGCATTTAAACCTTTGCGATGCGAACGAAGAATCTTGCGGGCTCGAGTCTCTTCTTCTCGCAAGATTCGTCCTACTTCTTCATCTATGACTCGCGCGGTCTCGTCGGAGTAGTCACGAGTATGGACTAGGTCTTCGCCTAGAAAAACTGCACCTTGGGCACCCCACGCCATCGGCCCGATTCGTTCTGACATTCCCCATTCGCGAACCATTCGTCGCGCTAACTCGGTAACGCGAACGAGGTCGTTTTGCGCTCCGGTAGATATATGACCGAAGACGATTTCTTCTGAAATGCGACCGCCCAAAGCAACGACAATCGAATCGGTTACATATTCGCGTTTATGAATGTGCTTCTCTTCTTCAGGGAGTTGGTGAGTGGCTCCCAACGCCATTCCGCTGGGCAGGATTGTTACCTTGTGCACGGGATCGGAGTGATCAAGCACGTACGCCAAAACTGCGTGGCCCGCTTCGTGGTACGCGATAACTTCCTTTTCCTCATCGCTAATTACCATGGAGTCGCGTTTTAGCCCCATAAGAATACGGTCGCGCGCCGACTCGAAGTCTTCGGACTCCGCAGTTTCGGCTTCCCGTCGAACCGCGCTGAGCACGGCTTCGTTAACCAGATTCGACAGATCGGCTCCCGACATACCGGGTGTTCCTCGGGCAATGATGTTGACATCGACTGATTTAGAAATCTTTTTATCGGTCATGTGCACCCGCAAGATTTGTGCGCGTTCTTCTTGCGTCGGTAGGGGAACGATTACTTGCCGATCGAACCGACCGGGGCGCAGCAACGCACTGTCGAGTACATCGGGTCGGTTAGTGGCGGCCATTATGACGATGCCTTCGGTCGCTTCAAAACCGTCCATCTCCGCGAGGAGTTGATTGAGAGTTTGTTCTCTTTCGTCGTGCCCACCACCGAGTCCCGCGCCCCGCTTGCGGCCGATGGAATCAATTTCGTCAATGAAAATTATTGCTGGAGATTGCTTACGGGCAGTTTGGAAAAGGTCCCGCACCCGCGCCGCGCCAACGCCTACAAACATTTCCATGAAGTCGGATCCGTTAACCGAAATGAACGGAACGCCTGCTTCGCCAGCAACGGCACGAGCGATTAGCGTCTTGCCGGTTCCCGGCGGCCCTACTAACAGAATGCCTTTCGGAATACGCGCGCCGATGGCTTCAAACTTCGCGGGAAACTTCAGGAAGTTAACTACTTCAGAAATTTCCGCCTTTACCGTTCCGTACCCCGCGACATCATCAAAAGTAGTAGCGGGATTTTCGGTGTTATATAACTTGGCTCGGCTTTTCCCGATGCCCATAACGGCACCCATCTGACCTTGAGCCCGCCGACTCATCCATACAAAAAAACCAATAATCAGGATTACGGGAAGTAAAAGGGGAATTAAGTCAAGGAAAAAGTTCGATCCCGCGCGTTGATATTTAAGCGCGACATTATTTTTCTTGAGCAGTTTCAGTGTTGCGTCGGGCAGATCGTTTGTCGGTCCTTCAGACGCGAATTCGACTGCTTTACCTTGTTTGGGTTTGTAGTTTCCGGACAACGCCCCGTTCTCGGGGTCGTATTGAACTTTTTTTACTTGTCCAGCCTCGACTCGATCAATGAACTGCGAATACGAAATCGACTTGGCCTCACTCGCGCCAAAAGAAAATAGATTGGTTAGAAAAAAGGCTCCCACGAGAGCGGCAATGAGAATCCATGGCAACGCTTTAGACCGCGGAAAACTTGAGCCCGAAGTCTCGTTTTTGTCGGGAGGGTTGCCTGCCGATCCTTTTCCTGCCGATCCTTTTCCTGCCGATCCTTTTTCTGGCGGGGGACTCATCAATACTCCTTGACGGGAGACGCCGCGTGCGTCTCTGTCTTGTAATGGTACGGCTTTGCGCCCCCTTGAGTTATGTCGGGGAAACACCCGATAACGATGAGCGGACTTCGCTCGCGCCCCGATCTCACCGTTAGCCCCACTACCGTTATTGGGTGCCGCTACTAGTTCCTAAAGCCCCCGTTTCATCGCCCGTGCGGTGGGGAATTCCCGACGCCGCGGTGGCGTGGATGGTCGGTTTCGCCTGTTCGCTGGCTGGGTTCATGCTTATGGCGGCAACAGCCGCCGCAGTCGGCAAGGTTCCCGCCAGCGGTATTCCGGCGGATTTCAAAATACCGACTCTGCTCGTAGGAATCACCACTCAGAACCTGGGAATTATCGGTTGCCTAGTAGCGATCTCGCGAATAAAAGGCCGAGCATCGCTACTGCTTGATTTTGGTTTTGCCTTACGACTGCGCGACGGGGGCTGGATTGCGATCGGCTTCGTACTGTCTTTAGTTGCCGGCGTAATTCTTATCCCCATAACCGACTTAGCCGAATTGCGCGGATCGTCACAAGAAATAGTCAAACAGTTTGAGCGGGCTCAAGGTCTCGAGGTCCCACTGTTTGTATTAGGAGTGGTTTTTCTTGCCCCCTTAGCGGAAGAGTTGCTATTTCGCGGCATTCTTTTGCGCAGTCTTATGCGTCGGATGAGTGCGCCTTGGGCTATTGCCGTATCGGCATTAATTTTTGCCATGGTCCATGTACTGGGCGATATTGGCACTTATTACTATTTGCCCGCATTTATGCTGCTCGGCTTAATAAGTGGGTACCGAGCGGTTCGGACTGGTGCTTTGTCGCAGTCGATCGGGCTTCATATTGGGTTTAACTTGCTGGCTTCGATCATGATTATTTCGGGCTCTTAAATCAATTTGCCGTGATGCCTAAAAGTCGCGTGAATCAGTCAGGCTGTAGGCCATGACTACTCCTAGCCCTCAGGTAGCCAGCCCTAGCCGGGCTCACGCGATTTTCTGGGCGCGGTTTCGAGTCGAAACAGTTTTGGCCGCATTTGTAGTAATTGCTTGTGTAGTTTTTATTTTCATCCAGCTCGGACCGGAACTGATATTTCGCAATACGACGGCCACCGGTGGCGATACTGCTGCGCACGTTTGGTGGCCGGCTTACTTACGCGATCATCTCTTACCGTGGCGATTATCGGGTTGGTCGCCTGATTTCTACGGGGGCTTTCCCGCCGGACAGTTTTATTTTCCGGTACCCGCGCTCACGATTATTGGATTTGATATTTTCCTTCCTTACAACATTGCTTTCAAGTTGGGCACAATCTCGGGTGCGCTGTTATTGCCGGTGGCCGCGTTTGGTTTTGCTAAAGGATTACGGTTACCGTATCCCGCACCTGCCACTTTTGCTCTAGGTGCAACGGCTTTTCTTTTTTTCGTTGGTGACCCGGGAACTTCGACTCTGGCTAAGTCGATCGCGTTCAATCAACACATTGCGGGGGGTTCGCTGCCTAGTCTGCTCGCGGGGGAGTATTCGTACACCTTGGCTCTGGCGGGAGCACTGGCCTTCTTTGGGGCATTTGCTCATGCGCTAAGAACCGGTCGTTTAATGGCGCTAGCCGCATTACTTTTCTCGCTCACCGTTATGAGTCATCTCGTAGTGGCGATATTCGCTATTGGTGGTGCCGCGATTATTTGGTTGACTTTTCGGCCGGTCAAGTGGTTTGGTCGAGCAATAGCAATTGGGGGAGTAGGGGCTTTACTGACCGCAGTGTGGTTAGTTCCTCTGGTATCGGTAATTAAGTACACCACCGACATGCGCTACACGCCCATTACGGAATACAACGATTATTTATTTCCAAATTATTTATTTGGGTTTAACGGCCTATGGCCGTGGGAATGGGGCGGAGCGATACTGATTGGCGCCGCGTTAATAGGCGGGGTTTTGGGCCGGCGCCGCTCCACTCTGGTGCTGGTGGCCCTTACGGCTTCGATGGGTTTGCTATTTAGGTTCTGGGAAGACATTCAAGCCACCACGGTATGGAACTTGCGCTTTTTACCGTTTTGGTATTTGGGTCTCTACTTGCTTATGGCCCTCGGTGCCGCCGAGATAGTGATCGGACTGACCGCGCTCGTTAAAAGCCGAGTCATCCCTTGGTGGCAGAACCGCAGTGATGCAAGTTCTTCCGTCGGATGGCTGACCAAAGCGGTGCCTACTGCGTTGGTGGTGCTGTTAACAATCGGCACTTTGATTGGCGTTGACCAAAGCAAGTCGTTTATCCCGCACTGGGCCCGCTGGAATTACCTAGGACTGGAAGATTCGGTCGGCGATGGAACCACACCTAAGAAACAGTATGAGGAATACCGTTCGTTTATTGATGCGGTGAAAGTATTGCCACCCGGCCGACTGCTCTGGGAAGGCAACACTCAACTAAATGTTTACGGGTCGCCGCTCGTGTTAATGCTGTTGCCGTACTGGACCGACGGAAAGATTAGTTCGATGGAGGGTGTGTACTTTGAGGCATCGGGTACTACTCCGTACCACTTCATGGCTACGGCGGCGATTGCTGCCAGCGGGAATTCTTCGGGTGCGGTGCGGGGGATTCAGTATAGAACCCAGTCAGACTTCGCTCTAGGTGTGCGTTGGTTACAAGTGTTAGGGATTCGCTATCTCGCGTTGCATGATTCCGTCAGCAAGACTGCAGCCAATTCCGACACGCGGCTCAAATTAGTAACCACTTCGCCCGACTTTGACGGCGCGGCACCGTTGGGGTGGAGTATTTATCAGGTAGCAAATTCTGAGTTAGTCGAAACGGTGGCCAACCAACCGGTTGTTGTCACTAAACCGAGCAAGGCCGAAGCGGATCGTTGTTTGTCGCGCTTAAAGAGAACCGGATTAGATAAACGAGATCTCACTGTGCACCAATGGACTGATTGCGTTGGTGTGCCCTGGTTCGATGACTCCGACGCGCTAGACCGACCATTGGTTGAGACCGGTGATGCATCTTGGGCCCATGCTGGTCCTGAACGAGCGCGCCAGCTGCCGAAAAAACCGCTGTCTGCAGCCAAAGTAACCAATATCAAAGCCGGAGAAGATTCGATTTCTTTCGATGTCGATCGCACCGGAGTTCCGATAATGGTGAAAGTGTCTTGGTTTCCGAATTGGGAAGTAGACGGCGCTAAGGGTCCTTACCGCGCCACGCCCAACTACATGGTGGTGGTGCCCGATAAACGCCATGTCACCTTAAGTTTTGGCACTACCACGGCCGAGTGGTTGGGCCGATTGGGCACCCTCGCGGGAGCAGTCGGTCTCGTATTGTTGGTTTGGTGGCCCCGTCGGAGATTGCGCACCGTCACGCGTTTAGGTCGTAACGTTTCTTTATGAGGGCAAATAATAAATCTTCGCTCGCGCCAGATTCACTCGACAGCATTTTTAAGGCTTACGACATTCGCGGAATCTATCCCGACCAAATCGATGAGAGTGTGGCCCGAAGTTTCGGTGCGGCCTTCGCGGCTTTCTCCAAAGCGAATTCGGTTGTAGTCGCGCGCGATGTACGACCATCGGGCGAAGCGCTCGTTGCTGCATTTATTGAAGGCGTCACCGACGTGGGTGTCGATGTGATAAATCTCGGACTTGCTTCTACCGACATGGTTTATTTTGCTTCGGGATTTCTTGATTCGCCGGCAGTGGTGTTCACCGCCAGTCATAATCCGGCCGAATACAACGGAATTAAATGTTGTCGGGCGGGGGCCGCGCCTATCGGCGAAGAGACGGGTTTGCTGACTATAAAAGAATTGATGCGTGCTGGTACTGACCAAGAATCCAAATCTCGTCTTGGGCGAGTTGAAGATCGTGATTTGTTGCCTGAGTTTGTCGCGCACGCACATTCGTTCGTTGATATTGGTGCTCTCGCGCCACTACGAATAATTGCTGATACGGCAAACGGAATCGGTGGTTTGGTCGTCCCCGCGGTGTTCGCCGAGTTGCCGTTTAATTTGACCACTCTTTTTGTTGAGCTCGACGGAACCTTTCCGAACCATCCCGCCGATCCGATCCAACCCGAGAACTTGGTCGATTTACAGTCGACGATCCGATCCGAAAACGCCGATGTCGGACTCGCTTTCGACGGTGATGCTGATCGCGTCTTTCTAGTTGACGATCAATCCAATCCGGTAAGCGGTTCGCTAACTACCGCAATCGTTGCTCAATCAATCCTCGAACGCTTACCGGCTAATGCCAGCAAAAAAGATCGTACGGTTGTTCATAACCTCATCTGTTCAAAAGTGGTTCCCGAGATAGTGCGGGAAAATGGTGGAACGCCAATACGAACGCGCGTAGGCCATTCATTCATTAAACAAGTTATGGCTGAAACGGGCGCGATTTTTGGTGGCGAACACTCTGGTCACTATTATTTCCGAGACAACTACCGAGCCGATTCCGGAGTGATTGCCGCTTTGGTTGTGCTGGAGGCCATCTCGCGTTCAGACCTTCCGCTTTCGGAATTGCGAACTTCATTTGAGCGGTACTCGGCATCCGGTGAAATCAATCGCCGAGTTGGCGATCCGACCGCCGTGCTGGAAACGGTAGCGGCCGCTTACCCCAAAGCCGAACAAGATCGGGTCGATGGTTTGACTGTCGATTTAGGCGACTGGTGGTTCAACCTTCGACCGAGCAACACTGAACCGCTGCTGCGGTTAAACCTAGAAGCGGCCAACGCCGAAGATTGCGCCCAGCATACCGAAGAAATTTTGTCGCTATTCGAGTCGTCCTGACGATTAGCCTTTAGTCATGGCTCTCGACCCACAACTATTAGATATTTTGGCGTGTCCGGAAGACAAAGGGCCGCTACTTTATTTCGAGGCCGAGTCGTCTCTGTACAACCCTCGGCTTAAACGCCGCTACTTTGTGCGCGACGATATTCCAATCATGTTGATTGATGAATCCGAGACGGTTGACGAAACCGAACACACACGGTTATTAGCCAAAGCCGATAGTGATGGTGTAGAATTTACATTCGCTGATTCATAATCGCGCATTAGTTAATTTTCTTGACGATAGCGAGTTAAAAAGTTGTGAGCATCGACTCCATAGGCTTTCTTGACGCAATTGCTGCGCTTCCTGAACAACTAGCTCCGGCCGAAGCAGTGGCGCGCGAGGTCGATCTAAAAGAGATTGGCAGTAACACTCCTATAACCAGCGTGGTGGTTCTAGGTATGGGTGGTTCGGGTATAGCCGGTGATGTTGTTGTGGCGGTGGGAAACAATTCGGTTCCGGTAACGGTTGTCCAGGGTTACCGCGCTCCTGATTATTTAAGTCCAAGTTCGTTGGTATTGGCGATGTCGTATTCGGGTCACACCGAAGAGACTCTCTCTATGACGCAAGGCGCAATTGCCGCCGGTGCACCAGTAATAGCGGTTTCGTGTGGGGGTGCATTGGGCGAACTGGTTGTTAACGCGGGCGGCGTTTTGGTACCGTGCCCGCCGGGATTGATGCCGCGCGCCGCTTTGGGGTCACTAGTTGTTCCGCTGCTCGTTATTTTGGCTCGTCTTGGTTTGCGTCCCGATGTAACCACCGACCTAAAGCAGGCCTACGCGCAACTCTGCCAACGTCGCGATCAATGTGCTCCCGCTATAGCTGGATCGAAGAATCCGGCGCGCGAATTGGCGAGGCTCATTGGTCGCACTATTCCGCTGATCTACGGCGGCGGTGATCTTGGCGGTTTGGCCGCGCGTCGGTTTAAGAATGACATAAATGAAAACGGCAAAGCGCCGGCCTTTTGGGCTCGTTACCCCGAGTTAAATCACAACGAGATTTGTGGTTGGGGTCAGCACGGCGACGTAACTCGTCAAATTCTTAGTCTGGTGCAGGTGCGGCACGGTTACGAACACCCTCGGTTAGCCGAACAGATGGCGTTGTCTACCGCTCTAGTTGAAGAGGTTTTTGTGCAGGTAGTGGAAGTATCGGCGCAGGGTGAGGGCCGACTCGCCCAACTATTGGATCTGATGTATCTCGGCACTTGGACAAGTTGTTACTTGGCCTTAGACAACGATGTCGACCCTGGCCCCATCGACGCCATCGCGCAATTAAAGGAAAGTCTCGGTCCGTTCGTCGAGTAAGCACGACTGCGGCTATCGACGGGGGATTTTTGGACTCGCGCTTGGTCGTAGATTCGCCCCGATCGTGATAACCGATCGTGATAGCATGGAAAACGGTCGGGTCTAATGGCTGTTACCCAGTGTTCTGGGCCGACTCCTGAGCTACATCCGCACTTGCGGTAAACGAGGGAGCTGGGCTCGCCATCTCCCCTTAACCAGGAGTCGAATATGACCCAGATCATCAATCCCCCTACCCACTCTGACGGCAAAGCTGATTTCAAAGTTGCCGACCTCACTCTGGCCGAGTTTGGCCGTAAAGAGATCGAGCTCGCCGAACACGAAATGCCCGGCCTCATGGCTATGCGCGAGCGTTTTGGTGCGAGTAAACCGCTAACCGGCGCGCGTATCACGGGCTCGCTACACATGACGGTGCAGACCGCGGTGTTGATCGAGACTCTTACTGCGTTGGGTGCCAAAGTGCGCTGGGCTTCATGCAATATTTTTTCAACCCAAGACCATGCCGCGGCCGCTATAGCGGTAGCCGGTATTCCGGTTTTTGCCTGGAAAGGTGAAACCCTAGAGGAATACTGGTGGTGCACTGAGCAAGCGCTTACTTGGCCGGACGACGAGGGTCCGAACATGATTCTCGACGATGGCGGCGACGCCACGATGGCGGTGCATAAGGGAGTCGAGTTTGAACGCGCCGGTGCAGTTCCCGACGCGACTGCGGCCGACTCAGAAGAGTGGACGGTAGTGCTGGGTGTGCTGCGCCGAATTCTCGGTGAAGATAATCGCTTCTGGCACCAAATCGGCGAGGGAATACTTGGTGTAACCGAGGAGACCACCACCGGCGTGCATCGCTTGTACCAAATGCAAGAACAGGGTTCGCTGATGTTCCCAGCAATTAATGTAAACGATTCGGTTACTAAATCTAAGTTCGACAACCTCTACGGTTGTCGGCATTCGCTGGTCGATGGAATCTGCCGCGCGACTGACGTAATGATCGGGGGCAAGGTTGCGGTAGTGCTGGGCTACGGCGATGTTGGTAAGGGCTCGGCGCAGTCCCTTCGGGGTCAGGGTGCTCGAGTGATAATCACCGAAATCGATCCCATCTGCGCGCTACAAGCCGCAATGGAGGGTTACCAAGTACTGACGCTCAACGATATTGTCGAAACCGCCGACATCTTTATTACCACTACTGGCAATAAGGACATCATCACCGCGGCAGATATGAGCCGCATGAAGCACAACGTCATTGTCGGAAATATTGGTCACTTTGACAACGAAATTGATATGGCGGGACTCGCGTCGGTCGACGGCATAAAGCGCATCACCATAAAGCCTCAAGTCGACGAGTGGGTATTTCCGGCCAAGGACGGCAATCCCACGCACTCGGTGATCGTATTAGCCGAGGGTCGATTGCTGAATCTCGGGTGCGCAACTGGTCACCCCAGTTTCGTGATGTCGAACAGCTTCACCAACCAGGTGTTGGCTCAAATCGAGATCTTTACTCACCGCGAATTTTACGAGCCGAAGGTTTACACATTACCTAAACACCTCGATGAGGAAGTCGCGCGACTCCACTTAGAGAAACTGGGTGTGAAACTCACCGAACTCACTGAAGAACAGTCGGCGTACTTGGGTATTCCGGTCAAGGGGCCGTACAAACCCGATACTTACCGCTACTAAGGAAACGCCCGATTGTGGGCGTCGATGCGGTTATTGGGTTGCCGTCATAGGTCGATCGCGTCATAGGTCGATCGCGTCATAGGTCGATCGCGTCATAGGTCGATCGTAGGTTCTCGGTGTGCTCACATCGATTCTTCCGCTGGTCTGGCCGGTGCGTTGTCCTGGCTGTGGCCGATCCGGCGCGCCGATCTGTTCGACTTGCGCGGCTTCATTGCCATCAGCCGTAGCGGCGCCATCACCGACCGCAGTCGACGCGTGGGCGGCGCCATTTTCTTACGAAGGAGCGGCGCGCGAATTAATTGCTCGGATCAAATATCGCGGTCTCCACTCGGCCAGCGGTTGGTTGGCCGAAGCAATGGTCGCGTGTGTGCCGACGATCCCGTTCGACGCGGTGGCCAGACCATTACGAATTACTTGGGCTCCCACAACGCGGGAGCGGCGGCGGGCGCGCGGTTTTGACCACGCGCAGATATTGGCGCAGGCCGTGGGCGCTCGTTTGGGCTATCCCGTCATTGGGTTATTACGACGCAACCCCGGACCCGCTCAAACTGGGTTATCGGCCGCGGCGCGACGAAGATCTCCTAGTTTCTCAACCCGCCAGCCCGTTAGTGGCACCGTATTAATTGTGGACGATGTCGCTACCACCGGCGCCACTCTTAGTGCCGCGGGCCGAGTATTACGCGCCGCGGGAGCAGTACGGGTAATTGCTTTAACTGCCGCCCGCACTCCGGCGCGCCACGACGATTCCTTGTTTATCAAAAACGGTTTTAAATACACCGCGGGTAATCAACGAATCCACTAGTTGTTGATTGGTGGAGTCAGTGGCCCAGCGATCAACGACGAGCCACTCAACGCGATCGGGGTTTCGTTTTTTGCTTCCCGGTACCCCCCAATTTTGTCGCCGCCACGGATTGGGAAAGGTATAGATCTCGCGCCGGCCACTAAATTGCGGAACCAGCGAAAAAGTCGCGCTAACCGCTCCGTTATTAGTTACCGCGGCCACCGCGGCATTTTGCGCAACCCGGCGCGAGTCCACCGCTGGAGGCCAAATCCCAGAATGATATTCATCACCGATAGGCGATGGCCCCCACGCAATAGTGGCGGCAAAAGCGCAAGCCAAAATGCCGAGGGGTAATAGTTTGATCACCACACCTCGTCGGCCAAAACCAGTTGCTTGTCCAGTTGCTTGTCCAGTTCGGCGGAAAACGAACGCGACTCCTTCAACCATGGCCAAAGTCACGGCCACGAGCGGCAGCGCGGCGTAGCGGAAAGTAATAGTGCGAGTCCAAGAGTAATCGCTGAGTGCGTCGAGTATGAACTGCGGCAATCCAATCAAGAGTTCAAGCGGCGCGAGCAGACTGGTCAATCCGTACGGAGCGAGTAGTTGCCAACCGAAGTGTTGGGTTTCCGATGAAGTGAGTCGGCTGGTGATATTGCCGGGGTCGTTAACCAAAGTTTCTAACATTCCACCGGCCGATCCCCCCACGCCTTGGTAAAGCTCGCCGTAGTGCGCGGGGTAACCAGAAACTGTCGGCATAAGTATTTGGGAAACGAAAAAAAACCAGAGCAGCGCTAATACGGTTGTAATTAAACCGATTTGGCGCTCGCTTAATCTTTTAGCGCTAGACGGTTTTTTTGCCTTAATAGCAATAATTATTCCCAGCATGGCTACTGCGAGTGCGACATCTTCTTTCCACAACACCGCAAAGCCCGCCCAGAAGGCAAACCATCGCCATGAACGTTTAGATATGCACAGGTACGCCATGAGCAGGGGTGTGATAGCCATCGCCTCTGGGTGAAATAGTTCCGCGGTAAAAAATTGCAGTGCCGGATGTAAAAGAAACGCCACGGCAAGAGCAGCAGCAACCCACCCTCCCAAAGATCGAGTGCGAGCGAGTAAATAAATTGGGACTACGCCCAACCCCATAGCCACTACTTGGCTGACATTGAGAAAATTTGGACCCGATCCTAACCACGAGGCGGGAGCAAATAGAAGAAGCGCGAAAGTGGCGTGGTGCCCGAAAACCGGAAGCCCGCGCACGGTTATAAAACTGTGGCCGCGCGCTAACAACCACACCGCCTGATCGTAAATACCCATGTCGAAATCAACGGACCAGAAACCATTTTGGCGGCGGACCACAAGAATGCTGAAAGTGACTATCCAAAGCAGGGTGATTACCCCGAGGACCAACCCCGCGGCTCGGGGCGAGCTGAGCCGGCTCTTAATGTTCGCGGCGGTAATCATCTGTGAATGCTCTCAGAATACGGGGTTTGACGCGAGCACGCCCGATTCTCCCCGATAGGCTCATAAGCAATGGGATTACTACAGAAAGTTTTACACGCGGGCGAGGGGCGCAAAGTCAAGGTACTGGAAGCTATCGTTCCTCAGATTGCCGCGTTCGAACCGGAGATGGAAAAACGTCGCGACGATGAACTGCGCGGTCTTACTGCGCAATTCCAACAGCGCATTGATAATGCTGGCGACTTAATAACGGGTCGTCAGGCTCGCCTTGAAGTCCTTGACGATATTTTGCCGGAAGCATTCGCCGCCGTACGCGAAGCAGGAAAGCGCACTCTCGGACAGCGCCATTTTGATGTGCAAGTCATGGGTGGAGCGGCTTTGCATCTCGGATGGGTTGCCGAAATGAAAACCGGTGAAGGCAAAACATTGGTCGCGACCTTGCCGGCGTACCTGAACGCACTAGCTGGTTATGGAGTCCATCTCGTTACCGTCAACGACTATCTAGCCAAGCGCGACTCCGAATGGATGGGTCAGCTTTACCGCTTTCTCGGTTTAGATATCGGTGTGGTGTTGAGTGAAATTGGCGATTGGGATGCCAAAAAGGCGGCCTACGCGGCGCATATTACTTACGGCACTAATAATGAGTTTGGTTTTGACTACTTACGCGACAACATGGCTTCCGCGCGTGAGGAGCAAGTGCAACGCAGTCATTCGTACGCCATCATTGATGAGGTCGATTCAATTCTTATCGACGAAGCGCGTACACCGCTGATTATCTCCGGCCGAGCTGAGGATGCCCAACAGATTTACCACCAGTTTGCTCGAGTAGTGAAAGTTCTTGAGCGCGATCGCGATTACGAAGTAGACGAAGCGAAGAAGACCGTTGTTCCCACCGAAGAAGGGATCACCCGAGTCGAAGAAGCTCTAGGAGTTACCAACCTTTATGAGCATGTAAATCAAAATTATGTTCATCAATTGCAGGCAGCCCTACGAGCCAAAGAACTCTTCAAACGAGATGTCGACTATGTGATTCAAGACGGCGAGGCGCGGATCGTTGATGAATTCACCGGCCGCATTCTTGAAGGCCGGCGCTGGAGTGAGGGTTTGCATCAAGCGGTAGAGGCTAAAGAGGGGGTTCACGTCAAAGAGGAAAATCAAACTTTGGCCACCGTTACTCTGCAGAACTATTTCCGGCTGTACGAGAAAATTTCGGGAATGACGGGTACCGCATCGACCGAAGCGGGTGAATTTGCCCACACTTACGGCTTGGAAGTGGTGTCGATTCCTACCAACCGACCGATGGTTCGAGACGACGATCCTGATCTTATTTACAAGACTGAAGAAGCAAAGTTTGAAGCCGTCGCCGACGACATCCAAGAACGCCATGACCTCGGCCAACCAGTATTGGTGGGAACTATTTCGGTGGAAAAATCTGAGCGCCTGTCGCGTTTATTGGATCAGCGAGGAATTCCTCACTCGGTGCTGAACGCCAAAGCCAATGAGAGCGAGGCTCACATTATCGCCCAAGCGGGGCAACCACACGCAGTAACTGTTGCTACCAACATGGCGGGTCGGGGCGTTGACATTTTGTTGGGAGGTTTTCCGGAAGGGTTAGCGATCAACGAACTTTTAGCCGAAGGGTCTTCGCCGCAAGCCGATCCGGACCGTTACCAGAAAGTGTATGAGCGCATTAGTGCCGAATGCACTAAAGAAAACGCACTGGTCAAAGAAGCTGGGGGGCTTTTTGTACTGGGTACCGAGCGCCACGAAAGTCGCCGCATCGATAATCAGTTGCGGGGCCGTTCAGGTCGCCAGGGTGACCCCGGCGCGACTCGCTTTTATCTTTCGTTAGAGGACGACTTGATGCGCTTATTTGCCACCGGCGCGATGAGTTGGGTTATGGATCGGGCATTTCCTGACGATATGCCTCTCGAAGCGAAAATGGTAACCAAGGCTATCGAGCGGGCACAGAACACAGTTGAGGCTCGCAACTTTGAGATTCGCAAAGATGTTCTTAAATACGACGAAGTAATGAACGAACAGAGAAAAATTATCTATCGGCGTCGCCAGCAAATTCTTGATGGTGGAGATCTTGGTGAGCAAACTATCGTCACTATCACGGGTGTTATTGAGCGATTGATCAATACTTACTGTGCTGGAGAATTCTCTGAAGAATGGGATCTTGAAGAATTTCTTCGCGACCTTCACTTAAGCGTTCGATCAACTATTACGCAAGTAGAGCTAAACGATGTATTGCATAATGAACAATTAAGAGAGTTGGTTATCGCAGACGTACTTCAACAATATGGAGCGAAAGAAGCTGAGGTTGGTGCGGATACATTGCGGGAAATTGAACGCAGGGTGATGCTTTCGGTTATCGATCAACACTGGCGTGAGCATCTCTACGAAATGGATTATTTACGCGAAGGGATAAACCTGCGCGCTATGGGGCAGCAAGACCCGCTAGCAGAATGGCAGCGCGAGGGGTTCAATATGTTCGAAGCCATGATGGGGATGATCGATGATGATTTTGTTCGTTATGTTGCTCATCTAGATGTTGCCGTTGAGGAGACAGCTGAGCCGGTGCAAAACTTGAACTACAGCGCGCCCGATGGACCAGTTCAGGGAGCCCGCGCGCTAAAGGCCGCCGCCCTTGCTCCGGCGGACGATTTTTCGAAAGTGTCCCTCGGCGAGGGCAAAGGGCTTGATTATGAGCCCGTTAGCGGAACGGTGAAAGTAGAAAAAACCCCCGGTCGCAACGAGCCGTGTTTCTGCGATAGCGGCAAAAAATATAAGCTTTGCCACGGCCGTTGAGCGGGCAGCAAAATGCGTGATTGTTCGGAAGAACTGGCTGAGATCGAAAAACGAATATCGGACGCGGTCCGTTACCTCAGAATCGATGAAGCCAGAAAAACTGTAACTGAAATTGAAATAGAAGTTGCCCAGCCCGATCTATGGGATGACCCTGATCGTGCTCGTCAGTTAACGACCCTTATGGCTCGCTCTCGTGCTGATGTCGATGGCATTGATGAACTTAATCAGAAACTTTCCGATGTACGCACTCTCCACGAACTTGTTCGTGAAGAAGAAGATGATTCGGCAGCAGCTGAAGTAGAAGAAGGTCTAGTCGACTTACGAAAAGAACTCGACTATCTCGAGCTGCGAGCATTGTTTACTGGTGAGCACGACGAGCGCGACGCTATTTGCGAAGTTCACTCTGGAGCAGGCGGTACTGATGCCCAAGACTGGACTGAGATGATGATGCGGATGTTTATTCGCTGGGCGGAGCGGCGAGGTTTCGAAGTTGAAATTGACGAAATTCAGTCGGGGGGGGAAGCCGGCCTTACCTCAGCAACTTTCACGATCAAAGGTCGCTACGCCATGGGAATGTTGACCGGCGAACGAGGAGTTCATCGGTTGATTCGTATTTCGCCGTTCGATGCCAATGCGCGCCGACAGACCGCGTTCGGATCCTTTGATTGTGTTCCCGCACTAGAGGCGGCTGAGGAGCCTGAAATTGAAGCGGCCGATTTACGCATCGATACTTTTCGATCGTCGGGTGCTGGTGGTCAGCACGTGAACGTTACTGATTCTGCGGTTCGTATCACGCATATTCCTTCCGGCATTGTCGTATCGTGTCAAAACCAGCGTTCACAAATTCAGAACAAAGCGCGCGCGATGCAGATCTTGGCTGCCCGTTTGGCTGAAGCTCAGCGCCAGCAGAAGGCCGCCGAGTTGGCCAACATCTCTGGAGACAAGCGCGACGTTGCGTTCGGCAACCAGATCCGTACCTACACCATGGCCCCTTACCGATTGGTCAAAGACGAACGGACGCGCTACGAGAGTGGCAACGTAGACGCCATTCTCGACGGTGATCTTGACGACTTTATTGAGTCGTGGCTGCAATGGCGACGGCAAGCCGGAGCGGTTTCCTAAGCGCCAGTCGGGTGATGGCTTGGTAAGCATTGATCAGCTAAGTGCCCCAATATTCGCAATTATGGCTGGTATTCTTTGAGTTAACGAACCTGCGGTACCGGTTAAATGCTGCTTTGTTTCATAGTAAAGTAACGCGAGGATTTTGATTTCATGTTGCGCTTCGAAAATGTAGAAAAGACCTACAAGGGCGATATTGTCGCGCTGCAGGACGTAAGTGTCAATGTAAACAAAGGTGAATTTATTTTCTTGGTTGGCCCGTCGGGATCAGGAAAATCTACTTTCTTGAAGCTTCTTCTTCACGAAGAGCAACCGACATCAGGGCGAATCATCGTTGCCGGGCGCGACATCACTAGATTGTCACACTGGAAACTTCCTCAACTTAGACGCAATGTCGGAACCATTTTCCAAGACTTTAAGTTGCTGCCGACGAGAACAGTTTATGAAAATGTTGCATTTGCTATGGAAGTAATCGGTCGTCCTAAGCATGTTATTCAGGCTCAAGTGCCACAGGTTCTTGAACTGGTTGGGCTTGAAGATAAGAATGAAAGGTTCCCTGCTGAATTATCAGGTGGTGAACAACAACGGGTATCGATCGCGCGCGCGTTCGTCAACCGACCTTTAATCCTTCTTGCTGATGAACCAACGGGAAACCTTGACCCGGCCAACACGGTTGGGGTAATGAGAATTCTTGACCGAATCAATCGGGCGGGGACCACGGTTTGTATGGCCACTCACAACGGAAGGATCGTCGACGCTATGCGTCGTCGAGTTGTTGAGCTTGATCACGGGCGTGTAGTACGCGATGAAGCAAGCGGACTCTACGGAGAAGGCGGGGAACAGTAGTCGTGTGGGCAAGATTTAAATATTTCAGTCGCGAGACGGTTATTTCACTCCGTCGCAATTTGCTTATGACTATCGCGGGTGTCATTACCGTCGCAGTTTCTTTAGCTCTTTTTGGGGGAATTCTGCTTTTATCCCGCTGGGTCGATCACGGCACTGAGCGCATTAAAGGAGGAGTGCGGCTCGAAGTGTTTATGAATGTTGACGCCACCGATGGACAGATTTCTGATATCAGGGCATCGCTTGAGAGCGACCAAGATGTTAAGTCTTTTCGTTTTTTCGATAAGCAAGACGCGCTGAGCGAATTTAAGCGGATCTTTAGAAAAGATCCGGACCTGGTAAAAAATATCACTGCCGACGCTCTACCTACATCGTTCCGAGTTATCCCGACTACGGCTGAAAAAACGAATTCAATTCAGAACCGCTTTCAGGTCCAACCGGGAGTTGACGATGTTGCCACTCCCGAGGAAGCGCTGCGCGGTCTACTTGATGCCACGAATACCGCGCGAATCATTTTTATTGGACTCTCCTTGATCCTGTTATTGTCCTCGCTCTTCTTAATCGTGAATACGATCAGGCTGGCCACTTTTGCCCGCCGGCGAGAAATCGAGGTAATGAAACTCGTAGGCGCATCCAACTGGTTTATTCGGATTCCCTTCATGCTGGAAGGGCTCGTGCAGGGACTAATTGGAGCGGGTCTGGCGGTGGGAGTAGTAGCGGTCCTGAAAGTTGGTTTTGATCGTTGGTTCAGCAGCCCAACCGGTTTCTTTCGTGAGTTCTACCTGACCACCGGCGACGCGGTCAGTGTGGCGCTGTACGTATTTGCGCTGGGGGTCATTATCGGCCTCATCGGCTCAACGATCGGACTTCGCCGTTTCTTGCGAGTCTGATTCTCGCTCACTTTAAAAAAATGTCTCCCGAGTAGTAAATAGAACAGTTTGCCAGCCCGCGCGCCTCTTGACTATGAGGCCTATGTTGCTAAAGTTGTTAGTTCATGAAACCCCTTTGGCGAGTTTGTCGTGCCCAAGCCCTCCCGCGGGCTGGGCTGGTGGCCGCACTTTTGGTCGGGGCCTTAGCGGTTTCGGGACCACTATCGGCCCAGGCCGCTCCTCCTGTCGATCGGTCGAACGAATTACGTAACCAAATTGGCGAGGCGTCCAAACGAGAAACTGCCGCGCTTAATCAACTTCAAGACATTCGTAATCGCAAATATGCAATTGATGTCCAAGTGGCTGCCCTCGACGCGCGTGTGGCGGAGGCGGAAATCAAGTTAGCACCGTTAGCGGCCGAAGCGGCGCGTTTAACGTCCGCTTATAGCGAAGTCGCAGCCGACCTGGCCGTTAAACAGGCTGAATTCGATTTGGCTAAAAAACGCTTTAACGCGGCGGCCGCCGAGATGTACCGTTCGGCGCGACGAGGGGTTACTTACGATGTCGTGCTTACCGCTCAACCCGATTCAATGGTGCAGCAAAATAAATATTTAGATCAAGTTTCTAGTGACCGCCGCGAAATTGTTACTAAAGTCGCCGAGTTGCGCGCCGACCTTGACCTCCAGCGCCGCTCGCTCGAAATACAGAAAGCCGCGGCTGATGAAGTGGCCGCTCAAGCACAAGCCGCTCGCGATGAGATTTCTGCCCTGCGCGGTCAAATTGAACCAGCTCGAGCGCAAGCCGCCAACGAAGAGGTAGCGGAACGCTCGGCGGTAGCTAGTATCCAGTCTGAACGAGCGAGTTACGAACGCGAGCTAGCGAGCCTCCAAGCCGCGTCCGACTCAATTGCTGCTCGACTGCGCGCGCTGGGTGCGGGGTCGGGTAGCCCGGGTGGTTGCCAAGCCCGTCCCGTCCCTGGCGCGGTGATTAGCCCCTTTGGTCCTCGTCTACATCCGATTCTGGGATCAATCCGCAATCATTCCGGAGTCGATATGAATGCCGCATCAGGAACTCCTATTCGCGCTTGCCGAGCCGGAACGGTGGTCATCGCCAGCGGGCAAGGTGGTTACGGTAACGCAGTAGTTATAGATCACGGTGGCGCCATGGCAACCCTCTACGCTCATCAATCGCGAATCGCCGTGAGTGTCGGACAGACAGTCACGGCGGGCGATGTAATCGGTTACGTCGGATCAACCGGCATGAGCACGGGCGCCCATTTGCACTTTGAGGTACGAATAAGCGGAAATCCCGTCAACCCCGCTGGTTATCTCTAGTCTTATTTAATCGCGGCGGTCTATTTAGACGCTACGGTTAGAGCAACCAGACAGGTTCTCTATTGAAGGGTTTTTGATGAGCATCGTGCGGATTAATGCAATTTCGGTTCCTAAAGAACGAGCCGAAGAACTCGAACGGCGGTTTTCTGAACGAGCCGGTCAAGTTGAGTCGGCGCCCGGATTTGAAGCATTCGAACTTCTCCGCCCGACTGACGACCGCAACGAATACCTTGTTTATACCCGTTGGCGTTCTGAAGCCGATTTCGAAGCGTGGACTAAGAGCCGGGCCTTTGGTGAAGGTCATCGACCTCACGGCAGCGAGGGCCCCGTTAGCAGCCATAGCGAACTGTGGAGTTTTGCCAGGGTCCAGCATAAGGGTCCAGCATCAGGAAGCCTCTGAATAACTAATACTGTGGCGATCCTTCATTCATTTCACGACTGGTGGGGATACGTGGCCATTGTGGCTAACGGATTGCTCGGTGCCGCCGCGTTGTTGGCGTGGCGGGTGCCAAAAATTCGCGGCCGCTGGCTCTGGGTTTCCATCATTGCGGCCGAAGTCGCCATGCTGGTGCAGGTCTTGACGGGAGTAGTTCTGGTGGCCAGCGGTGATTACCGAATTGCTCGTTTTCATATGTTTTACGGATTTATTGCTTTCTTAACCGTGGGTTTGGCTTATCAATATCGTGACCAAATGCGCGGGCGGCGCGAGATGCTTTACGGTCTTACCGGTTTATTCCTAATGGGGCTAGGAATTCGTGCCATTCTGCAGGTCGGTTAATGAATAGTTGTTCACGATGAAAAAACGCATGCGGATCCTTCTTCTTTTTGGTGGCCGGTCGGCCGAACACGATGTCTCTTGTGTCAGCGCAGTAGGCGCGGCGATTGCCCTCGACCGCGATAGCTACGAGGTGGTCCCCGTAGGGATAACCCGCACCGGCGAATGGTTGCTCGCAACTAATACTCAAAAGTTTCTTGCTGGTGATCGAAAAAATGTTCCCGCTTCGTTCGCAGTTGAAGGAATTTCGGTGATTGGACCATCAACCCCTGGCCGTCGAACCCTTTCGCTCTTAGACCCAACGCTTGATGTTGGTGATTTGTCTTTCGATGTCGCCTTGCCGCTATTGCACGGGCCCTTCGGCGAAGACGGAACCATTCAAGGTTTGTTCGAACTAGCCGACGCGCCGTATGTAGGGTCAGGCGTGGTTGGCTCAGCAGTGGCCATGGACAAAATAATTATGAAGCGAGCTTTTATGGCCGAAAAGCTTGTGGTATCGGACTGGTTACCTTTGCGAGCGGGGTCTGATGGGGCTGCGGCCCTCGCCGGAGCGGAATTGAGATTTGGTTACCCGATGTTTATTAAACCGGCCAACCTTGGATCATCAATAGGGATTTCTAAAGTTACTAGCAAAGCCGAATTCAAGTCAGCACTTGATCGGGCATGGGAATACGACGAGTGGGCAATTGTTGAAGAAGGCGTTGTTGGTCGTGAAATCGAAGTGGCAATTCTGGGCGACAACCCACCCGTGGCATCAGTACCGGGAGAAATCATTCCCGGATCAGATTTTTATTCTTACGATGATAAATATATCGACAATTCCGCCGAGTTATTAGCGCCCGCCCCGCTGGCCTCTGGGCTGGTAACCGAGGTTCAAGACTTGGCTAGCCGAGCTTTCTTGGCTTGCCGATGCGAAGCAATGGCGCGCGTTGATTTTTTTTACGAAGAGAAGCGTAACGACGGTAGTCCCGGTCGAGGATTTCTTGTCAACGAAGTAAATACCATTCCTGGTTTCACTCCCATCTCGATGTATCCCCGACTTTGGGAAGAATCGGGTTTGAGCTACTCAGCGTTACTCGATCGTTTGATCGCTCTGGCGATTGAGCGGCACGCGCGCCGAACGGAACGCGCTAGTCGGTCGACTGCTACTAGCTGACCGAAATTTTGTCCGGATTAGGACGAAGCGTTGAGGCGCTTTTCCAGGGCGTCAAGTTCGTCTCGCAATACGCTGGGAAGTTTTTCGGCAAAAGAGTTGAAGTGCTCAACGGTGGTGGGTAGTTCCGCTTTCCACTCGGCCGGATTTACGGCAAGGGCTTCGGCAGTGGCGTTAAGTTCGGCGTCGGTAAGCCCAGTTAGTTCGAGGTCTTCGGGACGCGGCACTACGCCGATAGCGGTGTCAACTCCGTCAGCCTCGTTTTCGAGTCGGCGGCAGATCCATTCCAGTACCCGAAAGTTCTCACCAAAGCCCGGCCAGAGGAAGTCACCGTCGGCACTCTTGCGAAACCAATTAACTCCATAAATCTTCGGCAACTTCGCCGCGTCGGTGCGGCTGGCCATTGATAGCCAGTGGGAAAAGTAGTCACCCATGTGATAACCGCAGAACGGGAGCATGGCAAAAGGGTCGCGTCGGAGTTCACCCAGTCCGCCAGTAGCGGCCGCGGTTTTTTCTGACCCCATCGTGGCGGCGATGAATACACCGTGATTCCAGTCGCGAGATTCGTACACGAGCGGAACAGTGGTGGCGCGCCGACCACCGAACAAAAAGGCAGAAATAGGAACGCCCTTGGCTTCATCAAATTCGGGCGCCAGAATAGGGCACTGGGTAAGGGGAGTACAGAAACGGGCGTTCGGGTGCGCGGCGGGGCTTTCGGTGGCGGGAGTCCAGTCTTCGCGACGCCAGTCGATTAAGTGCGCCGGTGGCTCGCCGCCGAATCCTTCCCACCAAACATCACCCTCATCAGTTAGCGCGGTATTAGTAAATACGGTGTTTGACTTAATGGTTTCCATCGCGTTGCGGTTGGTTTCACGGTTAGTTCCGGGCGCAACACCAAAGAAGCCATTTTCAGGGTTGATGGCGTAGAGCCGGCCGTCTTCGCCAAACTTCATCCAGCAAATGTCGTCGCCCACACATTCGGCTTTCCAGCCGGCAACAGTTGGTATCAACATCGCCAGATTGGTTTTTCCGCACGCAGAAGGAAAGGCCGCGGCTAGGTAAAAAACTTTGCCTTTCGGGCTGGTGAGTTTGAGAATCAACATGTGTTCGGCCAGCCAGCCTTCATCGCGAGCAATAACCGAAGCAATACGCAGCGCAAAACATTTCTTACCGAGGAGAGCATTGCCACCGTAGCCCGATCCGTAAGACCAGATTTCGCGAGTTTCCGGATAGTGAACAATCCATTTTTCATCGGGGTTACAGGGCCAAGCCACGTCGGCCTCTCCATCCGCTAGGGGCGCTCCGAGTGAGTGCACGCACGGAACAAAGGTGCCGTCGGTACCGAGCACATCGAGAGCACCCTGACCGGAACGGGTCATTACTCGCATACTGATGGCAACATAAGCCGAGTCGGTTAGCTCAACTCCGGTGTAGGATAGCGGCGAACCCAGTGGGCCCATAGAAAAGGGAATGACATACATAGTGCGGCCCCGCATTGAACCCGCGAAAAGTCCCTGCATTTTTTTTCGCATATCGAGCGGATTCATCCAGTTATTTGTCGGTCCCGCATCAGATTCAGATTCTGAACAAATAAATGTCCGGTCTTCAACCCGAGCAACATCGCCGGGGTCGCTAGTGGCCCAGTAAGAACCTGGTCGCCGGTCGGAGTTCAGCGCAGTGAGTGTTCCCGCGTCAACAAGTCGTTGGCAGAGCATTTTGTATTCTTCGTCGGAACCGTCAATCCAATGAATGGAATCAGGCTGGCATAATTCGGATATTTCGTTAACCCACGCTAGAAGTTTTTGGTGTTTAGTGGGCGCGTCGGTTACCGAAAGATTTGCCATTTATTTAGGCCCTTCAAGATCCACGGCCGTTATGCCCATGTCAGATTCCGAGCCAATTCGCACTTGGGTAGCGTTACCGTTGTTGTCAAGTTCAAAATTAATCCGCTGTCCTTGACGAAGATTTCTAAATAACGAACCTTCTAACGCGTTAGCTGCGAGAATAAATTCTTGTCGATCTTTGTAGGATACGACTATTCCTTCACCGCTGACAGAATCAAAACTGCGAATTACGCCCTGCATATCAGTGCTGGTTACGGTTTTTGAACTTTTCCGGCCTTGAGACACGAAGTGCATACCGCAACTCGTTTGGGTGTTCCATTCACGATTGCCCGGACTTTTTGGATATTGGGATCCCAACGACGCTTGGAGCGGCGATGAGAGTGGCTCAACTGCATACCAAATCTTGGGCTCTTCCCGCATACATCGCATACCGCTGCCATTGTTTCTGCGCCTCTCCTGCTTATTTTCTGGGCTTATTTTCTGGGCTTATTTTCTGGGATCTTCAGATATTACTGATTCCAAATGATGATCCTTTAGGTTATCAGCGGCCCCGCAATCCGCTCTTATGGTGGCGCCGCTAGCATGAACCGTCTAATGGTTGCTCTACAAGCGCTTGATGGCGCAGCCCTTGCTCGGGTTATCACTACATTTCGCGACACGCTGCGAGCCCACCAAGACGAGCTGAATCGTCTCAATGTGTATCCGGTACCCGATGGCGACACCGGTACCAATATGGCTCTGACTCTTGAATCGGTGTGTACCGAGGTGGGCGATGCCGAGCAGATGGCTGATGTGTGTCAAGCGTTAGCGCACGGATCGTTAATGGGTGCTCGAGGCAATTCGGGCGTGATTCTTTCGCAAATATTGCGCGGTTTGGCCGATACTTTTGCTTCCGCCGAAGTTGTCGAAGGTAAAGAAGTAATAAGCGGGCTGCGGATCGCCGCGGATTCCGCTTACCAAGCAGTTATGCGTCCGGTCGAAGGCACCATTCTCACTGCGGTTCGGTGTTCGGCGGAGGCGGCGGAGGCAATCGAAGATAAAAATGCAAAAGGTGACTCGCTATTAGTCGTTCTCGAACGAGCGGTCTTGGCTGCGCAAACCGCGGTCGATGAAAGCCCCGATCTTCTACCCGCGCTTAAAGACGCCGGAGTGGTGGACGCAGGTGCGCTTGGTTACACATTATTGCTGTGGTCGTTTCTAAATGTTATTGACGGACGCGCCATACCTGAACCCGAGGAAATCGATCTTCCTGATTCAGTTATGCACCATCAGCACGACTCGGAGTTGTCTTCACTACGTTACGAAGTTATGTACTTGCTTGAAGCCGAAGATACGACCATCGGCGAGTTCAAAAAAACTTGGGGTGCGATTGGCGACTCCATAGTCGTGGTGGGAAGTAGTGGCTTATGGAATTGCCACATTCATACCAATGAAATCGGTGCCGCAATAGAAGCCGGTATTCAGGCCGGCCGACCCCGCGAAATAAGAGTTACCGATCTGATTGAGCAAGTAGAAGAGGAGCAGTGGGTTCGTTCGGCGGGAGATGACGAATCTAACGCCGAGAATGAATCGAGCGATCCCGTTACTACGGGAGTAGTGGCAGTGGCGGTAGGACGAGGCTTACAGCGTTTACTCAGTTCGGTTGGCGTTAGGGAAGTAATCGCGGGTGGACAGTCAATGAACCCATCCACCGGACAAATACTCGAAGCGGTCGATCGAGTGGCGGCCGACGGCGTGATCGTTCTTCCTAATAATAAAAATATTATTCCGGTAGCGCAGAAAGTAGGGGAGCTGACCGATCGCGAGATTGGAGTAGTTCCTACTTATTCAGTAGTGGAAGGTTTGTCGGCATTAATGGCTTACGACCCTTCGGCTCCACTAGATGAGAATGTTGAAGCTATGACTGCTGCTGCCGGCCGGGTAAGGGCAGGTGAAATTACTCAAGCCGTACGGGACAGTGCCGCCGAGTGCGGTCCTATTGCCGAGGGCGATTGGATAGCGATCTCTCGCGACGGAATCTGCTCGGCTTCGTCAACTCCAATCGAAGCTGCGATTTGTTTAATCGAGCACTTGATTCAAGAAGAGAGCGAACTAGTGACGGTTCTCCTTGGATCCGATGCTCGACCCGCTGATGTAACCAAGTTGCGGGAGCATCTTGGTCTTGAGCATTCCAACCTTGAAGTTGAGGTGCACGAAGGCAACCAACCGCTCTACCCATTTCTTATTGGCGTGGAGTAAGTGGAAACGGAAAGGGCCCCAGTCGGTCTGGCGTTACGGGAATTGCGGGATTTATCGGTAACGGAGTTGCGCGCGGTCGGACCCAAACTCGCAGCCCAACTAGCTGAAGTTGGAATTGTGTCGGTTCTCGACCTGCTGGAGCACTATCCCCGCCGCTATCACGATCGCACCAATGTTCAGGAGATTGCTCAATTGAAACCTGACGAGGAAGCGACTGTTGCCGGCACAATAAAAAAAGTTTCAGTACGCCGACCGCCTGGCCGTCGCCCAATTGTCGAGTTAGAACTTTTTGATGGCACATCGCAACTGCGACTCACATTTTTTAATCAGGAGTACCGCGGAAAAATTCCAGTAGACACCGAAGTTTCGGTTTTTGGTCGGCCCGCTATGAGTCGCGGGCGTTTTCAAATGATTAATCCCGCAGTTGATGTACTGGAAAAAGCCGGGGAGCCGTTCACTGGTGTTCTGCTGCCGATTTATCCCCAATCAGGCAAAGCGGGAATTCATAGTTGGCAAATAAGAAAACTTGTTAGCGCGGCATTACAACGGTGTGAATCGCGCTCGTTCTATGACCCTTTGGACAGTGAACGGCTAGCTGCCTTCGACCTTGTTGATCGGGCTACGGCTTATCAAGAAATCCATCGTCCTGACGGAATGAACGAAGTCGCCCGCGCTCGCAAGCGGTTAACTTTTGACGAGTTCATGCGGATGCAATTAGGTCTGGTCGCGCGCAAACGGGCAATCGAAAGTACGAGCAGGGGAATATCTCATATTGTCGACGGGCCGTTAGTTCCTAAATTTTTAGAAAATTTGCCGTTTACTCTAACTGAAGATCAATCGCTCGTATGCGAAGAAATTTTTACTGATTTGGCTGCTCCTGGACCCATGCATCGCTTGCTTCAGGGTGAGGTTGGATCGGGCAAGACGGTTCTCGCGCTAGCGGCAATGCTGGTGGCGGTTCAGGGCGAATACCAAAGTGCCTTTATGGCGCCGACCGAAGTGCTGGCTGAACAACACGCGCTGACTTTACGCGCGATGGTCAAAGGTCTCACCATTAGTGAATCGGATTCGTTGTTAGGCGAGCGTCCAGTGGGAATTGCCCTGCTGACCAATAAAACCACTGCGGCTGAGCGCCGAAAAATTACTGAAGGACTTAGCGCGGGAGTGGTCGACATAGTCGTAGGTACTCACGCCTTGATATACGACGGAATTCAGTTCTCGCGACTAGGGGTAATCGTTATTGATGAACAGCATCGATTCGGAGTTGAACAACGCGACGTATTGCGCGGAAAAGGTGACGAACCGGATGTTTTAGTTATGACGGCCACCCCTATTCCTCGAACTGCAGCAATGCTTATTTACGGGGATCTTGATAAATCAGAATTACGGACTCTTCCCGCGGGGCGTTCTCCAATCGCTACGAGCATTGTTGGCCCCGGAGAAGGAGAACGTAGCGCGGTTTATTCTGTGCTTACGAACGAAATAGCGGAAGGTCGTCAAGCATTCGTTGTCTGCCCATTGGTAGAAGAATCGGACAAACTCGAAGCGAAAGCAGCCACCGAAGAGTTTGAGCGTCTTGGTCGAGAAGAACTAGCGGGGTTGCGTCTGGGCTTATTGCACGGCCAGATGCCCTCAGCGGAAAAAGAAAGCGTTATGAATAAATTTCGCGACGGCGATCTTGATGTTCTTGTGGCCACGACGGTGGTTGAAGTGGGGGTTGATATACCTAATGCCACCGTTATGGTGATCGAAAATGCTGACCGATTTGGATTGCTTCAGCTTCATCAGTTGCGAGGTCGAATCGGACGGGGTGCGCACGCCTCGCGGTGTTTTCTTTTGGCCGAGCCCTCGACTCCCGAAGGTCAAGCACGACTTGACGCAATGTGTGAAAGCAACGATGGGTTTGAATTGGCCGAACGGGATCTGGAGATTCGCGGATCGGGTGCGGTCTTTGGTGAGCGACAATCCGGATTTACCGATTTAAAGCTTGGGCGGTTACCCCGCGACGAGCCAGTAGTGATAGCCGCGCGCGATTTGGCCGAGACGATTCTTGATTCCGACCCCAATCTTTCGGCTCATGCTCAGTTGCGAGAAGAGGTTGAGGACCTCTTGGGCGACTCCGTTGAGTTCCTCTTCAAGAGCTGATGGCCAAGTCGGGTGGCCGTATTCGCATTGTTGCGGGGACGCTTAAGGGGCAAAAAATAACTACTCCAGCCGACATTCGGCCGACAACAGAAAGAGTACGCGAAGCAATATTTTCCGCGTTAGGCGACATTTCGGGAATGTCGATTCTCGATCTCTACTGCGGCAGCGGCGCAATCGGAATCGAAGCATTGTCGCGCGGCGCGGCGGTGGCAGTTTTCATTGAGGGCGATCGAAAAACCGCAGCAACTTGTCGGACAAATCTCGAACTAACGCGGAGCAATGAACAGGCCCGAGTCGTGGAGAGCGAAGTAGCGCGTTTTTTGGCCGGCCCGCTTCCCTCCGAAGCACCGTTCGATCTGATCTACTGCGACCCGCCTTACGAGACCGCGCGGGTAGAAATTCCGCGTGTTCTCGCGGGACTTGGTGAAATCGGCTGGCTCGCTAAAGGCGGGCGGGTTGTGGTTGAACAAGCATCAGCCGGCACCGCGGCTACCGGGTTAGCCGACGACTGGATCACCACCTCGGAGCGTAAATACGGCGGTACGCTCGTAGTAACGCTAAAGACCAAAATAAATTATCGACACTTAGACTGATCGACGAAAGGTGGCAAGAAGTGGCTACTGCGTTGTGTCCGGGATCTTTCGATCCAGTCACCTTGGGTCATATCGACATCATTGAACGCACGTCCCGCCATTTTGCCACCGTAATCGTGGCCGTTATTCGAAATCCGCAGAAGGCTAACGCGTTATTTGATCTTGAAGAACGCAAAGAAATGTTGCATGAAGTTACGGCGCATCTTAAAAATGTTCAGATTGAAGTTTTCAAAGGTTTATTGGTTGACTTCGCTAAAGTGCACGGCGCCGATTCTATTGTAAAAGGGTTACGAGCAATTTCTGACTTTGATTACGAATTACAGATGGCCCAAATGAATCAGCGACTTTCGGGAATAGATACATTTTTTATCTCGACTAGTCCTCAGCATTCTTTTCTGTCGTCCAGTTTGGTGCGAGAGGTGTCTCGCTATGGCGGAGATGTTTCGAGCATGGTCCCACCGTTAGTAGCGCAACGATTACGCGATCGTTACGGTGACGCGGTTGTTGAGGAATGACTCCGCCGCGACGCTCTCGATACGGTGATACCACGAGCGCACCAGCAAGCCCGGGGCCCGTTCCTACGCTGGAAGAATGCCTTCTCGATTTACGCGACTTAATTGATCATGCTCGCAATATGCCGATGTCGGCTTCAGTACTTATAAGTCGTGATGACGCGTTATCGATTGTCGACGAGGCACTTCAGGGTTTACCGGAAGAAATTCAACGGGCTCGTTGGTTAATAAAAGAACGCGACCAGTTTTTGGTTGAGGCTCGGCGTGATGCCGATCTAATTATCGAGTCGGCGCGTACACAAGCGCAGCGAATGGTAGAACGCAGCGAAATAGTTCGTGAAGCTCGCCGACTGGCCGAGCAATTGGTATTTGATGCCGAAACCGACTCTCGTCGGCTGCGCAACGAAGCCGAAGATTTTGCCGCCGGTCAGCTAATGAAATTCGAAGAGACTCTTGAGGATCTTTTGGTAATTACAAAGCGGGGCCGAGCCCGCTTCGGTGCGAACCTTGTAGTTGAGGAGTCCGAAGCCGAAGAAGAAGATCAGGAATTTTTTGATCAGGATTTGACTAACGAAGAGTGAACTGGGCTGAAGCGACCAAATTAAAATGGTCGCGTTCGTTAGTGGTGGCGCAAATCCTTATTTGGTATAACTAAATTTTGGTTGCGCTATATTAGACATTCTGAATTATTTACCCAATTTCAGTTAAGCGATTGATTGAAATTATGACCAACGCCAGTGCTCTGGCTCTTATCAATATGTCCGGAACCCGTATTGAAATAACCGACTTACTAACCGGAGCGGTGACACGGCGCGATATCGATGCGGAGTGCGATATTCCTGGGCTGGCGGTAGTCGCGGCCCAGATCAATATTCCGGTTCAGGCCAATCTCGTGTTATCCCGCATTCCCGAAGGAGTGGTGGCTCGAGGCACTTTTTCGTGTTCATGGCTGGCCCAGTGCAGCATCTGTTTAGAAGAAATAACGGGACCGCTTTTAGTAGAAATTGATGAACTATTTGAAGAATCAGCGATAGAAGGCGATACGTATCCAATAATTGGCAACGAAATTGATCTTGACCAGTTGATTCGGGATACTCTTGTGGTTGAACTTCCGTTAGCGCCGTCATGCGGCACCGCAACCTGTGCAAATTTTTCTCGCCCAGCACCGGAGTTAGGGGTTGCTGCCTCTGATTCGGGTGATCCTCGTTGGTCGGCGCTATCGGAACTTGAGTTTTGATTATGGATATGTTTATTAATACCAGCAAGTTTTTATAAAACTTATTAACCCAATACTTAATAGCAGGAGTTACCGTGGCCGTTCCAAAGCGCAAAACATCACGATCTAAAACGCACAGCCGTCGTTCGGCTAATCGCAGCATCAAGCCGGCACCCAAGTCGGTATGTCCACACTGTGGCACGGCAAAAACTCCACACATCGTTTGTGTCAATTGTGGTTGGTATAAAGGCCGCGTGGCCATTTCGGTCGACTGAGGTTCGTCTCCGTTGCGCACGCTGGTCGCGGTTGACGCGATGGGGGGTGACCACGCTCCCAAGGAAATAGTTGCCGGAGCGCTGCTCGCGGTGAAAGAAACCGATGCTGAAGTAGTTCTAGTTGGGCAATTTAAAGCGGTTGAATCTTTTTTGCCCAAGGGCAACTTGCCAACGGGGGTTGCGTTTGTTGAGGCCGAAGAAGAAATTGAAATGGGTGAAGATCCTATTGCCGCGGTGCGCAGCAAAAAAAAATCTTCGCTTGTAGTCGCGATGAATTTAGTTAAAGAAGGCAAGGCTAACGCGGTGATAAGTGCCGGAAATACTGGTGCCGCTACCGCCGCAGCAGTGTTACGGCTTGGACGTTTTAAAGCGGTTCCTAGCCCCGCCATTGCTGTACCGATTCCGGTTCTCAATTCTCATTCACAAATTCTGGTAGACGCGGGGGCAATTCTTGATCCGTCACCCGAGCGTCTCGTGCAGACCGCAATCATGGGTTGTGAGTATTCGCGCTCACGGTGGGGACTTTCAGAGCCCAGAGTGGGGCTGCTTTCGCTGGGCTCCGAGGAAGGCAAAGGCGACGAATTGCGAAAAAAGACTTACCCGCTACTCAAAGCCGCGATACCCAGTTTTGTAGGAAATGTTGAAGGTAGCGATCTTATGAAATCCGATCGGGTTGATGTAATCGTCACCGACGGTTTTACGGGAAATGTCGCTTTAAAATCTCTTGAGAGCGCTTTGCGGTCATTAGCAAAGATGGTCTTTGGAGTATTTGAAACCAACGACGAAACTCGAGCCGCGGGGCAAGTAATTCTTCCGCACTTACTTAAAGCAACCGAAGCTTACGACCCCGATTTTACTGGTGGCGCGTTGTTGTTGGGAGTCAAAGGTGTGACCATCATTTCGCACGGATCGTCGTCGGCTCGGGCGATAGTTAGCGCGGTGCAAGTCGCCCACGAGTGTGTCCAGAGCGATGTTGTTGGACATATGCAAATGGCGGTTGCTAATGCCGGCTGAGACGCACGTGTCGGGTCAACCTCTCACTCCCGAAGAAGTATTACGGATAATTCAGGAGCGTTTGGCCGAGATACTAGAAATTGACGAGCAGCTCATTACGATACCGTCGCGGTTTCGTGAGGACCTTGAAGCCGATTCCATTGCTCTTATCGAACTCGTAGAAGCATTAGAAACTGAGCTGAGCGAGCGCACCGTTGGGTTTCAAATTAATGATGAAGACTTGGTTGATCTCGAAACGGTGGGAGATGCCGTTGACTATGTAATGGCGCGACTTTCGAGTATCGGCGATCAGGTTTAGCGATGGAAGACGCTCGTATGCGGTTGCAAATCGCAATCAGTTATGAATTCACTAATGTCGAATTTTTAACCAACGCAATGATTCACCGTTCGTTCTGTGCCGAGAACCCTGATACTGAGTCAAACGAAAGACTTGAGTTTCTTGGCGATTCAGTTTTAGGGCTTTCTGTTACTACTTACATTTTCAACACTTACCCCGAGTTGTCGGAAGGAGAACTTTCTAAACTGCGGGCATCGGTGGTAAAAGCCGATGTGTTGGCTGAGGTTGCTAACGAAATTGATCTTGGCGCGGCACTGCGTTTAGGCAAGGGAGAAGATATTTCGGGTGGCCGCGAAAAGCCTTCCATTTTGGCTGACGCGCTCGAGGCGCTGTTGGCCGCGGTTTATTTCGATGGCGGTTGGGAAGCGGCCGAACGAGTAGTACTTAATCTTCTGGGCGATCGAATCCACGATTTCTCGACGGGGCCAGGAGGATCTGACTTCAAGACTCGGCTCGAAGAATTGGCGGCCCAGAGGTTGGAGCAGTTACCGCGATATCGAGTTGATGCCGATGGCCCCGACCACTCTAAACATTTTTTCGCGTCGGTTTTGATCGCCGGAAAACCTTGGGGAACCGGAGAAGGAACTTCAAAAAAACAAGCGGAACAGGCCGCGGCCGAAGTTGCCTTAGCGGCCCTAAATGAAGAACTAAGTACTTCATCCGAATTCCAAAAAGAGGAAACTGATGCCTGAACTACCAGAAATAGAAGTGCTGCGTCGAGATTTGGAGCGCGACATTACTGGTCGCAGTATAAAGATCGTAGAAGTCGAGGCTCCTCGATCGGTTAGACGCCATAAGAATAAAAAAGAATTCATCGACCGCTTACAGGGTCGAAAGATCGCGGGGGTCGATCGTCGCGGCAAGTATTTGCTTTGTCGCCTTGATGGCAGCGAGGTGTTGGTAATCCATCTAGGAATGTCGGGTCAATTGCGGCGGGCCAAAACTGCTCGAGAAGCAAAAATGAAACATACCCATATCGTGATTACTTTCCAGAAGGGCGGGCAGTTGCGTTTTGTTGATCCCCGCACTTTTGGTGAGATGTTTGTTACCGAAATTGATTCGATCGACAAGATTAAGGAACTCGCGCATCTAGGAATCGATCCTTACGACCACCCCATCTCTTGGGACGAGTTTGGGGCATTAGTGGTAACGAAGCGAGCCAAATTGAAGCCGCTGCTAATGGACCAAAAATTCATTGCCGGCATAGGAAATGTTTATAGCGACGAGATCCTCTGGGGCGCGGGTTTGCGCTGGGATCGAATGAGCGATTCGCTCCAGTCGCAAGAAATCCGCCGGCTCTATCGGTCGTTGATTGAGGTGCTTCAGGAGGCAGTCAAATTTCGGGGATCGTCGCTGGCCGACGAGCAGTATGTCGATTTATTCGGAAAGTTGGGGGAATACCAGACCTTTCATAATGTTTATGACCACGAGGGCCAGCCCTGCCCCCGGTGCCGGCAGCCAATTGTGCGAGAACGGGTTGGCGGTCGCTCAACGTATTTCTGCGCCTCCTGTCAAGTCTGACCGGCTAACCGTCCGCGATTGCCAGCGGTGCTCTTACTACCATCCGAGTAGAGGGGTTGGAGTCCCGATCTCGATTGGCTACGGGGGTAATTGGTGTTTTTGAAGTCGTTGACGCTTAAAGGCTTCAAGTCTTTTGCGGAAAAGACCGAGTTGGTTTTCGAACCGGGCGTTACCGTAATTGTGGGCCCCAACGGTTCGGGAAAATCTAACTTGGTCGACGCGGTGGCTTGGGTGTTAGGCGCGCAAGGACCCCGAACTTTGCGAGGCGCCAAGATGGACGATGTCATATTTGCGGGCACTGCTAAGCGTCCGGCTTTAGGACGAGCCGAAGTGTCACTCACTATCGATAACGCAGCCGGAATATTACCTATCGACTTTACTGAAGTAACTATTACCCGAACATTATTTCGCAACGGAGATTCGGAATACCAGATCAACGGTGCCGCAGTCCGGCTTCTCGATGTACAAGAGCTGCTATCCGACTCAGGCATTGGTCGGGAACAACACGTTATTGTCGGTCAGGGACAACTCGACACAATCCTCAACGCATCGCCCGAACAACGCCGCGCGATTATCGAAGAAGCAGCCGGAGTGCTCAAGTATCGGCGTCGTAAAGAGCGGGCCGAGCGTCGGCTGGTTGCCAGCGAAGGGAATCTTTTACGGCTTGGCGATTTATTGCGAGAAGCCAAACGCCAACTCGCCCCCCTCGAACGCCAAGCGGAAGCTGCTCGTCGGCACGATTCAGTTGTTGATGAATTACGGGCAATCAAGTTGTATCTTTCTGGTCACCAGATTGCCGGTTATCAAACTCGTCTTGAGCGTTTACGCGACGAAACGAGTGAGCACGAGCGTCGCGAAGGTGAACTAAAAACTCGACTCAGTTCACTCGACACTTCGGTTCTTGATGTTGAACACTCATTGACGGTGCTCGGTGAAGAAGGTTTGGCCGATTGGATGGTCCGCGTCGAAGCGTTGCGTGAGCGCAGTCGCGGTCTGACCGCGCTGGTGGAAGAAAAACGCCGCGGCGCAAATCGCGATCTCGATGCCGCGGCCGACGAAGGCGTAGTCGGGACTCTTATTGCCGACGCGGTAGCTCTGCGCGACGAATTGGCCGGCCTTGAAGTAGCGGTTGAAGAATCTTCGCTACCCGGCACTCGGGCGATACTTGATCCCGAAACCGCCGCGTCGGTTCTTAGCGATACTGAATCGGAGTGGCGAGCCGCCGAAGGTGAAGGTGCTCGCACGCGTGCGCGCGCTGACGCGCTTGAGCAGCAATTACGAATAGCGGGGAATAGTGAAGCGGCGGCTGCTCTGGCAAATATTGATGGAGTTTTAGGGCCGTTGCTTGATCACCTTGAAATTGAGTCCGGGGCCGAAACCGCAGTGGCGTGTGCATTAGGAGAGGCTCTGCGAGCCACGGTGGTGCAAAAAGGTGAGTCGACGCGCCGAGCAATTGAAGCACTTCGTCAAGACGACGGGCGGGGAATGGTCTTGGTAGTAGACGCGGCGCGCACCACTCCGTTTTCGGCCGCCACTATTCCGGCCGGTGCGCGACTGCTAACTGAAGTAGTCAGTTCGACGGTTCCTGGTATCGGAGAAACTTTGGCCCGACTTCTTTCTCGGACTGTTCTGGTTGCTGATTGGCGAATTGCTCTTGATGTTGTAACCAGTAACCCCGATTTGGTTGCCGTAACTCCCGATGGTGATCGACTGGGCGGCATCGGTGTTTGGAATATCGGTGGGGCACAAGCGAGTTCGGTAACGCAAGCGATGGTCGATGAAGCCCAGCGCCTAGCGGTAGCTGCCGAAGTTACCCGTGCCGAGGCGAGTCGATTAGTAGAAAACGCCCGAGCAACGCTTGGGGCAGCTCGCGCCGATGAAGTTCATCGGGCCGCGGCCCAAGAACGCCGGATGGTTCTGCAAGATCGGCTTGATGAAGTAGAGGCCCGTTTGGCTGCACGCGATCCGGCCCAGCAGGCCGACGCGGAACGCCGACGGCGGGTAATCCTCGACCGAGATAACGATCTCAGCGGCATTATCGAGCGTTTAGGTAATCATGCCGAGGCAGTCAAACAGTTGCACGAGCGGCTGCGATCGCGGCGCCAGCGTGAAACCGAAACCGCGCGCGCCTCGACCGACCAATTAGAAGGATTGCGTAAAGAGCGCGGTCAGCTTGAGCGCGAACTATTAGAAGTTCGTGAGCGGATGGCGCAAGCCAATGTGGCCGATGCCGAATCGCGCATCAAACTTGAAAACGAAGTTGAGTTGTTGCGCACTCAATTTGATGTAGAACCATCGGTTGCTCTTGATGCTCCGGCTCCCGAAACCCCTGAAGGAACAACTTTGGCTGGTCGGGCGCGAGAGCTGGAGCGGGATTTGCGATTGATGGGCCCCATAAATCCTCTCGCCCTGGCCGAGTACGGGAGTTTGGGCGAAAGAGTCGAGTTCTTGCAGTCGCAGATCGAAGATGTGCGCTCGTCGCGCAAAGAATTAAATCAAGTTATTCGTATGGTTAACAACGAAATCATTTCCATCTTTCAATCAGCGTTTGCTGACGTTGCCGAACATTTTAATATCACATTCGCGCTTCTCTTTCCCGGCGGCACCGGCAAACTGTCGCTGATAAATCCCGACGATCTTCTTAATACCGGAATCGAGATCGACGCGCGGCCGTCGGGAAAGAATGTTCGTCGGCTTTCCCTGCTCTCGGGTGGTGAACGATCGCTAACTGCGATCGCGTTCTTATTTTCGGTGTTTAGAGCTCGTCCTTCTCCGTTTTATCTACTCGACGAAGTAGAAGCTGCGCTCGACGATGTGAACCTTCACCGCTTTTTAGATCTTGTGCAGGAATTTCGTGAAGAAGCCCAATTGGTAATCGTTACTCACCAGAAACGAACGATGGAAGCAGGAAGCGTTCTTTACGGCGTATCGATGGCTCCAGGTGATTCGACTCGTATTGTTAGCCAACGCGTTTCCGATGTAGTGACTTCTTAAAATGATTCTGTTGGGATCGCTGACCGACGCTTGTGGTGCCTCCGGTCAACGGGGTTGGGTTTGTGAGGCTGTGTACCAAATCACCGGCAATGAAGATTTAAGCAAGATCGCCGACGCGATCTCTATCCCGCTTCGGCTCGTATTGGTAGTAGTTATTGCGGTCATCGTGGCGTGGATAACTCGCCGAATTATCGCTCGATCGTTACGCCGTGTGCGTGATTCTGACCGAGGGTCGGCTTTTCGCCAACAGGAAGATATCCCTGTACCAACCAACTTAGAGAATGAACGCCGCATCGGACGCTTCGCCACCCTTACGGTCTCGTTGCAAAATGTTGCCACCATCGCCATATGGATCCTTGCCAGTTTTGTATTTATTGATCAGCTTGGTTACAACGTGGGATCGGTATTCGTGGCAGTGAGCGCAATCAGCATAATCATCGGGATTGGCGCTCAACAGGTAATCAAAGACTTTTTTGGTGGGCTATTTATTTTGATGGAAGATCAGTTCGGTGTCGGCGATGTAATTGAAGTTGGTGAGGCCAGCGGAAAAGTCGAGTCAATGAGTTTGCGAGTCACCCGTATTCGTGATGTCGAGGGAGTGGTGTGGTGGATTCCTAATGGCAGTATTACTGAAGTCGGCAATCGCTCGAAAGAATGGTCGCGCGCGCTACTTGATGTTGAATTTTTGCCGGTAGTCGATCCTGGCGCAGCAATTTCTTTACTAGAAGATGTTGGCGCCAAAATAATGAGTGAAAAAAATTGGGCCAAACGGTTGCTGGATCAGCCTGAAGTTTGGGGCGTACAAGAGCTGAGCGAGGTATCGATGAAAATTCGTTTGGTGGTCAAAACGGTTCCGCTTGAGCAGTGGGCGGTAGCCCGAGAACTGCGTGCTCGTATTGTTGAGGCCTGTCGTGGGGCCGGCCTTCCGCTTGTTGGCCAACCGCTATCTCCCGGTAGTGGATCTGCGGTCACCACCAACCCGTCGGTGCACCACGATCGGTCTAGTGCTCCGGAAGGCGAAGCCGACGGCCGGTAGTTTTGGGCATGCTCGATAACACCGAAGGTCTGCTGCTGGCGGGAATACTCGTACTGGCCGCACTGCTTATCGTGATCCCAAGAATCATTAGCCGGCGTGATTCGAAATCGCCGGAACAAGAGTGAATTAATTCGCGATGACTGATGAGATTGAATCTTTGACGCCTCGGCATTTTGGCTTGCGCGATCGCTTCTCTAAGAGTCGAGCCCCGTTTTCAGAAATGCGCCGGCGGTGGCGCGCGCGTAAAATTGATGACGAAGTTTGGGATGAGTTAGAAGAAACCTTGCTCCTCGCTGATGTTGGTCCCGCTACTACGGCGGATCTTTTAGATTCAGTGCGGGCGGGTATTAGCAAGGATTCGTTGGCTGACGGAATTAGCGAAGTGTTGGCTCAGGCAATCACCGATCGGCTACGAGCGAACGCTTCCGATCGTTCGCTCAATTTTTCAACCGGTACTACCAATGTTTGGTTGCTCGTGGGTGTTAACGGAGTTGGTAAAACCACTACTACGGCAAAACTGGCGGCTAGAGAGCAGGCGGCCGGACGAACGGTGCTACTGGCCGCAGCCGATACATTTCGGGCCGCGGCAGCCGAACAATTGAGTATTTGGGGGGAACAACTAGGAATCGAAGTTGTGCGCGGTCAAGACCGCGGTGATCCGGGTGCAGTGGCGTTTGACGCGGCGCAGTCGGCGCTTGCTCGCCACTTTGATTTAGTAATAGTCGATACTGCTGGCCGTCTCCACAACAAGAAAAATCTGATGGAAGAACTAGCCAAGGTGAGCCGAGTCGTCCAGCGCACCGCGGCGCCGCTGAGCGAAGTGCTGTTGGTGCTTGATGCCACCACCGGTCAAAACGGATTAGCGCAAGCGCGCGAGTTCGTTGCTAGTGCGGGGGTAACCGGGGTAGTTCTGACTAAAGTCGACGGTACCGCCAAGGGCGGGATCGTCCTCGCGATTGAGTCCGAGCTGGGAGTTCCGGTGAAACTGCTTGGTATCGGTGAATCAGTGGAAGATTTAGTGGTATTCGACCCCGAAGAGTTCGCGGCCGCGCTCGTCGAATAAATCGATCCATCCGAACGGTATCCTCTGCAGTACAGGAGGTAATGAGTGTTCGATGCTTTATCCGATCGTTTCGACGGAATATTTCGCCGACTGCGGTCACGGGGAAAACTCAGTGATAACGATGTTGAAGAGGTCGCCCGCGAGATTCGACGCGCCTTACTCGAAGCCGATGTAAATGTTCGGGTTGTAAAAGATTTTGTCGCTCGAATAAAAGAGCGGGCTACCGGTTCCGAGGTCGCGCAGAGTCTTAGCCCTGCGCAGCAAGTAATAAAAATTGTTCACGAAGAATTAGTGGTCACTCTCGGTGGCGCAACGGGACAATTAACAGTCGCGCCCAAGCCGCCCTCGGTGATAGTTTTGGCCGGGTTACAGGGCGCGGGTAAAACTACTGCCGCGGCCAAGTTGGCGCACCACCTCGAAAAACACGACAACAAGCGAGTGTTACTTGTAGCCGCCGATCGGCAAAGGCCCGCGGCGGTTGAGCAATTACAAGTATTGGGAGAGTCGATCGGGATTCCCGTATTCACGGCCGACGCCACCCCCGAAACCGTCGCCACTCAAGGTTGTCGTGAAGCCGAACGACTTGGTCGCAATGTGGTGATTATCGATACCGCGGGTCGGCTTCAGATCGATATCGATCTCATGGAAGAATTGAATCGTTTGTGCGCCGCGGTGAAGCCCGACGATATTTTGCTCGTTCTTGATTCGATGACCGGTCAGGCTGCGGTAGATGTTGCCGAGACATTTCACGCCCAAGTGCCCCTTACTGGATTAGTGCTAACCAAACTTGACGGCGATGCCCGTGGTGGCGCGGCGCTATCAGTCAAGGAAGTAACTGGATTACCTATTCTTTTTGCCGGCATCGGTGAAACTACTAACGATTTTGAAGCATTCCACCCCGACCGCATGGCTAGCCGAATTTTGGGCATGGGTGACGCGCTGACTCTGATCGAAAAAGCCGAAGCCGCGTTTGACGCCGAGACTACGGCTCGCGCTCAAGAGCGTATGGCTGAAGGTTTGTTTACTCTCGAAGATTTTCTCGAACAGATGCAGCAAGTGCGCAAGATGGGTCCGCTATCGAGCATTATGGGAATGTTGCCCGGCGTCCCTAAAGAATTACGCCAAGCCGAAGTTGATGAAGACCAGCTCGGAAGTATTGAGGCAATTATTTTTTCGATGACTCCTGCTGAGCGCCAAGATCCCTCAATAATCAATGGTCAGCGCCGACGGCGAATCGCGATGGGCAGCGGGACGACTACACAAGCGGTCAATGGCTTACTCAAGCAATTCACGATGATGCGTCAGATGATGCGCCAAATGCAGCAGCCCAAGTCGAGACACAAAGGGGGTAAAGGCCGGCGGGGTAAGGGGATCGATATGACCGGAATAAATCTTCCGCGGCCCCCAAGTGCATGATTGGGTTCCGTCCCGCTAATATAAAGGGTTCCGATCAAGGAGATGTGTGTCCGTAAAAATTCGTCTAATGCGAGTAGGAAAGCGCAAGCAACCTTCCTACCGAGTGGTTGTTGCCGATGAGCGCCAAGCGCGCGACGGCCGCATTCTCGAAACAATTGGTAACTACGGTCCTCGTCAGGATCCGTCCCACCTCGAAATAAAAAGTGATCGCGCCCTTGATTGGTTGCGCAAAGGCGCTAAGCCGACTGAGTCGGTACAAAAGTTGCTCACCGTATCGGGAGTTTGGGCTGAGTTCTTGTCGGAGAAGTCGGGACCCGTCGACACTAAATTGAATCGCCGAGGTTTTTCTACTGGCCGCGCGGTAACGACCAAAACTAAAAAACGCCCCGAACCAGGAGTCGCGGCACCGGCCGTTAAGAAAGAAACGGCTGAAGAAGTGGCTGAAGAAGTTGTAGCCGAAGTGGCGGCTGAAGAAGTCGTAGCCGAAGTGGCGGCTGAAGAAGTCGTAGCCGAAGAAGTCGTAGCCGAAGTGGCGGCTGAAGAAGTCGTAGCCGAAGTAGCGGCTGAAGAAGTTGTAGAAGTGGCGGCTGAAGAAGTTGTAGAAGCCGCGGCCGAGGAGTCGAGCGAGTGAGCGACGAAGATCTCAATAACGAATCAAATGACGGAAATCAAATCGTCGGCGGTCGCTCGTTAGCAGTCGTCGAATACATCGCTCGGTCATTGGCCGATGAGCCCGATGCGGTTGATATTGAAGTAGATCAGCGAGCTGACGACGAAGTCTTTTTTCTTGTTCACGCCAGTTCGGGCGACATGGGTCGTTTGATTGGGCGTCGGGGTCGGGTTATCCAGGCAATTCGACAAGTAACGCGTGCTGCCGGTGCTTCTGAAGGCGTGAAGGTCGGCGTCGACGTCGCCGACTGATCTGGTCACCGTGCCACCAGCGGGACGGGCGGAGTCGGGACTGCGACTAGAAGTAGGACGGGTTGGTCGACCCCACGGGATAATCGGCGAAGTCGCGGTAACTTTTACCAGTGACCGTTCTGAGCGACACGAAGTTGGTGCCATCTTGTTCACCGACGACAACCAGACTTTAGTAATCAAAAAATCTCGACCCCATCAAGGTCGGTGGCTGATTTTTTTTGACGGAATCAATGACCGTAATGCGGCCACGGTACTGCAAGGCAATCGTCTCTATGCCGAAGCGCGGCCGACTGAAGGCAACGATCTCTGGGTCCATGAATTGATTGGCGTACTCGTAATCGACGGAGCCGAAAAAGAAATTGGGCGGGTAGTCGCCGTGCACGACAACCCTGCCCACGAACTTCTTGAACTCGATGGCGGCGCGTTGGTTCCTATCACTTTTATTACTGAAAAACGCGACGGAGTAGTAGTAGTGAATATCCCTGACGGACTTCTAGATTTATAATCGTTGCGCGACTGATTGCCATGCGTATCGATGTATTTACAATCTTTCCTGCTTACCTAAAAGAGCCGCTATCGCTTTCACTTATTGGTAAGGCTCAGTCGAGTGGTCATCTCGATGTGCGCCTGCACGACCCACGCGAATCAACTACCGATCGGCATCACCGCGTCGATGATTCACCAGTGGGCGGAGGTGCCGGTATGGTCATGGCTGCGGAACCACTCTTTGCCGCAGTAGAAGCCGCGCAACCGCCGCGACCACTTATTTTGCTGGGCCCGAGCGGACGGCGATTTGACCAGTCGATGGCGCGCGAGTTGGCTCAACTCGAAGGATTTTCTTTGTTGTGCGGACGGTACGAGGGCATCGACCAACGCGTCGGCGACCATCTTTGTGATGATGAGATTTCGGTCGGCGATTATGTATTGGCGGGCGGTGAAGCCGCCGCCCTCGTAGTGATTGAGGCGGTCGCGCGATTAGTACCAGGAGTGTTGGGTAACGAGACTTCGGTTGATGAGGAATCTTTTTCACGCGGTTTGCTCGAATATCCGCAGTACGCCAAGCCCGCCGAAGTGCGGGGTTACGAAATACCCGAAATTCTTCGTTCCGGTGATCATGGTCGGATTGAACGCTGGCGTCGGGCTCAGGCTCTACGCCGCACCTTGATTCGCCGCCCCGATCTGTTGGCTGCTGCTGATCTCAGCGAGGCCGATCACGCCCTACTCGAGGAGTACCCCGCCGATCTGGCTTAATTCGTTTAGGGGTAATCGTCCGCTCCGGCTCGGATGGCCTAGTTGCGGCGCTACTACTATTAGAGGGTCCACCTCACATCTTTGGGAGTTTTTCAAATGCAGTCCACCGATATTGTCGATCGTTCGAGTCTTCGCACCGACATTCCCGAGTTTTCGCCGGGCGATACCGTTACCGTTCAGGTTCGAGTCGTTGAAGGAACCCGCGAGCGCACTCAAGCCTTCGAAGGCATCGTTACTCGCCGTAAAGGCAGTGGTGTTCGTGAAACTTTCACTGTTCGCAAGATAAGTTTCGGTGTTGGCGTAGAACGCACCTTTCCGGTGCACTCACCGATTATTGCTGAGATAACCGTTGGTGTTCGTGGCAAGGTGCGGCGGGCCAAGTTGTACTACTTACGCGATCGCATTGGTAAGGCGGCAAAGGTGCGGGAAAAGCGGGTCTAGGGCGTGAGCACCGAAGATCTAGAGCAGTATGAAACTGAAATCGAGTTAAAGCTCTACCGCGAATATCGCGATGTGTTGCCGATGTTCAAGTATGTAGTTGAAACTGATCGGCGTTTTTATCTTGCTAACAATGTCGATGTCACCGTTGAAGACCGTGGCGGACAAGTTTTTTACCGCATCGACCTCGAAGACGCGTGGGTCTGGGACATGTTTCGTCCCGCGCGCTTTGTCACAAAAGTCCAAGTCCTGACCTTTCGTGATGTGAACATTGAGGAGCTCGATAAAAAGGATTCCTGAGTTGGCCGACCACCGGCGAGCTTTAGGTGCCGCAGGCGAAGCTGCGGCCGCCCGACATTACGAAATGCTGGGGTACGAAATCGTTGAGCGTAATTGGCGAAATCACGCGGGCGAAATCGATTTAATCCTTGCCGATTCACGCGTGCTCGTGTTTTGTGAAGTAAAAACTCGGCGCACTTCCACCTTCGGCGATCCTGCCGAGGCCGTTACTTGGACCAAACAGCAACGACTTAAGAAACTGGCTTTGGGATGGCTCGATGAACATTCGGCCCGCGGTCGGTCGCTGCGCCTTGATGTGGCGGCCGTAATAGCCAATACCGACGGAACCTTTACCGTAGAAATAATTTCTGATATCGCCTAAGCGGCCGCGCGACGAGCTGCGTGAGCCCGGTCGCGAGAGAGCGATCGTCGGTGAGCGGTCCCGTGATCGCAGCTCGGTGCGCTTTCGTCGCGCTCAGCGGGCGGGTCGGCGGCGAGGTGTTGGGTTGGCCACTCCGGGTGGGGTGTAGCCGGCGTCGGCCCAGCTGAAGTTCGTGCCGGGCGGAACGATCTCGTCGATGCGATCGAGTACGTCGGCGTCCAACGTGACGTCCATCGCACCGAGCTGACTCGTGAGCTGGTCCATCGTCCGCGGCCCGATGATCGCGGACGTCACGGTCGGGTGGTTGATGACCCACGCGACCGCGAGGTGTACGAGTGAGATTCCGGCCTCGTCCGCGACCTGCGCGAGCGCGTCCGCCGCGTCGAGCTTGCGTTGGTTCTCCGGCTGGGTCAGGTCATAGCGATCCGGGACGAGTGCCGCGCGCCGACTCTTCGGGTCGGCACCATGACGCCACTTGCCCGACAGCCAGCCGCCCGCAAGCGGACTCCACGGGATGACGCCCATGTCGTGGCGCGCACACGTTGGGAGCACATCGGCTTCGATGCCGCGCACGAGGATTGAATACGGCGGCTGCTCGCACACGAACCGCTCGCGACCGCGACGTTCCGCGGTCCACTGCGCTTCGACGATCTCCGATGCCGGGA